>JAILPJ010000093.1 GCA_024699605.1 Desulfovibrio sp. | reverse complement strand
ATAGAGAAAAACCACAGGGAGCGCGAGCGTAGGCAGAAAGAAAAGATGGATGCCAATTCTTCCTAACCAATGCATCTCACGACGACGGATGCTAATTTTTTTATGGCGTTAATTTCAAAAATGATTGAGACAAGACACTAGATCTTGACAGGCAAGGTCTGCTCAAGTACAAAGGCTCCCTTAAACCCTTTAGTTTGGAGGAACTATGCCTACCATTAACCAGCTTATCCGTATTGAGCGGAAAGCCGTGGTCAAACGTAAGAAGACACCTGCTTTGCAGGCCTGCCCGCAGCGGCGTGGCGTCTGCACGCGTGTCTACACCACAACCCCTAAAAAGCCCAACTCGGCTTTGCGTAAGGTTGCCCGTGTGCGTCTGACCAATGGCATTGAAGTCACCGCCTATATTCCCGGTGAAGGCCACAATTTGCAGGAGCACTCTGTGGTCATCATTCGTGGCGGTCGTGTTAAGGACCTTCCCGGTGTGCGTTACCACATTGTCCGCGGTACTCTGGATACCGGTGGTGTGGCTGATCGCCGCAAGAGCCGTTCCAAGTACGGTGCAAAGCGTCCTAAATAGTTTTTTTCATCCCGGCTCTGCGCCATGCGGGCAGCTAGCCTGCGGGGTTGGTGCGAGCCCAAGCCTGTGGAAGGAGTAACCCCATGCCACGTAAAGGTTCTGTCCCCAAGCGGGAGATTCTCCCCGATCCTCTTTATAACAGCCGTCTTGTCACCAAATTTGTCAATCGTCTGATGTACAATGGCAAACGCGGTGCCGCAGAAAAGATTTTTTACAGTTCATTGGCTAAGCTTGCAGAAAAGACCGGTGAAGATCCGTTGCGCGCCTTTGAAAAGGTCTTGGATAATGTCAAACCCCACATGGAAGTCAAAGCGCGTCGTGTGGGCGGCGCTACCTATCAGGTGCCCATGGATGTTCATCCTGACCGTCAGGTATCCCTTTCTATTCGCTGGATCATTAATTATGCCCGTTCACGCGGCGAAAAGGGTATGACGGCCAAGCTTTCTGGTGAATTTATTGATGCTTACAATGGTCGTGGTGGCGCTGTGAAAAAGCGCGAAGACACCCACCGCATGGCTGATGCCAACAAGGCGTTCTCGCATTTTCGTTGGTAACGGTTCCTGTTTGTCTTGCTTGACTGTGCCGTCGTCAGCGACGGCATTTGTGTACTGCTACCAACCTTATTGGAGGAAAGCCTGTGTCTCGCACCGTAGCTTTGGACATGCAGCGCAATATCGGCATCATGGCCCATATTGACGCGGGCAAAACCACAACAACCGAACGCATTCTGTATTACACCGGCGTGAACCATAAAATCGGTGAAACGCATGATGGTGAATCCACCATGGACTGGATGGAGCAAGAACAGGAGCGCGGTATTACCATTACTTCAGCAGCCACCACTTGCTATTGGAAAGATCATCGTATTGATATCATTGACACACCAGGTCACGTGGACTTCACCATTGAAGTTGAGCGCTCCCTGCGCGTACTGGACGGCGCGGTCTGCGTCTTTGACGCAGTGGCTGGCGTTGAGCCTCAGTCAGAAACAGTCTGGCGTCAGGCAGATCGCTACAATGTGCCGCGTATCTGCTTTGTGAACAAGATGGACCGTATTGGCGCCAATTTTAATCGTTGCGTCGAGATGATCCACGACCGTCTGGGTGCCAAACCTGTAGCTTTGCAGATCCCCATTGGTTCAGAAGATAAATTTGAGGGCGTGGTGGATCTGGTCAGTGGGAAGGCCATCCGCTTTGATAAAGAAACCAAGGGCGCGAGCATGATCGAAGGTGATGTGCCCGCGGAACTCAAAGCCGTTTTTGAAGAAAAGCATCATGAAATGCTTGAAGCTGTGGCTGAAGAGGATGAAGCCCTTTTGGACAAGTACTTAGGTGGCGAAAAGCTCACAGAGGAAGAAATTATCTCTTGCGTGCGCAAGGCGACGATTTCACGCAGCATTGTGCCTGTACTTTGTGGTTCCGCTTTTAGAAATATGGGCGTGCAGCCGCTTTTGGATGCCATTGTAGCTTATTTGCCTTCACCTGTGGACATCCCGCCCATGACTGGCCACGAGCCCGGCAAAGAAGATAAGCTCATTGAATGCCATTGTACCGATAAAGAACCTCTTGCCGGTCTTGTCTTCAAGCTCTTTTCCGATCCCTTCATCGGGCATTTGTCGTTCTTCCGAATCTATTCTGGTTGTCTTGAAAGCGGTATGACAGTTTATGATGCCAATACCGGCAAGCGTGAACGCATTGGCCGTATCCTCAAGATGCATGCCAATAAGCGTGAAGACATCAAATGGGCCGGAGCCGGCGATATTGTCGCTTTGGTGGGTCTGAAAAACGCTTCAACCGGCGATACGCTTTGTGACGAAAAGCGTGCTGTGATTTTGGAGTCGTTGAACATTCCTGAACCCGTCATTGAGGTGGCTATTGAGCCCAAAACCAAGGCTGACCGCGACGCCCTGTCTGCAGCGTTGAACAAACTGGCCAAGGAAGATCCTTCCTTCCGCGTGAAGGGCGATGAAGAGACAAATCAGACCCTGATCTCGGGCATGGGCGAATTGCACCTGGACATCATCGTGGATCGTTTGACTCGCGAGTTCGGTGTCAACGCCAATGTCGGTAAGCCTCAGGTTGCTTATCGTGAGACCATTTCCAAGCCTGGCAAGAGTGACATGAAGCATGTCAAGCAGTCTGGCGGTCGTGGTCAATACGGTCACTGCGTGATTGAGATCGAGCCGAATTCCGGTAAGGGCTATGAGTTCGTGAACTCCATTACCGGTGGTGTCATTCCCAAAGAGTATATTCCCTCCATTGACAAGGGTATTCAGGATGCCATGAAGAGTGGTGTGCTGGCGGGCTTCCCTTGTGTTGACGTCAAGGTCAACCTCGTTTTTGGTTCCTACCACGAAGTCGACTCTTCAGAGCAGGCCTTTTATGTGGCCGGTTCCATGGCCATCAAGGACGCCATGCAGAAGGCTGGTCCCGTCTTGCTCGAGCCCATCATGGATGTGGAAGTGGTGACACCTGAAGAATATCTGGGTGATGTTATGGGTGACCTCAATGGCCGCCGTGGCCGTGTGCAGAGTATGGAAGCCAGAGCTGGCGGAGCTCAGAGCATTCGTGCCCAGGTGCCCCTGGCCTCCATGTTTGGCTATGCCACGGATTTGCGCAGCCGTACTCAGGGACGTGCCACCTTTACTATGCAGTTCCATCACTATGAGCGGGTGCCGCAGGCTATTGCCGACGAGATTCAGAAGTCGCGTGCCTAAGCCTTGCCTTGTTGAGATTTTGAAGACGCCTTTTTTGTCCAGCGATAAAAAAGGCGTCTTTTTTTGGAGGAAGTATGTTGGATGATTTGCCCCAGGGCTTTCGGGCGAGTAGTGCCAAGGCGGGTTTTAAGGCCAAGGATCGTTATGATCTGGGGCTTTTGATCTCGGATGCGGATTGTGTTTTTGCTGGCTTGTTTACCCAGAATCGTTTTTGTGCCGCTCCGGTGCTTGTTTGCCGCGAGATTTTGGCATCTGGTCAACCTGTACGGGCTGTTGTGGCCAATTCTGGCCAGGCTAATGCCTGTACCGGTGACCAAGGTATGCGTAATGTCCATGACTGTCAGAAGCTTATTGGCGACAATTTTGGCATTGCTGAGACTTCGGTTGTTCCTCTTTCCACTGGCGTTATAGGCGCGCAGCTGAAAATGGACTGCTTTCGAGCGGCGTTGCCAGAGCTTGTCAACAATCTTGGCAGTCGTGATGCCGAAGGTTTTACCAGAGCTTTTATGACCACGGATGCTTTTCCCAAGTTCGCTTCACGCGATCTTGCTCTGGCCAAAGGGACAGTACGCTTGACCGTGATGGCCAAGGGGGCCGGTATGATCTGCCCCAATATGGCTACCATGCTTTGTGTTTGCTTGACCGATGCGGCCATTGCCCAGAATGTTTGGCAGGGAATGTTTGCTCGCGCTGTTGAGCAAACTTTTAACCGTGTTTCTGTGGATGGCGATACCTCAACCAATGATACCATCGTTGGTCTGGCCAATGGCCGCGCCAATGTGTCATTGGAAACCGCTGAGGACCTTGCTGTTTTTGAAGAGGCTTTGACCGATATTTTGCGCAAGGTTTCCCATATGCTTGTCAAAGACGGTGAAGGTGCAAGCAAGGTTATGCATATCGTGGTTCATGGCGCGCGTGATACTCTGCAGGCAGAAAAGGTGGCTCGTGCCGTTGGTCGTTCGCAGCTTGTGAAAACAGCTATTTATGGGGGCGATGGTAACTGGGGCCGGATTATTACGGCTGTGGGTTACAGTGGAGCCGATTATGAGCCGGAAAAAGTTAGTTTGAGTCTCTGTGGCATCCAGCGTTTTAGGCAGGGACAGCCGGTTAACGACGATCTTGAAGAGGAGCTGGCCGAAAGGCTGAAAGCCGAAGATATTGCCGTGGACATCGATCTCGGTGACGGTCCAGGCTGCTATCGGCATGAGGCCTCGGATCTTGGTCACGAATACGTTTCCCTGAACGCGGATTATCGCTCCTGAATGCAAAAGGCTGTTGCTTGAGCCTTGTTTGTTCTCGGCGCAAAGTCATTAAATCTTCTGTGCGAGCCACGATACTTGCTGTCGTGGCTCGCTATTTTTTGTCAAAAACGCTGCTGACTCAGAGGAGTACGAATGAGCCATGCCACTCGGCCACGGTTTTCGGGTGATTTTTGTCTGTGTTGATGGCTCTTGGTATTCCGTCACAACAAACGCTTCTGTGAAGAGCTTTTGCTGGCTTTGGATGCTCCTTGCAGAGCGTCAACGTACAAGTCCTTATGCGGGAGGAAAAAAATGCGCTTTGTTCACCATAAATTTTTGACAATGGGAAAATTTTTCTCCTGAACTTATGTTGGCGAAGAAGATGAGAAAACTGTGAATACCTTGTAGTCTCCTTAACGAAAGATTGCGTAAGAGATGAAAAAAAATCTCTAGAATTGGCATGAAATTTGCATATATTTCGGGCATAGGAATCTTTTGATCTTGAAGATTCACTGTACAGACATTAGAGGAGGTATTCATGGAAATTTTATTGGGCTGCGCCGTCTTCGTTGAGGTCGTATTGGGTATGTTCTTCGCGCATCGGAGTAGTCAGCCCACAAGCAAAATCTGGCAGCGCTATTAACCAGTCTGTGATTGATCTTGTGGATTTTTTCCGTCAGTCACTCTGTGCTTTTGGACGAAGCCTGGAGAATGCCAAAACTTTTAGGGGCGTTTGAGCCGCCAAATCATTGAAGGCTACGTTGGCATAAGAACGCTCTTTGAAAAAAGACAATCCGTATGGCACGGAGGCAATCCAGGTGTGGGAACGAAAGCAATGAGCTCACAAAGCCAGTGTTAACCTTGGCGAGATGAGGCGCAGCGCATACTGCGCGTAACATTGCCCTTTACAGGGGATTTTGAAATTGGCCGTTTTTGTTCTTGATAGGCATAAGAAGTCGCTGACTCCCTGCTCAGAAAAAAGGGCGCGGCAATTGCTTGAACGCCGGCGTGCCCGCGTTCATAGGATGCATCCGTTCACCATCCGTTTGGTGGACAGATTGCTCAGGGATAGTGTTGTCTCCGAAGTTGTCATGAAGATTGATCCCAGCTGCAGGAAGGGGGGAATTTCGTCGCCGGATAGGCCGGCTACAACGTACATGAGTTGCGGTTCATCGAACCGATCCAGTCTGAAGAAAAGATTTTTACGAAAAGGCAGTGGCGTGAAGCGGATGCCTGACGGTGACAGTCGGCGTATTTGCTGCGCCGAGCCCTGCACGTTACGAGGTTGCGTGCGCAAGACTGACTTTTGTCAAGCCAGTGCAGCGAGGTTAAACAGCGCTTTCTTGCGCAGGGAGACTCGAGGGCTGAGTATTGCCCAGAGGCATCATGGTCTCTTGGAATCCCTTTGAAGAGGGGGCAGTTAACCGGTAGGCATCTGTCAGTTTGAAAAAAGTACTCTGGAACATCACCTGGCAAACTGTGACTTCAAAAAGCGTTTTGCATAGCGTGAGCAAAGCAATTGTACCGGCTTGAGGCAGATTTTTGTCTGGGAGCAATGCTCTGATAGTTGTGGACAAGGACGAATTTTTGTCATCTACGTCGTGTCTGCAGGCTTTACTGGCAAAAGACTGTGGTCAACAATTTTCAAGTCTCTCGGTTTAGGCGGCTTGTCTGGAGAGAGTAGGCAATTGGCATAAGGCTTGCAATTCTAATCATGAAAGCTTGCGCTGATAATGAGGCCATTTTTCAGACATTTCACCAAAGAAACGGGAGGTCGTCATGGAGATTTTACTGGGTTGCTTTGTCTTTGCCGAGGTGTTGATGGTCATCGTATTCGCACACCGTATTGGCCATGGTCCCAATCAAGGCTGGCAACAGTATTGCTGAATTCTGCCAGAATACATTGCCACGTTTTCAGGCCGGCCAGATCTTGTTCGCTCCTAAGAGCGGCTTTGATCAGCCACTGGATAGGAGAACGGTGAGGAGTAAGACATGAGAAAACGAAGAAAAGGTAATGGCAGAAATGGGCGAGACCCTGTGTATTGCCCAGTGTATAGCGCAGAAATTCGTTCTGTGCGTAAAGCGAAGCCCTAGAGGGATTGTGAAATTCCGCTGGGGCTTTCTTTTTGGATGAGCGGCAAAGCCCAGAAATCAGCGCTTGTTGATGCGTCAAGATGACGTCATTTTGTCAGGCATGGGTATTTTGACAGACACAAGGTGGTCTCAATTCTCTCAGTCAAGGCCGTATGGCAAGAAAAGGACAACAATCTCTAGAATTGGCATAATATTTGCATAGAATATTGGCGAAAGGTTGTTGTGAAGGGTGACCGGAATTTTTTCAGAGCATTTACAGACTGGGAGCGTGTCATGGAAATCTTGCTGGCTTGCGCTGTGATTGCTGAGATTATTCTGAGTGTCGTATTCGAGCAGGGTTCTGTACAGGTCTTCAATTAAAAAGGCAAGATCCTGGAGCAACGATCAGGTCTTGTCCCTCCTAAGAGCGGCTTGGATCAACCACTGGATAGCAGAATGGTGAGGAGTAAGACATGAGAACACGAAGAAGAGGCAAGGAGCGAGACCCTGTGTATTGCCCAGTTATAGCGCAGAAACTCGTACTGCGCGGCTAAGCCCTAGAGGGATTGTGAAATTCCGCTGGGGCTTTCTTTTTGGATGAGCGGCAAAGCCCAGAAATCAGCCTTTGTTGATGCGTCAAGATGACGTCATTTTGTCAGGCAAGGGCATTTTGACAGACAAAAGGTGGTCTCAATTCTCTCAGTCAAGGCCGTATGGCAAGAAAAGGACAACAATCTCTAGAATTGGCATAATATTTGCATAGAATATTGGCGAAAGGTTGTTGTGAAGGGTGGCCGGAATTTCTTCAGACCATTTACAGACTGGGAGCGTGTCATGGAAATCTTACTGGCTTGCGCTGTGATTGCTGAGATTATTCTGAGTGTCGTATTCGAGCAGGGTTCTGTACAGGTCTTCAATTAAGAAGGCAAGATTCTGGAGCAGCGATCAGGCCTTGTCCGCTCCTAAGAGCGGCTTTGATCAGCCACTGGATAGAAGAATGGTGAGGAGTAAGACATGAGAACACGAAGAAGAGGCAAGGGGCGAGACCCTGTGTATTGCCCAGTTATAGCGCAGAAACTCGTTCTGTGCGGCTAAGCCCTAGAGGGATTGTGAAATTCCGCTGGGGCTTTCTTTTTGGATAAGCGAGAAGAAAGCCTTTGATCAATTGCAGAGGAAGTTGCGGCAGAAATCTGACGGAGATTGGTGCTTGCTCAGCCCCGCTTTGACCAGAGGCTTTTCGTGATGAGTTAGCCGCTGATAGGATAGAGAAAAAAGCCAATGCGATGACAAATTTTTGACAATGCGTAACGATTTTTCTGGAATTTTACTGGCGTAAGGAAAATGACAGCCCTGAAAAACTTGCAAGGTCCTTGTATAGCCGTTCAGGAAGAAAACGAGAAAAATCTTTAGAATTGGCATAGGCTTTGCATAAGTTTTGACAGAAGATCATAAAAACATTGGAAAGATTTTTCGAAGAGGAGGCTGTCATGGAAATTTTGTTCGGATTCGCCGTTTTCGCTGAGGTGCTCTTGGGTATGTTTTTTGCGCACAACATTGATGAGGTCAACAATCATTGCTAGCAGCCGTCTTGAGCTTGTTAGAGCGAAAGGTTTTTCTGTCTTTTCGAGCCAAGCGTATGTCTTTTTCGAAGAAATCTGATCAGCAGCAGGGTCACGGTTTTTTCTGAACAGACAGCTTGAGGCAAGAAAAAGACGAAAAAAAAGCAAAGGAAGCAGCAGCGACTATCGCTCCTTTGCGAGGAAAACGTGTCCTTCTCGAGACCGCCCTTGTGGCGGCCTTTTTTTATGCACAAAGCCTGCGCAGTTTTGATCTTGCAAGGAGTTTAGCGGCGTAAAATCCAGCTTTCAAGGGGAAAGATGAGCTCGGTCCAGTGCGCTTTGTAGCTCATCTTGGGGCCTGAAATGGGGCCCATATCGTAACGTAATGCGCCTTCTTCGCACAGCCAGGAGATCTGCTCATATTGCAGCGTATTGCCGATAGAAAACTCTTTCCAATGGAGATCGTAGCTGAATTGCTGTCCTCGGTAGATAACGCCGGTGAGCCCGCCGAAGATGAAGCCGATATCACACGCCTCATGTCTGGCAAAAATCACACGGGCTGTATGCTTTCTGGCCTGACGGCGCAAGAGTTCCTTGTAGAATTCGCCAGCCAGAGGATGTAAGATGCCATTATCTTCTTGCCCCTTCCAACTTTGGGCTTCCACTTTGAGCATGCGGCTGAACGTCGCGTCGACCTCTGCCTGTGTTTGAGGTGCCACGCGTTCATAGGAGATAGCCGCTGCATGGGCTTTGCGCAGTGCTTTCTTCAATTTTGCCCGGAAATTGGGCGAACGGCGTGAGAGAAACCCATCAACACCTCCTTCAAGGGAAGCCGCGCACTGTTTGCCCTGATTGTAGAGGAAGAAGGAGAAAATATGGCCAAGATTGAAGAGCAATTCATTGGAGAGAGGATGATGAGGCCAGATGCCCCCCAGGATAATGGGGGGCATCTGATTTTTGCCAAAATGCTTTTCAATGAGGTCTATAGCATGGAAAAAGAGCGGAAGTGGGTCTGCTCCGAGCAGGGGACGGTCATAGAGCCATGAGGATTCAGGAGAGACAAAGACAGGTTCCCCATTGAACATTTTTTCTTGAGCCAGAATGACGGCATTGCCATGTTCAAAAAGCATCAGCATGGGACGCTTTCGACCATGGGTGAGATGATAGCTCATCACCCAGTCTGGCTCACTGCAGTATGGATCAGGCAATTCGCTGTTGCGTGCTGCGTGTTGCCATAGACTCTCCCGTTCTTCCTGACCTTGCTCCTGGATTGGCTCAAAGAGGAGGTTGACAGAAGATTGCTGAGCGTTTTTCAGCGTGTCTTGGGCCATGACTGCCAGTCCACAAGTCTTGCTTTTTTTTGCAAGAGGATTTTTTCGTGTTCATAGCTTGCGAGCTCTTGAAAATCGCCTTCAAGGCGAAAAAGCGCCCAATGACCTTGAGGAAGCCTTTGATTGGCTATTTCCTCATGGAGAGCCTGCCCCGCCTCCTGGGCTGAGCAGAACAGCGGGAAATCCCAGTGTTTGGGATTAAGTGTGACCGTGGATTGGGCTTCGAGCTCTAAAATATAATTGCCAGGAGCGTAGACCCAGGCCTCGTGACAGTCGGGTAAGCTTTGGACAGGTTCAGGGCTGGGGGTATCTGGCACTTTGGCGCAGGCTGCACTAAGCACAAGGAAAAGGACAAGGAGGATGCGCACAGTTGCCTCAGGCTCGCACCATGGCTCTTAGACGAGCAATGCGTTCAGTGAGCGGAGGATGGGTGCTGAAGAGCCGATTGAGATTGTCGCCTACTGCAAAAGCGGGTTGCACAATAAACATCTGTGAGGTGGAAGGATTGCCGCTCTGCATGGGAATTTGTCCGCTGACCCTCCCTAATTGCTCAAGGGCTCCGGCCAAAGCCAGAGGATCGCCACAGAGAGCGGCGCCAGTCTCATCAGCCAGATATTCTCGCGAGCGGGAAATGGCCATCTGTACCAGTGAGGCCGCAATGGGCGCGAGCAGAGCCATGACCAGTCCAGCGAGAGGATTACTTCCTTCTTCGCGATTGCCGCCGAAAATGGCTGTAAATTGAAAAATATTGGCCAGGGTGACAATGGCTGAGCCCATGACGCCAGCAATGGTCTGAATCAAAATATCACGATTTCTGACGTGGGCCATTTCATGGGCTAAGACGCCGGTCAACTGCTCCGGCGTTAAGAGACGTAAAATCCCTTCCGTTACTGCCACGGCAGCATGCTCGGGATCACGACCTGTGGCAAAGGCATTGGGTGTTTCTTCGGGGACAAGATAGATGCGTGGCATGGGCAGTCCTGCACGTTGAGCCAGTTTGCCAACAATATCGTGCAGGTAGGGCGCGTCTTCATAGGCTGTTTCACGGGCATGGTACATGGAAAGCACAATTTTGTCCGAATACCAGAAGCTGCCGAGATTCATGACAAGCGCAAGGCCGAGGGCAAAAATCATCCCTCCGCGGCCGCCCAAAAGACCTCCGAGCATGACCACGAAGGCCGAGAGAATTCCAAGCAAGAGTATTGTTTTCAGTTGACTAGTCATAAATGACCTCGCAATTGATGTTTGAGCTACCATGGATGAACAGCGGGTTGTTTGGCGTGTGCCTCAAGCCAGAGCTCCAGAACAACAATGGTCCAGAGCTGTTTGCGCAGATCCTGCCCGCCTGTGACATGGGCCTCAAGTAATTGGCTGACGGCTTTAGGTTCAAAAATGCCTTGCTCCTGAAGACGTCTTGGCTCCAGCAATTCGCGCACCAGGGGCAAGAGGCGACCTCTGAGCCAGGCCGCTACGGGAATTTGAAAGCCGCGTTTATTGCGGTGGATAATGGCTTTGGGGAGAAGCTTGGCAACGGCTTTGCGCAAAAGCCATTTTCCCTTGAGACCTTGAAATTTGTCGCTGAGTGGAAGCTCTGAAGTGAATTCTGCAAGTTCACGGTCAAGAAATGGTGCCCGCACTTCAAGAGAGTGCAGCATAGAACAACGATCCACCTTAACGAGAATGTCTTCAGGCAGATATTGGCGTAGATAGACGTGAAAGGCGCGGGCAAGAGCGGGAGCCTCTGACATTTCCGGCCAGTGGAAAAATTCAAGCTTTGTGGAAGAAAACAACTCATCAATACGGAGAATGCCTGGCATTTGCGAGAGAAAGGTGGGTGCCAGAATCTCGCGCAGCAGATGAGGCGCAAAAGACGTTAAGAGTCGTTGGATTTTCAGCCAGTCAGGTGCTTTGGCCCCGTTGAGAAAGGTCTGCATGGCAAGACGCAGATTCACATAGCCCTGAGAGGCCGGAAGATGACGACTGAGTGGTTCGATCAGACCCCTTCGTAAACAGGCTGGCCAGCGGTTATAGAAGGAGGCAAGCCGCATGGCCGCGTAGTTTTCGTAACCGGCCCAAAGTTCGTCACTGCCATCGCCGCCCAAAGCAACTGTAACAGACTGTCGGGTGACTCCGCTTAAGAGATACGTTGGGGCAACGGAGGCATCGGCCATGGGCACATCCATGCGCGCGATAATTTTCGGCAGAAGATCACAGCATACTTCAGCTGAAAGAATTTCTTCATGGTGGTCTGTGCCAAAGGTCTTGGCAATGAGCCTGGCGTAGCGGCTTTCGTCGTAGCTGGCCTCTGTAAAACCAATTGAAAAGGTTTTGACAGGCTGGGTTTGGCTGTGCGCCATGAGGGCTGTGACAATGGAGGAATCAAGTCCACCGGAAAGGAAAACTCCAAGAGGCACATCACTCACCAAGCGGCGTTGAACAGCCTTTTGCAAAAGAAAAAAGAGGTGCTGACAACGTTCGCGCAGATCGTTTTTGGGCGTTTTGGGCCAGGGCAGATCCCAGTAGCGTTCGCAAAATAGCCCATGCTCACGCACGACAAGGGTATGTGCCGGTGCCAGACTCTGGATTTCAGAATAGATTGTCTCGGGACCAGGCACATATTCATAGGCCAGGAAGCGTACTATGGCTCGTTGGTCAAGATGAAGGGAGAGTTCTTTAAGGCAGCTTAGCGCGGAAATTTCCGAGGCAAAGTAGCAGCAGCCGTTTTGTATAGTATAGAACAGGGGTTTCTTGCCAAAGCGGTCTCGGGCCAGAAAGAGGCTTCGTTGTTTGGCGTCGAAGATCGCCATGGCGAACATGCCCTCAAAATGTTCAACACAACGCGTCCCCCATTTCCGATAGCTTTCCAGAATGACTTCAGTATCTGAGTCTGTGGCAAAACGGGCACCGTCTTGGGCCAGTTGGCAGGCCAGTTCCCGATAATTGTAGAGCTCGCCATTGTAGGTGATGACAACATTGTGATCCTGGCTTTGCATGGGCTGGGCGCCGCCGCGAAGATCAATGATGGAAAGACGCCGGTGACCAAAAACCACAGGCCCTGCCTGAAAAATGCCGCTGGCATCCGGTCCTCTGTGAACCATTTGCTCGCACATGATTTTCACAGCCTCTTTGGCTGCGGCTGGTAACGGCGTTTTGTCAAGTCGGTAGATGCCGGCTATTCCGCACATGGCTTTTTCCTTTGGACGTGAGCGACGAGGAGTTGGGCCAAGGTTTGGCAGTTTTTTTGCGGATCAAAGAGCTCGCGGGCAAGTTTTGCTGCCTGGCTGCCAAGGCGTTTGCGTAGTTGAGGATCCAGGGCAAGCCTTTGGATGGCTTGAGCCAAGGCCTTGGGATCGTTGGCCGGCACGGCTAGACCGGTTTCTTCGTGGCGCACGACTTCGGGCAGGGCATTGATGTTACTCGCCACAATGGGCAAGCCCATGCTCATGGCTTCAATCACGGTGTTGGGAATGCCGTCCTGACGCCCCATGGGATCCACAACGCAAGGAGCGACAAAAATATCGTGGGCGAGGAGGAGGCTTGGCAATTCATCGTGGCTGATGAGACCAGGAAAACTGACAAAAGAGTTTAACTCAAGTTCAGCACAAAGTTTCCGCAACTGGCCTTCCAGACCGCCAAGCCCCATGGCCAGACCGCCTCCTCCGGCCAGTGTCAGGCGAAAATCCAGCCCAAAGCTTCTTAACAGACCGCAAGCTTTCAGCAAAACATCAAAGCCTTTGGTCACGTCGAAGCGGCCAAGGGCCATGAGTCGGCAGGGGCCATCCTTTTCCCTTGAATCTCCCTGCTTGTTCAAGGCAGAAGCGGGAAGTGTCAGACTGTTGTAGACCAGAGCTGTTTTGCCAACTGCGGCCTTTTGCCCAAGTTGCTCAATGCGTATCTGATCGGCCCGATTGTTGGCGCGGATCAGCGAGCAGGCAGACATTTTTTGCAGAAGATCGGGGTCGGCGGGTTTGAGATTGTCGCCACGCACAGTCATGGCAAAAGGAATTCCTGTGAGTTCTTGCACAAGCCAAGCGGCCTGAGCCGTTCCTCTGGGCCAGGGCGCATAGATGATCTCGATGTTTTGCTCTTTGAGTCTTTTGGCAAGCACAAAGCCTGCGCAAAAGGCCCAGAGGTTTTCGCCAAAGATCTCTAAGCTCGGCCAGCGTTGCAGCATGTGACGCCGACAAAGGCTGAAAAAGCGGCGAGGATTGGAGACGATTTGCCGTATCAGTTCAAAAAGAACGCGGCCCAGGGCTTTGACGCCCAGAGTATGAACGCTACTGGCCACAGAGCGCATTTCTTCTGAACAGTGGGTGAGATTGGGTCCGTAGAGCGTGTGCACCACAAGATCTGTGTGCAAGCGCAGTCCTTCAACTTCTCGGAAGATGAAGGGTTGGGTGAAGAGGGGGTACCAGAGCAGGATGCAGGCCACCTTGGTTTTGTGGCCATGAGGTGCGGGGTGAGGCATAGTCGTTCTTTAGCGGGATAGCGTCCAGTCGCCTTCTGACGCCGTCAGAACTTTGGCAGAGGGACCAAGAGTATTGCGTAATTCGTTCATGGTCAGGCTATGGACGTCATAGTGGCGGAAAAGCCAGACAAGGTAGGCAGTGAGCTTTGCCAGTAATTTGTGCACATGGGATTCTGTGGGCAGATGTGGTGTTGCGCCTGGCTGCATCTCTGAAGAATGCCAGGTCAGCGAGAGAACCTGGCCGCCGCATGCTAGATAATAGGCGGTAATGGCCTGCATGGCCCAGAGCGGATGATAGACCGGCAGAAGCGCCAGTGCGCCCCAGTAGTTTGTGGTGCTGGCGAGATAGCGTGCGCATTGTGCCAGAGTCCCCTTGCCACGACGTCTTGCGTTGAGCAGGGAGGGGATTGCGGAAAAAAGTGGTGTCACTGTCAGCGGCACTTCAAAGATATGGCCTGAAGCTGTGGGTACCCAATAGGGAGTACTGGGTGCGGCAAAATGATCAGGCGATTGCGTTTTTGCTGAATTTCCGTGCAGGGGGCGCACTGAGGCGTCAGTGAGAATGCCCGCACGGGCTAAGAGGGGAAAACGGCTTCTGTGCAGATCCCAGCGGCCCATACGAAAGGATGTGACAGGGGTGTCGATGAAATCTCGGGCCATCATCAGAACGCTGTTCAGCTTGGCCGAGAAGAGCTCGTCGGAAAGCTCTTTGGCTGGCACACGGGTGAGCACCGCTTTTGTTTCAGTTGCCAAAGGCGGTGTATTCCAGTGGTGCAGGTGCGCGGCGATTTCAGCACCGGCGTTATCACGCAAGCTTTTGAGGATGCTGCGCGAAGCGCAATCAGCAAGAACAGGATAGGCGCAGAAGAGCGTGGGTTTGATCTTGAGAGCCAGCAGCGGAGCCAGTCGGGTCAGGGCCGCGGTATTGGTGACGGTAACACCACTTTGTGCATAATAGCCTGTGAAGAGCCCTTCTTCTTCCACATCAAGGCTGACCACAAGATAAACAGGACGCGACATGTCGAGCCTCAGAGAGCAAGCTGTCTAGAGATCAGTGAAGACATCAGGATGATTTTTTTGATAATTGCGCACAAGTTCCTGCGCCTTGGGCAGTTCTTCACAGACCGCGTCAATGGTTTTACGAACGTGTTCTTCGGTATGCGCTGCCGAGATGAAGAAGCGCAGGCGCGCCGTGCCTTCTTTGACGGCAGGAAAAGAAATGGGCATGACGTAGATGCCGCGTTGAAAGAGCTGCTGAGAGAGAAAACCCGTTACCCACGAATTGCCGATGATCACGGGAATCACGGCATAACCCTGGGCGGCACCGGTATCCAGGCCTTTTTCATGGGCATAGTGGAGGAAATACTGACTGATATCCTGAATTTTTTGAACACGTTCAGGTTCTTTCAGCAGAATATCAAGGGCTGTGGAGCAGGCTGCAGCAATGACGGGCGGCATGCCCACACTATAAACAAAGCCTGGAGAGCCGTATTTGAGAAATTCCACAAGTTCGTGTGAGCCGGCAATAAAACCTCCACAACCGCAGAGCGTCTTGGAGAGCGTACTCATCCACATATCCACATCATTCGGGGCCAGATTGAAATACTCCCGTACACCATGGCCGGTCTTGCCAAGAATGCCCAGGGAATGTGCTTCATCGACCAAAAGCATGCAGTCGTATTTTTTCTTGAGCTGAATGATGCGCGGCAGATCCGGAATATTGCCGTCCATGCTGAAGAGTCCTTCCGTGACAATAATGGCGTGCTTGCAGTCACGCCGTTTTTCTTCGAGCATTTTTTCCAGCGCATCACAGTCATTGTGATTGTACGAAAAGCGCTGCGCACCGGAGAGGCGGGCTCCCTGCAGCAGAGAATTGTGAGCCAGGCCGTCGTGGAAAATGCCGTCTTTTTTGCCAAAGAGAAAGCCAAGGGTTGAGACATTGGTGGCATGACCGCTGACATAGACGATGCAATCTTCTACGTCATAGAATTTGGCCAGGCTCTCTTCAAGCTGCCGGTGCGGAGGTCGTTCGCCGCCTACCAGGCGACTGGCGCCCGCTGATGTGCCATAGCGCTGACAGGCTTCTGTTACAGCGCTGGTGATTTGCGGATGGGTATTAATGTCAAGATAATCATAGGTCGAGAAATTGATGTATTCACGCCCTTCAATGGAAGTCACTGCCTTGGCGGCACTGTTGTGGCAGCGGAAAAGCGGATTATCCATGCCCATCTCGGCAGCCATTTCAACCATACGCCCAAACGAGAGTTTAAAGCGCATATGGTTGAAGCCAGAACCAGTTTTTTGTTGTTCCTGCATGTGGATCTCTTTGTCTCGGCCTGTGGTGCGGAAAATGCGCACCAGAGGCTATTCTTGTCGTTAACGTCGATTATCTGTTTTGAAAGAATACCTTTAGCGCTGAACGGAATAAATCTCAAGAAAAGGCTTCTTTGTTTGTCTTTTGGCAAGAAAATAAAATTTTGAAAAAAGTCTATACTATAAAAAGGACAATTGTGCAAGCTATGAATGTCCGCAGCGGTGGAATTTTCTCCTTGGACCAGGTAACACGGCGCAGTCAAGGCCCAGGCTTGCCAAGCGGTGTCGGAAATCGTATCGTAGAGTAAGGTTTTTGAGATAATTTCGTTTTTTTTCGGTGGAGAATTTTTTGCGGTCATGAGTGAAGCGTTTTCCTGCCCACAGCAATCCGTTCTGACCTACGACGGGGTCCGCTACGGACGTCTCGTACATCAAGGCCAAACCTGGCTTTTTGGGGCGAGCACGCAAAATTGGGCCGAACTTCTTCCCTTGAGCGGGCAGGAGCCTGCGTCTGAAGAATTGGCACGTCTTGCAAGAAAAGGCCTTTGGCTCGCCAAAGAAGGCGAGTGTGAGCCTCTGGCTGTGATGTGTCAGGGTATGGGCGCGTTATGGCCGGGAGCAGGACGAGAGCTCTACGATGAATTTCCGCGGGCTCGAGAGGCCATGGATCGCATTGCCGCCATTGCTTCGTGGGATGTACTCGGACTTCTCGACTGTCGCGAACATGAAAAGATTACGGCCACACGCTGGCAGATACCCTACCTTTTTCTGCTCGAATACGCCCAGTGGGCCTACCTTTCCTCCCTTGGTCTTTCTCCTGCTCTGATTTGCGGCCATTCTTTAGGAGAACTGATTGCGCTTTGCTTTGCTGGCATCTATAGCCCAGAAGTTGCCTGGCATATTCTTGATACGCGCGCAGAGCATGTGGCTAAGCTGGAAGCGCAAGCCACTGAAGAATTCAGCATGCTGGCCGTGCACGCCAATCAGGAGCTTGTGGAAGATCTTTTGGCCCAAAATCCCAAAGTGCGCGTGGCCAACTACAATACCCCAAGTCAATTCATTTTAGGCGGCCCCAAGCTGCTGATTCGCGATCTTCGCTCAAGCCTGCGTAAAAAGCGTATTCCTGCTGTGTCCATCGCCGTGTCCATGCTTTTCCACCATCCGGCCATGCGCATTTTACGTGAGCATTCGCTGTTGCGGCTGAATATGCTTGAGATGCACGCCCCGGCCATCCCTGTGCTCAGTGTTTGTAAATGCCAGCCCTATCCTTCTGAGCAAGCGGAGATCTGTCAGTTCATCGCCGATCTTGATGAAAATCCGGTACGCTTTTCCGATATGCTGGCTCGTCTGTGGACGGATTATGGTGTGCGTTCCTTTGTGGAATTGGGCCCACAAGAAGTGCTCTGCGGCTTGATCAGCGAAAATTTGCCCAAGGCCCAGGTCATGAGCCCTGCCCGCAAAGGGCATGAGGCCAGAGGCCTGCGTGAGCTTTGCGCCCGTCTCTATGCCGAGGGCCGGCTCAAGCAGAAAGCGCTGGAAAAGGCCATAAGCGTCTATGGCACGAATTCCCCGGTAACAGCGGAAAAGCCTGTGGAAACGCAGCCCATTGCCCCTGAAAAGTCCGCCACAATCCATCCCCTTTTTCTTTTGTTGGCTGAGTTAACGGGTCTGGATGCCAGCGAAATCACCTGCGAGCTTGACCTGCGCAAGGATCTGGCTTTGCGTTCAAGTTCTTTCCCGCATTTTCTTCTGGAGGCGGAAAAACGCTTTCACTCTCTGCCGTCTTTTGCCGAGCTCGTTGAGGTCGTTACCGTTGGAGATCTTCTGCGCCTTTTTACAAAAGATGAGGCGTCTGCCGCAACCGTACCGTCTTTTCCAAAGCTGACAAGCCGCCTGCAGCCCTTGGCCAGTTTTGCCGTTACGGCCGACGGTTTTCGCCAGGCTTGCTATGCCCATCCCTACCTTGCCAAGGAAACCCTGCCAGTACTTGGCCTTGTGGCGTCAGAGGAACTTGCTGGTCCGCTTTTGCGTCTGTTGCTGCCTGATCTTTTGCTTGGTCTGCCGGGTTTGGTGCGCGAAATTCGTCTTGAGCAGTCTCTTGCTGAGTATTGCCGGGATACCCTTGATTGTCCGCTGCCTCTGACGGTCTGTAGCAAAGATGCTGTTGTGGCGAGCGACTGGCTGCTTATGCTTGGGGATGTTCAGGTAGGGACGTCTTGTTCACACGCGCCTTGCAGCCAGCAGCGACTGCGCCTGAAATTGCTCTCCAAATCCGCAGATTTCAGCAATCTCCCCAACGCAGCACAAGATACCTCTGAACGGCTTATCATCATAGATTGTTGTGACCGTCGCAGGCGTTTTTATGAGCTTGGCGACTGGCTTAGTCGTGAGCTTGCTTTGGGGCGCAGTCGGTCAACACTTTGGACTGGACAGACAAAGCATCCCGCCTTGATGAGTCAGCAGAACGCGGTCCCACTTTCTTTTTGGCGGCCAGACAGGCAGCAGACCCCGTTGCTTGTGCCCATGCGTACGCCTGCGGACAGTTTGCAGATCTCACAGCTGGCGGCACGCGTTTTTTTTGACCCGAGCGCTGATCCTCGACTTTATGGGCAAAAGAGCGTGCCTCTGGCTCACAGGCTTTTGCCGTTACTGGAGGCAGCAGGAGCGCAAGCTCCCTGGCTTGAGGTTTTTGGCTTTACGGATCTGTGCGTGAAGGGGGATCTTGATTTGCCAACAGGTCTTGTTCGCGAGGGCTATGTCAACGTCAACTGTCTCAATTGGCTCAATCTCAGTGGTGAGCAGCGCCGTTGTGTGGCTGCGCGTCTGACACTTGTTGATCTCAGTCCCAATGGTCGGAAAACGCGAAAACTCAGCGATAATCTGCAGACTACGGTTCTTTTGGGCCGAGAAACGGTCAAAGAAAACCCTTTGCCCGACTGGGTTGGGGCTTGGCAGGCCTTTTGTCCGACAAAAATGTCTTCAACGTGCTTCGTGACTACGATGGCCAGTGCCCATCTCTTGAATATCACCTACGGGCCGGAAGGACTCATGGCTGAGATGGATACAGGCTATATTGCTCAGCCAGAAGAAATGCCGTATATTCAAAAACTCTACTTGTTTCAGGATGTCGTGGAAGCGGCTCAGCTTTTTTTGCGTCTTGTGCCAGAGAAATTGGATCAGCAAGGATCACGTTTTTTTGCCAAGGCCGGTTTTGTGTTCTTAAGTCCCTCTCTGAGCGAAGTCAGGCCACGTCTTTGTCTCCGCAGAACTTTTTCTGACGAGTTCCGTGAACGTTTTGATGCTGTTGTTTTTGCCCAGAGCCGCCCGCTTTTGCTCGTCTCGCAACTGGAATTTGTCAAAGCATTTGGTTAGGCAAGCCGAATGGCTGCCTTTGCCCATGAGGCCTGTCTCCATGCTGAAATCTGCCGCCAATCTTTTTTTCTGTCTTTGTCTTTTGCTTCCTGTTCTCTGGGGCTGCAGTTCGCAGAAAGCGGGCATGCATTCGCCGGAATTGCCTGCTCGCCATTGGCTCAAAGAGGTTCCGGGCGTACCCGTGGAAAGGAAAAGCAAGTTAGAGCACGCCGTAACCAGCCTTTACGATCCATCAAAGAAATTTCGCTTTGAAGATACGGTCTATCTGGCCATCCAGCAGTCGCCGATGCTGGTGCATAGTGCCGTTAATCTTGAAATCAAGCGTCTTGCCCTCACAGACTCGGTCTGGAAATACCTTCCTGAACCCCGCCTCCTTTTTTCCGTCACCAATAATCTGACACGCTTGAATGAAGACACGCGCTACGTCTCAGGCGACTATGGCCGCACCAAGTTTGACGTGGGTTTCCGCTGTGATTTTCCCAATCCTGTGGCGACCTATTTCGAGCATCAGGTGCAGAAAGGCATGGTGAATATGGCTATTGCGACCCACCGCAAGGCCGTGGGTGAGGCTATTTACGATATCGCCAGAATGTACCTGAAACTCAAATCGTTAAAGGAGATTATGGCTGCTAAGGAGGCTGTTCTGCCCCTCGGCAAGGAACTCAAAGCCTATTGGCATGAAGTTGAGAGCGTGGAAGGTCGACAGGGTGTTCAGCTGAATCTAGCCGATGAACATACGCGCGAATTGGAGCTGACGGTGGAAAAGACCAAGATGGAATCCACTATGGAAAAAACGCGTCTGAAGATTCTGGCTGGCATTGATGCGCACCACAAGATGACCATTGACGAGGAAAGTGCCGATGAAATTCTGCGGGGTTTTGATGGCTACGCTCTGAAATGGGAAGACCGCTGGAATGTTACTGAGGACGATCTGCTGCTACGCGGTCAGATCAAACTGGCGGACTTCAACATCATGGTTGCCTGGGCGCAGTATATGCCTTTGATGAGCATTGAGGTCAACAAACAACCGCCAGCGGGCCAATCACAGCCAAGCGGCGGTGAAGAAGACGTTTTTCTGCACTTGAATTTTGACTTTCCCCTTATCGACTGGGGGCACCGCTATCGCGGAGTGCAGACCGCGCGCATGGAAAAGGCCCAGGCCTTTCATGAAATGGCCAGAAAGCGGACAGAATATTCCAACCGCTGGTTGCAGGCTCAGCAGGCCGTGGCCCTGGCTGACAATCAGCTGAAGATCGCCAAGACCCGATTTACTACGGCGGAATTGCAGTACAAGGAAGCACTCATTGCCTTTAAAGAAGGCACGGAAGAAATGCCCGTGGTCACCAATTTGCACGAGCAGATGGCCAATGCGCGCATCGCTGTGATTGAGGCAGAACTCAACTATAAGCTGGCCCATCTGGACTGGATGTATTTAGCCAATGTTTTGCAGGAACGCTTCCTGGGTCTTCCCCTGAAAAATCTGATGTAGGTTGTTATGCAGAGATATTCCATAAGATTCGCAGCACTGCTTGTGGCTCTGTTTTTCCCTGTCTGTGTCTCTTCGCCAGCGCAGGCTGCTGAGACCATTTTGACAGGTAAGGTTTTGAGCACCGTGATGCGTACGGAACCGATGCCCTTTCATGCCATTATTGATGAGATCTGTGTCAAACCTGGCGATGCCGTGAAAAAGGGAGATCCGCTTTTGCGTTTTCATCTGCAGAGTGAAGCTGAGCGCGTTTTGCAGAAGGAAATCACCCGCGGCAGCGACACGGAAGACTTGCGCGGCAAGATTCTTGAACTTGAGCGTGAGCAGGCGCGCATGGAAGCGCAATGCAAGAAAAGCCGTCAGCTTGTGGCTTCGGGACTTGGTTCACGGCAGGCTCTGACCAGGCAGGAAAATGAAGTTTCAGCCATTATTGAGCGTATTGGACTTTTGCGTAAGACCATCAAGAAGGCTGAAGACACGTTTGCCGCACGTCTTAAGGAGCTGGAAAAATTTTATCAGGTGCCTCTTACGGAAGGTATGATTTTGCCTGAGAGCGGTTTGATTATTCCTTCGCCCATTGATGGCTATGTCCTTTCCGTTGCCAGTATTTTTCCCGGTTCGCTTTTGCCTCAGGGCGCCGAGCCTGTGGTGGTTGGACCTCTTGACCCCATGCTGATTCAGGTGCCGGTTTATGAGGGCGAGCTGTCGGACATTGCAGAAGGCAAGACCGCGCGAGTGGAGATCCCTTCTCTTGGCAATAAAAAGTTTGAAGCCAAAGTCACGGAAATTTCCTGGGTTTCCAATGACATGAATGTGGATAAGCCCTCCTATTTCACGGTCAAACTGATGATTCCCAATCCCAAGTTTGAGCTCAAGCCAGGCTTTAAAGCTGTGGTTCGCTTTTAGACACAGTCATTCAGTTTTTTAGGGATATGCCAAGAGTTTACACCTAGATAATGATTGTTCTGTCAGGTTCGAAGCCCATCTTTTTCATACGCATTAGGTCTTTGGTGCGGGCATTGCACAGCTGCCACCTTCCATTTTTCAGATGGATCTTCATGAATCTCGCCATCGTCAAAGCATCATAAACTGAGGTCGTGTTGTCCTTCAGCTTTTTCACAGCTTCCTCCAGATAGTGTTGGACTTGACCTGTAATCAGCATGATGAAGGAGAAACCCTGTTCTTTATAGTAATCTTCAATTTTTAGATCGTTGAAATCAGCTGAATTTTTTATAAATCTATAAAAAGTTTCAATTGCCCACCGTTTTTTATAGTTTATAAAAACCTGATCTGCAGTGTACTTAGTATTAGTTAGCAATACAAATACCCCAAAAAATTCTTTATTTCTCTCGTAGTTATCAATTGTATATTCAGTCTTTCCCTCATCAATACATCGCAGATAATTGTAACGAGTCTTTTCATTTTCATCAACATCACGGCATACTATAATTCTTCTTCCATCACCTATATCTTTTTCCATATAATCAATACGAGTATGCTTGCTTCCTTTACGATAATAGAAATCACCAGTATATTTTATTGTAGACATAATACCTTTAAATAGTTTAGTATGGGCTGGAAGGGGTATAATAAACGTATTTCCATTCATTGAGAATACTTTAAGGTTGTCTTCACTATAAAATCCACGATCAACAATAAACAAAATATTTTTGAATTCGTATATATTATCAAGATCTTTTATCGTAGATACATCAGTATAAGATCCTCTAAAAACTCTAGCAAACAGTGGAAAGCCTCGTTCGACATCATATCCCATAAGGAGATTGACCTGATCAGCTTTCAGTTGATTATATTTGTAACCAGTCTCGGCTAAATCGTTATTATCTGAACACGATCTTATCGCATGACCATCGATGGCGATTTTGGCGTCGCCTCTTGCACAATCATCAATTACAGCCTGTTCATAATTTCGTACTCGATTGCCTCGCAAGGCCAGATTGTGCAAAAGAGTACCCAAAGCTGTCCGGCCCATTCCGAATTCCAGTTTTTTGTTGGCAAGAGAAAGCCAACTCTGCTGGTACAGCGATTTTATCTGATCCATATGTATAAAACCGTTGGCACATAAAATCACTGCATAGCAAAAAATCTGAGACGCTGTATCTGCATTGAAATGTTGCTCAAGCCTTGAAAGAACAGGAGCAGCCAGTTTGTAAATCATGGCATACTGACCATATTCAAGGATCGTGATCTCATCCAGTGAAACAGTGCTGGTATTCCAAAGGCTTTCACCGGCATTTTTCACAGAACTGTCTTTGTCGCCAGCACCGCTATTGGTATCGGGAATATTATTACAGAGATCATTGAAGCAACTACCGCCAGGCTCAGCACTGGGGTTTTCGAGATAATATTTGTTGGGGATGAAACCTTTGTCGGCAACTATCTTTCCGATACACTTGCCTGAGGATTTTCCCCAGCGTCCATTTTCGAGTTTTTTGCTCGTATATCGGTACACATAATAGTATCCATTGATAGCCTTGATTTCAGTGCTTTTCTCGGGGAGGTACTGTCTAAGGGCAGCAAGGTTGGAAATTTTCATGAATGCTCTCTCCATATCCCTAATTGTTTGTAGAAAACCTACCACATTTAGGTATATGAGTCAAGCATTTTTTGGGTTTGTTTATTCACTTACCCAAAAAATTATCTAGACCCGACATGCCCCCTGCTTTGCGGCTTAAGGACGGACACAGACTCCTTACTGATGGAAACGTGTCATACACTTGGCACGGATCATAGGCAAGGAATCCTTATGCATCCCTAAAAAACTGAATGACTGTGTTTAGACAGGCTTGTCGCGTTGTGTTTTGAAGCTTCCACTGTTCTGTCGCGCCAGAGGCCGATTCGGCTTGATCTCTTTCTGCCTTTTGGGCTTGCCTTTTAACAACGGTAACGTGTCTCCCTGCGTATGAGGAGCGTTGTCAAAAAGCCTTGAAAGAGATCTTGCAGACGATGGAGCACAAGCTTGCTCTAGAATATTGTGTGCTTGTGGGCAGTCTTGGCGAGATGAGAGCGCGCCAGCTATTGTTTTCCTTGTCCCTCGTCTTATGTGAGACGCCAACGCGATAATGTCGTTTGCTGACAATCAGAAATGGAGGCAGCGTTTCCGCCCCGCCGTGAACGACGGGATATCCACGCTGCAGACTTGATGAAGATCAAGGATATCCCTAAACGTTTGGGCTACATTCTGGGAGCCCAGTGGACACGCGATCTTTCCTGGACGGTTTTCACTATTCTTTTGGCACGCTACAGCCAGGAGATTCTGGGGCAGATTGTTCTGGCTCTGACCTACGGTTATCTCGTCAAGACTGTGGTCGATGTCGGTCTGAACGACTATCTCCTTTCGTCTTTTGCACGCGGTAAAGACCATCCCCGAACGCTACTCGGCGAGGTCAGCTGGCTGAAGGCTTGTGTCCTTTTACCCGTGCTGCTTTTCCTCTGGTATATCTCCGGTCAGCAGGACTATAGCGGGCAGTTGCGTCTGATTGTGCTCTGCATAGCTTGCGGATTTGGCCTCGATGCCATTTGCGATTCCTTCTTTGCTCTCTGTCAGGCAAGGGGCAGGCAGGATGTGGAAATGCGTATCCGCATCCCGGCAGCCCTGATTGGCATCGGCTTTGGCATTGTCTGCGTACTCTTCAAGGCCTCCCCCCTCCTCATTGCCATCTATAAGCCTATTGAATCCCTCCTCTGCTTGAGTTTCGCCACCTTAGCCCTGCATCGCAATCCCTTCCATGGTTTTGGTCTAAGCCAGCTTAAGGATTTGGCCCGAAAAATGAAAAGCGGCCTGATCTTTACTGGTATGGCCGTCTGCGCCATGTTTTACAATAAAATTAATGTGATTTTTTTGAAGCGCTATGGCGGTGATGCGGAGGTGGGAGGCTATGGTGTGGCCTGGGAGATGGTTGAAGGACTGGCCACACTCGTCAGCGGGGCTTTGCTTGGTAAAGTGATTTTTCCCCTTTTGACGAAGCTTTGGCAGGAAAATAAGGCACAGTTTCGGCGGCTTGCCGGACAAACGGCTCGTTCTCTCTGGGCGGCAGCCCTGCCTGTGATTTTTGTCATCTGTGTGGAAAGTGACCGTATTCTCCCCTTGATCTATGGCGAGCAGTTTCAAAGCGCTGTGCCGGCCCAGCGGCTTTTGACGCCGTGCCTGGCTACGGCGTTTTTGCACAATCTTGCCGCCTACGCCATGATTGGCATGGGCCGCCATGTACTACTCTTTTTCTTTTATTTGAGCGGTCTTCTGGTGAACATTGTCTGTTGTTTCTGGCTCATTCCTGCATCTCCCCTTGCCGGTTGCGCCATGGCTTTGACCATTACCAAGGTCTGGGTGGCCATTCTCACGGTGAGTTTTTTTCAGGTCAAGGCGAGGCCTATGAGTGGAACGCAATGGCTTTTGATGCTTCTGACAGCCTTAGCCAGTGCCGCTCTTTATCTGCTGACACTTCCTCATTTGCCAAGGGAATGTGCTGAAATGTTAGGACTCCTGCCACTCTTGGTGTTGCTTTGGAAATGGCGGCCGCCATCGGCTTTTGAGCACGAAACAACAGACAAACAATGAATGTTGTGATTTGATGTGCCTTACAGGTGTCTGAGCGTTTCAGTGGAGCGATCCATTATCGCTGTGCAATTAGCATAGGGACCATGGCGTTTATGCTGAGCTTGAAGCTCCATTCCAAGTTTTGGGAAAGTAGATTCCCCGGTAAAGCGGCAGGTTCGAAGAGCTGATGGTGATCAAGAGAAATTCTCCATCTCACCGTAGCTTTTGTTCGTGCCGTGTTTTGTTTTGGCCAGAGACAATGACAAGGCTAATCCCGCCCAGAATGCAGATTGAGGAGAGGATGAGATGCCAGGTGATAGTTTCATCAAGGGTCAGGGCTGCCAGGACAGCCGTGATGATCGGTACCGTGAGCTGAATGATTGAACCGTTGACGAGGGACATTCTGGGTACCACATGGTACCAGAGCACATAGCCAAGGGCTGTGGCGAGCGCTCCGGCCATTAGGGCGTGCAAAAGTCCCATGGATTGAGGCCGGGGATCGTTGGAAAAACTGGCAAGAGCAATGAGCAGCAAAAGGGGGACACAGCGAAAGAAATTGCCTGCAGTGGCGAGCACGGCATCCTTTACGGAACGGCCGAGAATGCTGTAGACGCCCCAGAAAAAACCGACGCCAATGGCAAAGAGTGTGGCATCCAAGGGCGGACTCCCCGAAACCTTGGGAAGGGTCAGCAGGAGAAGACCGGCAACGACGAGGAACAGTCCCAGATTTTGCCAAAGGCTGAGTCTTGTGCCGTGCATCACTCCAAAACCCAGAATGGTGAACTGTATGCAGGCATTAAAAATTAAGGTGCCCATGGCGGCCGGCATTTTGAGATAGGCGAGGGAGAAACAGGCCATGTAGCCAAAAAGGGCGAACGCAGCAGGCCAGGAACTTTGAGCCAGAGCGCGCTTGAGGAGGCGCTTCTGCTGCCCATGTACTCGTAAATGCCAGAAACTGAGCGCAACGAGCATCAGGGCGGCGGAGAGACCGCGAAAGGAGGTATACTGCCAGGGGGAAAGATGGTGGAAGACAACGGCTGCCCGGCAAAAGAGCGAATTGGTGGCAAATAGCGTCATGCAGAGGAACGCAAGAAGGGCAATACGCATAGCAGATCCCATGGGCTCAAAGATCGTATGAAGCGGAGTTTGCGCTGTTTGCCTTTTTGAGGAGAACTAGCCATTGTCAAAGCGCGCCTTGAGCTGCCCGCAGGCGGCATCGATGTCCTGGCCTTTGCTTTGGCGTACGATGGCTGTTAGATGATGACTCCAAAGGGCTTTTTCAAAGGCCAGCACGCGTTCTGGGGAGGGAGCCTGATAGGGGCCATTGGTGGCGTTGTAGACAATCAGATTGAGCTTACCGTGCACACTGTGCACGATTTTGGCTAGCTCATGGGCTTGGGCGGGGGAGTCGTTGACATCACGCAGTAAGAGATATTCGAAGGTGATGTGTTCACGATTTTTGAGGGGGTAGTTGCGAAGCGCGGTCAGCAATTCTTTTAAGGGAAGTTTGGCCGCTCGCGGCATGATCTTCTCTCGAATGGCCTGATTGGGGGCATGCAGGGAGACGGCGAGAAAAGAAAGACCTGCCTGTCCGAGTTTTTCAAGACCATCCTTGATGCCGCAGGTGGAGACAGTGATTCTGCGAGGCGAAAAGGCCAGGCCATGAGGATCGTTGAGAATGGCCAACGCTTTCAGCAATGCCTGGGTATTCATGAGCGGCTCGCCCATGCCCATGAAGACGAGATTGCGCACAATAGGGTGATCTGGACGAGTATCACCAAGATAGTCACGGCCAATGAGTACCTGAGATAAAATCTCGCCAGCCGTCATATTGCGGGTAAAACCCGACTGACCGGTTGCGCAGAAGGTGCAGGCCATAGGACAGCCGATCTGGGAGGAGAGGCATTGGGTCCAACGGATGCGCCCTGTGTGGTCCTCAGAGGGAATAAGCACCGTTTCCACACGTGCCCCGTCAGAAAATTCCAGCAGAAACTTGGTTGTGGCATCCTGACTTTTTTGGACAGTGACAAGCTTGGGCCAGGGAATACTGGCTTTTTCAGCAAGCAATTGGCGCGTCTGCTGTGAGACATTGCTCATCTGGGCAAAGTCGCGAGCCAGTTTCTGCCAGAGCCACTGAAAAATCTGCTGAGAGCGGAAGCGTTTTTCTCCGAGCTCGTCTTCAAGCCACTGCGCAAGCTCAGTCTGAGTAAACTCAAGGAGACTTGGCATCAGCTATTGAGCGTTTCCGCATAGCTTTTGACAAAGGCTACAGCGCTGGCGTGATCAGAGACTTCACCGGCAATCTGGGCCTTGAGCAGAGCGTCGCGGATGCTGCCAACCAGAGGTCCTGGAGCCAGATTGATTTCTTTCATGATCTCATTGCCATTTAACAGCGGTTCAAGCATCTGCTCCGGTGTTTCCGCTCGCGCCAGATATTTCATATTGTGATTGAACGACGTGAATTTGTCTTCACGCGCTTTGAGATCGGCTTTGGCCATGGCGATTAGTCTTGGATATTCATCCAGGGCCTTGAAGCGGCGGATGCCCCGGTCTGTGAGCATGAAATGGAAACGCATGTGATTGGCTACGAGGTGGCAGATGAGATCAATATCCTCGTAATCGAAGTGCAGGCGTTGCAGAATTTTGCGGGTGACCTTGGCGCCTACGCGGTGATGTTGGAAAAAGGTATAGCCGCCATCAAAATATTCACAGGTGAAGAGTTTTCCCACATCATGGAAGAGCATGGCCATAGTACCGAGCCAGTCGTAGTGGAATTCTTCCTCTGTGTAGAAACGCATGCACTCTAAGGTATGCTGAAAAACATCTTCCGTGCGGTCGCCTTCATCGCAATAGTTCTGCTGTGGAATACTCGAGAGCGCGGCGACCTCGGGAATCAAGCCCTGTAAAATATGGGCGTCAAACATCAGTTTGACAAAGCGGTGCATACTTTCCGCAGCCACTTTGCGCCATTCCTCCATAATGTCGCGCGCGGGCACATAGTCCAGGACGCGGCCTGAAGAGCGGACAATGGCAAGCCAGGTATTGGGCTCAATTTCGGCATCGTAGTTGGCGGCAAAGCGTAAAGCCCGGACGGCCAAAAGATAATTGTGTCGAAGCGTTTCGTCAGGAATCCCCACCAGGCGGATAGGCTCATCGGAAGGTTTTTTGCTTTTGAGATCAAAGCCGGCATAGGAGTTATTCTGTTCTGCGGGATCACAGAAATTGCCCATACCCAAATTTTTGCGGTCATGCTCATTCATGGCCTCAATCATGGTGGGCGTAATGCGCAGAATAGAGACTTCGGGCTGGCTGGCTTCGGACATTTCAAGGCCGTAGAAGCGGAAGATAGTCTCGTCTTCTTCGAGGAAGGCAAAAAAAGGATCGTTGCTGTCAGCTTTGACTAGGTGGGGATAGAGCCTGGTGAGCTTTTCGACACCTGGTTCACAGGCGATATCCACGGCGGCCTTAGGCATTTGCAGAAGTAGAGCATCCTGCAGGGGGGGATTGATCACATGGGCTTCATAGCCATTGCGCTGCAGATTCTTACAGATTGAGAGTGCGGCTTTGAGTTGCTCTTGCATAGTTCCTCCCTTCGCTTGGGAGAGATTACTCAAGCCCATGAGAAAGTCAAGACAACAAAAAAAGCCCCGCATAGGCAGGGCTTTTTGTCGAGATTGTCGTGATTGATTAATCGCAGAAATTGTTCACATCGCGCTTGATACCCAGAGCAATCTTCCAGAGCAGGGAGAGTACCAGGGCGCCAATGGCGTAAACACCAAGGGCTACGGTTATCTCAATGCCTGTGGGCATATAGGGCGTGAAGGTTTCATACATATTGGGCGTGAAACCGCCGATCAAAAGGCCCAGGCCCTTGTCGATCCAGCTGGCCAGCACGAGCATAACCAGTGCATGAGGCAAATACTTGCCGGTGCGGGTCTGCGGCGGAATAAGGATGGCCAGTGAAGCAATGGCCATGATTACAGCTGCCCACATGAAGTAGCTCACCCAAGCAAGGTGACCGCCATGACCCTGGAACAGGAAGATGATCGGTTCCATGTGACCGGGGATATTGCTGTAGAAGGACGTGAAGATTTCCAAAAGGTAGAAGAAGACATTGATGCACATGGCATAGACAATGATCGTGGCCAAGGTCTTGATGGCGTCACGGCCGGGATCAAAGCCTGTCAGTCTGCGCACAATAAAGAGCAAAAGCAAGAGAATGGCGGGACCTGAGCAGAACGCCGAAGACAGGAAGCGTGCAGCCATGATGGCGGTCAGCCAGTAATGGCGGCCAGGAATGCCCGCGTAAAGGAAGGCGGTAACTGTGTGGATGGAGAAGGCCCAGATGATCGAGAGATAGACCAGGGGCTTGACCCACTTGGGCGGAGCCACTTCCAGGCGCTCAGCTTCCAACGTTACCCAGCCAATGATGATGTTCAGGCAGAGATAGCCGATGAGCACGATCATGTCGTAGAACATCACGGAGTTGGGTGTGGGATGCAGCATCACGTTGGCCATACGATGCGGCTGGCCCAGGTCAACGACGATGAACAGCGCACACATGCACACGGCTGCGACAGCCATGAACTCACCAAAGATGATCATGCGCTTGAATTTCACGTAGTGATGGAAATAGGCCGGCAATACGAGCATCACGGCTGAGGCGGCCACACCCACGAAATAGGTGAACTGCGAGATATACAGACCCCACGAAACGTCGCGGTTCATGCCGGTTACGCCAAGGCCTGTCATCACCTGTACACAGTAGGCCAGTGCACACAGACCGATGACACACAGCAGAAACAACAGCCACAAGTAGTAGCGTTTGGGTCCAGTCAGTAATTTTTCAAGCATGGCAGACTCCCCTAGATGAGATAGTAGACGCCGGGCTGTGTGCCGAGGTTGGGCTTACGGCGAATGCTGTAGTTTTCGGCCAAGGCTTTGCGCACAGAAGATTCGGGATCTTCCAGGTCTCCGAAGAGAATTTTGCCTTTGGCGGCTTCCACGCAGGCGGGCATTAGCCCTTGGGCCAGACGTTCTGCACAGAAGGTGCATTTTTCCACAACGCCAATCATCCGTGTGGGGAAACGCGGATTAGTGGGTTTAGGCAGGTAGAGCCTAGGATCATAGAAGTTGAAGGAGCGTGCTCCGTAGGGGCAGCCGGCCATACAGAAACGGCAGCCGATGCAGCGGTGGTAATCCATGGCCACTATGCCATCGGCCATTTTATAGGTCGCCTGAGTGGGGCAGACGCGCACACAGGGCGGGTTTGTGCAGTGATTGCAGAGCAGGGGGTAGACAGCGTTTTTAATCCGCTGGCTCATGTGCTCGTTCATATCATCGGGAAAAACATGTTCAAAGCTGTCCAGCCACATCCACTTGATATTCTTGTTGTCAGGAATATCGGGCACATTGTGCGCCTCGTGACAGGCACGGATCAAAGGCTTGTAGTCTTCAGCACTCTTGAACTGACGGGTGTCGATCACCATGGCCCAGCGTTTGGCATGAGCCGTTTTGTCGCCATGACCGTAAGAGCCGGGAGCAAGCTGGGCGCACGCATCACTGGCCGTTCCCAGGCCCGCCAAGCCACTGCTCAGGGCAAAGGCCGAAAGACCGGCCACTTTCAGAAATTTTCTTCTGTTCGTGTTCATCACTTGCCCTCCGTGGGAATAATGTGGCACGTCCAGCAATAGGGGCTAACGCTGTTGGACAAATGACACTTCTGGCAGAAACCGTCGTAATTGGTGTGGCACTTCATGCAGGTATTCTGCAGGCTGATTTCCCACTTCTTGCCGTTTTCCGCAACATAGGTCCGGTTTTCATTGCGCAGAGCCTGATCACGCCACTCATTGAGCAGACGCATGTGCTGGGCACGCATGAAGGCAGCATTTTCCACGCAGGCTTCCTGATTGGGTTTGACAACCCCGGTTTCCTTGTAGTCCGTGCCGAACAGACCGACCCAGAACGGGGAGCTGAGCAGGACGACAAGGATCACTATGCCGATCATTACAGCTTTCTTATTGTACATCTATCGACCCTCCTCAGCTTCTGCCTCGTCAGCGTCCACATTGGGCAGATCTTCCTGACGCAGATCCATGGTGCGTTTGGCCTCACCCTTCATGACCAGAGCATTGGCCACCAGTTCGTGCAGGCCGCTGACATTGACGCCGGGAGCCCAGTAGTTGGCGAGCGGAGGCAGAGTCGCTCTGTCGATGGCGCAGACACAGGCCATGTGATTGACACCGTATTTCTGTTGCACGTAGCGCAGAGCATTGCCTCTGGGCATACCCGAACGCATCCTCAATTCCATGATTTCTTCGGTGTTTAAGCCGCTGCCGGCACCACAACAGAAGGTTTGCTCACGAATGGTGTTTTCGGGCATTTCCACAAAGTGATTGCAGACGTGTTTGAGAATATAGCGGGGTTCTTCCAGAAGTCCCATGGCGCGTGCCGGGTTACAGGAATCGTGGAAGGTCGTGATGATATGGTCGTTACGGCTGGGGTCAAGATTGAGCTTGCCGTGACGGATCAGGTCTGCGGTAAACTCAGTGATATGCACCATCTTGGTAGCCGCCGCATTCTTAAAGACGGTCCCGGTGATCGGGGATTTGGGCGTGACCATATTGGCAGGGCTCGGGCCATTGTAGGTTGCCATATACTGGTTGACTACGCGCCACATATGCCCGCACTCACCGCCGAGAATCCATTTGACGCCCAGACGTTCCGCTTCAGCGTACATTTTGGCGTTGAGTTTCTTGGCCATGTTGAAGGTGGTGAAGGAACCGAAGTTTCCGCCTTCAGAAGCATAGGTGGAGAAGGTGTAGTCGAGATCCAGCTCATGGAAGAGCAAAAGATAGCCCATGAAGGTGTAAATGCCAGGGTCGGCAAAAACATCGCCTGAGGGCGTGATGAAGAGGATCTCGTGTCCTTTTTCATTGAAAGGCGTCTTGGGACGTATGCCTGTGACAGTCTCGCAGTCATCGGCGAGCATTTCCACGATTTCCTTAAAGGAATGGGGCTTGATACCCAGGTGGTTGCCGGTGAAGCTACAGTTTTTCACAGGATCCATGATCCAGTGTGTGCCAAGGCCGACTTCATGCATCAGTTCGCGTACAATAGCCGTAATTTCGGCCGTATCGATGCCGTAGGGGCAGAAGAGAGAGCAACGGCGGCATTCGGTGCACTGATAGGCATAGTAAAAGAGTTCTTTGACGACTTGCTTATCCCAGCTCCGGGCGCCGACTTTTTTGCCCAGAAGTTTACCGAGCATGGTGTGGTCACGGCGGTAGAGGGAACGCAAGAGCTCGGCACGCAGCACGGGCATATTTTTGGGGTCATTGGTGCCCAGGAAAAAGTGGCACTTATCGGCGCAGGCGCCGCAGCGCACGCAGATATCCATGAAGAGTTTGAGGGAACGGTGCTTTTCCAGGCGTTCCTCAAAGGCGTCACAGAGAATCTGTTCCCAGTTTTCCGGCAAATTCCAGTCTTCTGCGGAAGGATCCCAATCGTGGGGATTGGGCATATGCAGAAGCTCCATGGTTTCCTTTTTCTCGGAGTAGCAATAGCTGCCCGGAGCAAACTGCGGTTTGGTATCAAGCCAGCTCTCCTTGGGAAGCTCGGGACGGCTGGCCATGAGCATTTGTGGCGTAGGTAATTTTGCCATTCTGACAACTCCTTACTCTTAGGACTTCTTGTCCGGCTGCTTTTCTAACGGCAGACCAGCTTGGGCCATGGCGTCGCGGTAGGTATCCTCGTATTCAGGATAGGTGAAGAACTGCTTGGGAGGATTCCAAGGATTGACGTGACGGACTTCCCGCGTATTGGTGGGCAGATTGCGCGTGGGGCTGAAGAAAATGCCCGGCATGTGCACAAGCTTGGAGAAGGGGAAGTAGATGAGCAGGGTTGAGACAAGAGAAAGGTGCACGATGAACATACCGTTCAGATCGAGACCTGAAATCACAGGGGAGAAATGGGTCAGACCCATAATGAAGATCTTGACCTGGGCGATTTCGGCCTTATCGAAGTAGCGCAGGCAGATGCCAGAGACAACGATGCCGATCAAAAGCCACAGCGGGAAGTAGTCATTGGCAAGAGAGATATAGCGGATGCGCTCGTTGAAAATACGGCGGCACAACAGAAAGACCAGCGCTACGAGCAAAAGTCCGCCAGTCAGGAAGAAGCGAGGAGACCCAATCTGCAGGAAGCCGTCCACCGCCTCGATGACGCTGATACAGCACGGCACAGGCTCGATGAAGAAACGGAAGTGTCTGAGAAAGACAATCAGAAAACAGTAATGGAAGAGGAGGGAGAAGACCCAGAGCCATTTGGAGGAATAGTAGACCACACGGGGGCCTCCGTTGACCGGATCGTTTTCAAAGGAGCAGGCTTGCGTATTGCGGAACAACGAACGGAAAAGGCAGACCTCGAGGATCATGCGGATGACCACCCCGAATTTGGTGTCAGGACAGTCGAATTTTTCCTGTTTAATGAAGTCGAGCGAGCGTTCCTGCCCTCCGGTGGTGGGGATAGCAAACGGCACGGGCGATTTAGCCCAGTAGATCATGCGCCGAACGAGCCCCACGATGAAAACCGAAACTGCCACATAGGGGAGCAGAATGCCGAAGACCGCCGTCAGCCCTATACAGGACCCGATCCAGGCAACGGCGCCTATGAGCAGCACCACAAGTAATGATTCCAACATTCCCTACCTCACTTGCCTGTAAGTTACCCAGAATGCCATGCGCAGTCTGGGAAAATATTCGTCAGGACTGACCGCAGCCTGCGAACTCGCCCAGAGGCGCTTGGGCATTTAAGTGTTGCGCCCAGCGTTTGAGCTGAGCGTATTGATTGCGAATTTCCGTGACGCGAATTTCAGCCACGCGTTCTTTGTCCGTCATATACATGTCAAAGGCGAGTAGCGCTAAGCTGTCAACACGGCTTTCCACTTCCAGATAAGCGTCGAGCTGTTTTTGCATTTCGGGCAGAAGCTGCTTGCGCAAAAGCGGTTTCAGTAAATAGATGACGCCCACAGCCTGGCTTGGTGTAAATTCCTGAACAGCCCGAATCTTCACAAAGCGATCCAGGGCGGTTTTGACCTTTTCCACGTCCATATCCTGCCCTGCGAGCGCATCGAAGAGTACCGCCGCCGCCTCCCGGATCATACTGGCAACGGGATTGGCAAAGGGATCTTTCTGCGTTTTGAGGAAGGGCAGGGATTTTTCTGGGTAGGAAGCAAAAACCGCCTGGGTCCATTGCTCAGTCAGGCTATCTTTGAGATTGGCGAGAAGTTTTGCTGTCTGCATGAAAAAAATCGGCAAAGACCAGGCAATTCAGGTTTTGCCGCCTCCGTTGGAACGCTGAGACTTTTGGTCAAAAAATGGCAAAGAGGCGTAAGTTAAAGGGGATAATAACGGTTTTGGCCTTGGCACGAGTGGCGTTACGTCACAAAAAGCGCCTTTCCGGCCTTCTTCTTTTGCCTTGTCTTTTGGCCGAGAGCCTTTGGCAGTCAAAAGGTGAAAATCTTAAATCTACTAAACCGAAAGGAAAAATGCGTCAAGCAATACCTGATTTTGGCCGCTTGCTTGGCAGGTTGTGCTGGCCACGGCACGCTTTCTGCATTAGACTGGCAAGCAGCCGCTAGAGCGGTGAAGGAGCCCTTATGCGTTTGTTAGCCTGTTTTGTACTGAGTTTGCTGGTCTTTGCGCTCTGCCCTCCCATGGAAGTTCAGGCAGTACGTATTAAAGATATCGCCAGTTTTTCAGGTGTCCGCGACAATCAGTTGATCGGCTATGGTCTTGTTGTCGGCTTGCCTGGGACAGGGGACAAGAAGGACTCGGTTTTTACCCTCAGTTCCATGAAGAATATGCTCGACAAGATGGGCATTGGTGTCAAATCTTCGGCACTGAAGATCAAGAATGTGGCGTCTGTCATGGTTACGGCGCGCATGCCGGTTTCCGCCAAGCCAGGAACCCGACTGGATGTCACGGTTTCTTCCGTGGGTGATGCCTCGTCCCTAGCCGGTGGTGTGTTGCTGCAGACCGCTCTGAAGGGCGTTGACGGCAAGATCTATGGACTAGCCCAGGGTTCTTTGACTGTTGGCGGTTATTCTGCAGGCGGTCAGGCAGCCCAAACCTCTAAGAACGTGAGTACCGTTGGTTTAATTCCCGGTGGAGCTATAGTTGAACGTGGCATACCTTTTGAATTCAATCAGCAGGATCACTTAACGTTAAATCTGCGTTCCGCTGATTTTTCTACGGCCCAGCAGATCTCTGAGCGCCTCAATGAGGCCATTGGCGGATCCTTTGCCAGAGCTGTCGATGCCACCAGTGTCAGTATTACTGTACCCCCGCAATATCGCAATAATCTTGTGCCTCTGATGGCCTCCGTAGAAAATCTCGAAGTGACTCCCGACACGCCAGCCAAGGTCGTGGTCGATGAAAAGACCGGAACCGTGGTTTTAGGGCGCGATGTGCGTATTTCACGGGCTGCTGTGGCTCACGGTAATTTACAGATCACCGTGCAGGAAGGTGAGCAGGTTTCTCAGCCAGGTCCCTTCTCTCAAGGCCAGACGGTTGTAACGCCAAAGACCGATCTTGAAGCACGTGAAGAGCAGCGCAGACTTGTGATGGTTGAGGGTGCCACCCTGCAGGAGCTGGTCGACGGCTTGAACGCCATTGGTGCCACACCCAGAGATTTGATTTCCATACTGCGTACGTTGCAGGCTTCAGGTTCCCTGCACGCCGCACTGGAGGTACTCTGATATGCAAAGTATCCAAGCTTCTCTTGATACGGCGCGCAATGCGCAGTCCCAGCAGTCGGGACAGGATCTCTCCACGCGGCTAGCCTCGTTGAATCATGCCTCTCTTTCTCCCGAGGCCAAGGAAAAGAAGTTGCGTGAGGCCTGTGAGGGTTTTGAGTCCATCTTTATACAGAAGATGTGGCAGGAAATGCGTAAGACCGTCAACCAGAGCAGTTTTTTGCATGGCCGTGAGGAACAGTTCTGGCAGGATATGTATGATCAGGAACTTGCCAAGAAAATGACTTCTGCCGGTGGCATTGGTCTCGCCAATATGATGTATGAGCAGCTTTCCAGTCACCTGACTTCGGCCAGTCGGGCAACGGCCAGAGCTCAAGATAATGGTCGGGCTTTTGTTCCGAGCCAGGCGCCTCTGCTTGGCAATACAGCCTCTGCCAATGCCTCCATACCGTTGCATGATGAGCCGGCGTCTTCTGCCAAGACAACATCCACCTCTTTCTATGAGCCGCCTGCGCCTGCCAATGAGGGGAAGGCTCAATCTTCTGAAGAATCTGGATCTGTAACGGCGCAAGCCTCACCCGTCGTCTCGCCGTCTTCCGCAGCCAATCCACTTCCCCAGACCCCACGGTCTTCCGCTCAGGCCTCTCAGGAAACAGTAGACCCCGAAATTGCCAGAGCTCTGGCCATGATGCGTGACAGTGTGCAGGCAACGCCACAAGACACACACGCGCCTCTTGCCTCTGTCAACTATTCGGTGCCAGGTGCCCGTCAGCAGCCAGTAGCCAGCGGTATGGACCTGGCCAAGGCCGCCCGTCGCCAGGCCGGTGATCAGCTGGGCAGCCGTGGGGTGCGTGAACCGCTGCTGCCGCAAACGCCTGCGGCCCGCAAGGCCACAGAAGAAGCCTTAAATCGTCAGGAAATGCGTCATCAGCGACAACAGCCTCTCCCCTATGCTTTCCCCGCAGGACAGGCCGAGGCTCAAAATCAAGAACAGTTGGAACAGCCAGGTGTTTTTGCCCCCATGACCCAGAGCACTGCTCAGGCTCCGAGGCGTGTGAACGATGCACAGGCAGCGGCAAGGCCTGAAAGATCACACAGGCAGAGAAGCGTAAGCCCACACGCAGCCCAGCCGCAAGCTGAGATCAAAACCTTAAATATTGCTTCTCCGCAGGCCCATCAGGCCTATCAACAGCAGGCACAGGCTGCCACATTTGCCGCACCTCAGCCAAGCCCAGCAGAACCCGTCAAGCAGAGCATTCCTCCGCTCACAGCCCAGGATTTGCATATCTGAGCCTTTGCGATAGGAAAACCTTTCAGGAAGTGGCCGATGTCCACTTCCTTTTTTTTGTCCCACAAGGCTTAACAAGAATATGGAACGTAATTTGCATGAAAAAGCCTGAACCAAACCCAATGAGCGAGGTTGGCTATGCATCAGTTAATTTTTGAAAGTCTCTCCCGGCAAGAAAAGGGCATGGAGTTGCTCCTGAAGCTCCTTGAGCAGGAGTATGCCATCATTTGTGAACGTAAGATGGATCTTGTGGCCCATGAGGAATTTTCCATTCAGGAACTGATTCGTCAGCTCGTCAATGAGAAGGAATTTGTCCTGGGGCTTTTACAGGGGATGCGTCTTTCGGAATACACACAGGGCTTGGCTGAGGAGATCGCTGCTCCCCTTTTGGAGGTACATTCCAGGCTGGATGCCATGGAACAGAAGGCTTCTCGTCAGGCTACGCGCAACAGTCAGCTGGCTTTGGCGCTTTTAGACCAGAACGCCAAGTTTATGCAGACACTTTTTGATCAGGCGATTCCCAAGAAGACCCTGGTTTATGGCCGCAGAGGGGCCATGAACAGCGTCGCCCGCCAGGGCTCGCTGATTTCAGGGAGGTTGTAAGTCATGCTTAGCAATCTGCTCACCATTGGACGCAGTGCTCTGTCCACATCGCAGGCCTGGGTCGACATCACCGGTAACAATATCGCCAATGCCGATACCGAAGGCTATACCAGGCGTTATGTGGTTCAGAAGGAAGCGGCCACAGTTACCATCAACAACAATCAGTATGGCCTGGGTTCCAATGCTGAGCAGGTATTGCGCTATTTCGACAAGTTTCTCGAGGATAACTTTCTCAACGAATCCACCATTGCCAATCGTTGGACTGAGCAAGACAATATCATGGCGACGCTCGAGTCCATTTTCAATGAAGCCAATACCGTAGGCCTGAGTGATTCCCTCGATAAGTTTTTCAATTCTTGGCAGAAGCTGGCCTTAAGCCCTGAAGATCCTTCGGTGCGAACCAGTGTTTTGACCAATGGTCAAACGCTTGACGATATGTTTGCCAGTATACGGCGCTCGGTGAAGACCATTCAGGAAGAAATGGATGGTTCCATTCAGCAGGCTGTGGATCGGATCAATGAAATTTCCAAGGCCATTGCGGCCTTGAACAAGAAGATCGGTGAAGCCACCATTTCCGATGTGACCAATCCCAATGCCCTCTATGATCAGCGCGATATGCTGGTTGAAGAACTGGCTACATTGGTTGATATCAAGACCGTGGATAACGGCATGGGCAACTATCGCGTGCAGTTGACAACAGGTCAGCCCCTGGTGGATGCGCTCAAGACCTATGATGTCGATTTCCAGGGCCCTCAGGCAGAAAATCGTCTCATGGCGGATTCACCCTTTGAGGGCACTATCAACTTTCAGGGCAGTGATGATTTTGAATACACTCTGGAAGTGGTGAAGGGAGGAACTCTAGGCGAAGCTGAGTTTCGTGCATCCATTGACGGCGGTGTGACCTGGCTGATGGATGATGATGGACAGGAAAAGCATTTTCCCTCTCCGACCATCAAAGGTACCAATGCAGCTGGAAAATACGAGACTGATGCTGTGCTCGTTAAGGATGTTTCCATATCGTTCACTTTTGATGCTGCTTCTGCCAATCAGACGCTTTTGGTGGGCGATGCTTTTGATATTGTGCCCAAGAGTGATCTTTACTGGATTGAGCCCACAAGAGGACCTGAGAATATCACCCCCCAGATCACCATGACTGGAACCGATAATCTTGATCGTGTTAGCGGCGGTAAGATGACCTCGTATTTTACCATCCGGGATGATGTCTGTGGCCGTTACATGGATGAAATGGATGCCCTGGCCAAGTCCGTTGTCTGGGAAGTCAATCGTCTGCACAGCCAGGGATCAGGACTCGAAAAGCTGACCTATGCAACAGGTCAGAATCGAATTCCGGATCTGAAAAATCCTCTGGGTCTTGCCACTTCAGGCAATGTCTTTTACGACAAGATGCAGGCTGGCAATACCAATTTCTATTTTTACGACATAGCTACGGGTGAGTATGTTGAACCTGCAAATGGAGATACGCTGCAATTAAATTTCGATCCAAACGATCCTCCTTTAAATGGTGTCAAAAATTTCGATCCAAACGAGCATTCCTTAAATGATGTCAAGGAAGCCTTTAATAGGGTTACGTTAAATGGTAAGCGGGTTTTTAATGCGGATATTCAGGACAATAAGCTGATTTTGCAGATGCATGATGAAGCTAAAGATCCTAACGGCAAGCTCCTTTGGAATTTTGCCTTTGGCGAAGACACCACAGGCCTTTTGGCGGCTTTGGGTTTGAACTGCTTTTTCAGCGGCAATGACGCCAATTCTTTGGCTTTGAGCTCGGATATCGCCAACGACTACACCAAGATCAGTGCAGGTCGTGTCAATGGCGGCTATGAAGTCAATGAAGGCGACAATACCATCGCCAACGCCATTGGCGGCTTGGATACCAAGGATGTAACTATCAATACTTTCTGGAAGACGACCATCCAGACGATCCCGGAATATTATGCCGGTCTGGTGTCGGTCGTTGGTTCCGACAAGGTGCATACAGAGACCAATAAGGCCTATCATACCACATTGGCACAATCTATGCTTGAACGTAAGGAGTCGGTTTCCGGTGTCAACCTGGATGAGGAAATGACCAATCTTGTGAAGTATCAGTCGGCCTACAAGGCCGCCGCCAAGCTGATCACAACCGCTGACGAGATGCTAGGTATTTTGATCGGCCTTAAGCAGTAGAATGGAGAAGGGGGGACGGCATGAGTATCCGCATCACCCAGAGCATGATCTATGACAACTATGTCTCGCAAATGCAGACAAGTCTCGGCGCTTACATGAACAGCGCTGAGCAGGGCTCTACGCAGAAGAAGATCAATGCCCCCTCTGATGATCCCTCTGGCACCTATAAGATCCTGAATCTCAGAAATTCCACAACCTACAATAAGCAGCTTTTGAGCAACTGTGATACGGCCAAGGGCTGGCTGGAACTGGAAGACAGCGTTTTAGCAACCCAGGTACCCACAGTTATTACCAGTATCAAGGAACTTGCCGAACAGGCAGCTACAGGTACGTATACGGCTGAGCAGCGTCTCGATATCGCCTATCAGGTGCGACAGCAGTTTGGTTCCTTGATCAATATGGCCAATACGGAGTTTGACGGGAAGAATCTTTTTGCCGGCCATAAGTATGATGGCAGTGCTTTTCAGGAAGGGCTGGCCCTCTCAAGTCGGGATGCGCAGATCAATGAGCAGATTAAGCAAGGCAATTTTATCATTGAAGGCAATACCGATCTGACTGTGGCCTTTCAGTTTACTGAGAATGGCACGTTGTCTAAGGGGCGCAGCTTTCGTTGGACCAACGACGGTGGCAAGACCTGGAAGGAGGGAACCGTTGATGCGGCTGTGCATGATGGCGAAAACTATGTGGTCATGAGTTTTGACGGCGTCTCGGCCAGGATACGTGAAGACAAAGCAAGCACGATCAATGTTACAAAAACCGATCAACATGAAGAAGGCGTCGGCCGCGATAATGGCACTTTGTACATCAGGCCCACAGCCATCTACATGGGCGATGTGCAAGATAAGATCAACCTCACCCCCATGGGTATCAATAAGTTGGTCTTTGGGGAGAAGACAAGAGCTCAAGGGACCTTTAGTGGCAATACCTTAGTGCGTTTTCCTGAAGGTGTTTCCTCTGCTGTAGGAAGCGAGTTTAAATGGTCTTACAGCACAGACAATGGGATGAACTGGGTGGAAGCCAAGGCCACTGTGGGTAGCCCAACGACACGCCTGCCTTTGCCCGAAGGCTATCTCGATTTGGAGTTGGACGGTAATATCCCAGCAAATGGTCAGATCATGATTCATCCTGAAGACGCAAGCGTTGACTATGAGATCATGCAGGGAACCTTTATCACGGTGAATGGGGTGGGCAAGGATATTTTTGGCGGCTACTTTAAGGAAAGAGATGAAGACGATGGTGTCTATAAGCTTAAGCCGGCACTGGGGGACCTCGCAGACGGCCGCAATCTCTTTGAGGTGGTGGGCGATCTCATTGGCTACCTTGAAACCAATTGCCAGGACGGCTGCCAGGAGGCTCTGGTCAAGCTGACTCGGGCTGAAGAGCATATTTTAACGCAGTCCACCAAGGTCGGCGGTCTTGAGAACCGTGTAGAGGTAGCCTATAATGTTTTGAATTCCCAGAAGCTTGATATTCAGGAACGCCTGAGCTATGTGGAGGATATTGATTTGACGGAGCTGCTCGTGAAGATGCAGCAGCAGCAGATCACCTATCAGACGGTGCTGCAGTCCGCTTCCAAGATCATGAATATGAGCCTCGCAAACTATATCTGATGCCTCAGGGCAAATTTTTCCTCCGTGACGATTGAGTCTTTCTTGGCGGCGGCACTTGTGACATACGCCTTTGCTGCTTGTCGCCTTGTGTGAACAGCCTTAACAGCGAACACTTGTTGATGGATAGCCCATGCTAATATTGACGCGACGACCTGGGGAAAGTTTGTACCTGGGAGACGATATCCGTATCACCGTGCTTGGCATGCAGGGCAAGCAGATTAAGCTTGGCCTGGTTGTCCCGCAGGAGATGACAGTATATCGTGAAGAAGTGTACAAACGGGTGATTGAGGAAAATCAGCAGGCAATGGCCGCAAGCAATGAAGATCTCATGGTGGCTGCGAACTTATGGAACAAGAACACAAAATAATCGAAATCGACACTCGCCTGGGTAGACGCAGCATCGATTCAAGCCGTATTATCCACTTTCCCAAAGGATTGGTCGGTTTTGAGACTGAGCAGCGTTTTGTTCTTCTGCAGATCAAGCCCGATGCGCCACTGCTTGTTTTGCAAAGTGTGACGAGCCCTCAGTTGGGCCTTTTGGTGACTGAGCCCAAGTGTTTTCTCGATGATTATGCGCCCCATGTGAGCGAGTCCGAGTTGAGTATGCTCGGTCTCGAAAACCTCGATGAAGCTGCGATCTTAGTCACGGTTTCCATCCCGCAGGGTGAACCGGAAAAAGCGACGCTCAGTTTGACTGGCCCCATCATTATCAATCATCTGACCTGCATCGGTCTGCAAATTCCTCAAAATGATATCACAGGCCCAGCCCGGGTGAATCTGTACGCGGCCTCCAAGGCTCCAGAGCCGACAACTCAAGCCAGTGAAGCGTCAAGTCCTTCCTGAAAGCATAGATAACGTCTTTCGCAATAAACTACGTGTCATATGAGGCTTTTTGGCGTGTCTACCCCGAAAAGCCTTTTTTTTATCATTTTTGGCTTGCACGGAGATGGCATGGGCAGAATCACTTTTCCTTCAAAAACACAATCTGAACCGAAGAGACCTCAAGAAAGCTTTTCCTGTCCAACTGCGTCAGCGGAAAAGATGGCCAGTCTTGATCAGCTGAAAATCGTGCTTGCCCTCTATACAGTGCTTGTTGATGTCCTCTACAAAATGCGCGCCTGTCTGCTCGATCAGCGTTTGGATGAGCTTGCTCCTTTACGTCAGCAATGCCTTAGTATTTTGCAGACTCTGCAGGATGGTCTTAATGAGAGTGGTGAACTCTCGGAAAATCTTCATCTTCTCTATGGTCACTGCGTCAAACGGCTCACTTCTGAGCAAACGGCCTATGATCTTGAATCACTTGATGCCGTGCGGATGGTGATAACACGCCTTAAACATGTCTATCGGCATCTGGAACAAAAGGAACTGTCAGAAGACGAAGCCTAAATCTCAGAGTACAAAGCGGCACGGGAGGCGCTTAGGCTTCCCATGCCGCTTTTCTTTGTTGGTAAGACGTTGTTACTTTTGAGCCGGGGCTTTTGCGTCCGTCTTGGCCTTGTCATCAGTCTTGGCCTTGTCATCAGTCTTGGCCTTGTCATCAGCTTTAGCCTTGTCATCAGCATTGGCCTTGTCATCAGCTTTAGCCTTGTCATCAGCCTTGGCCTTGTCATCAGCCTTGGCCTTGTCATCAGCTTTGGCTTTCTCATCAGCCTTGGCCTTGTCGTCAGCCTTGGCTTTGTCGCGCTTTGCGGCGTCATTTTTGGCCTTGGCATCGGGCTTGGCTTGTTGCGTTGTCATGGTTTGCGTCATTTTGGCGATCACCCCGTCAAGCTTTCCTGAGCCATAGAGCCAGGCGCCAAAGGCAATGGCGCAGATCAAAAGAATTACAGAGATCCAAAGACCCGTATGCGGTTTGCTTTCGTCGCGGAAGGGGTCGAGCAGGGACTGACGTTCAATATTTTCTGGCTGCTTTGCCACCGAGGTCAGGGCACTTCCCAATTTCAGATTAATGGGCAGAAGCGAGTTGACGGCCCAGCCTGAGGCCTCGAGTACAGGTCCAAAGGTCCGTTTGCGGAATTTGAGCCAGGCCAAAAAGACCGAAGGGCCAGAGATAATCAGGAAAATACCCGCTATGAGCAGGGGGAATTGCCACCAGGCTAAGGAGAAGAGCGCTTGGGCAATACTGCCTATGGCTGTGCCGATGGCGCCCAGGGCAATACCGACGGCGGCGAAGATGCCAACGCCCTTGCTGATGTCAAAGGGCACAGGCGCCGCTTTACCGCTGGCGAGGTTGCCAACGCCCTTTTCTGCGGCAGCCAAGCCTTCGGAACTTTTGTTGGCGGCAAATTTCGCCACCGCTTCACCGACCATCTTGCTGATCCGTTTGTAGGGCGACCATATGGCCTGTTTGAAGCTGATGGGATTGTGGACGATTTTTACGAGCCTGGCATCCCAGTCAGTACCGGTATTGTCCACAAAAACGCCATTGCGCCCCTCGATGAGCACATCGTCATTGCCGGCTGTGAGTACGGCCATGATCGTGCGTGTGCCAGTGACCGTGCCATCCGCGGCATGGCGAGAGCATTCACAATAGAGCAGGCAGAGCTGGCTGATAGCCGCCATGGTCGAGTGCTTGCCGATATCGTCCACTGGTACGCATAAATGGCAGGAGCGACCATCAATGTAGAGTGTGCCTGCCCGGAAGGTGACATTGGGTCTGAGATTGTAGAAGTCGTAGAAGGAAACAAAATTCATCAGCAGGCGATGCATATTGCAATAGAAGAGCACCAATTTCTCAAGCTCGGCAATATCTTCGCTGGCTGCGGCATTGGCCAGATCCTTGGCGCAAAGTTCCTGAAAGCTTTGCAAGACCTTGGGATCAAGCAGACGAGCCACGCCCTCATCGCCAAGATCATCCAACGCTTTGGCCGGATCAAGGGGGGTGGCATAACTGCCAGCCTCATAGACACCGACAGCCGGCCGTGCAGCCAGAACAGTGCCATAAGGAGCCAAAGCCTCTTGAATTTTCAGCCAGTCGGCTTTGGAGAGCGAGTTCTCATCACTGAGGAGCGTTTTGACCTTGGCGGCAAAGTCCTGCACGCGGCTGATCCAAACGGGATTCAAGCCACTTTTCAGCGGCAGACGACGATCGGCTTCAACGCGTGAGAGCGGCATGCTTGTGAGATCATCCAGGGAAATATCCGCTTTGTCAGCTGCTTCCTGCAGGCGCAGCTCGGCATTGAGTGGTGCGCTGGCCTGAGGCGCAAAGGCCGCCAGTTCGCAACGCAGAAAATAGTCGTCCATGCGCGGCTTGAGTTCTTGTAAAAGCGCCCAGGCTCCTTCGGTATCTTCAACGGGATGTTCGCTGGCAGCCAGTTCTTTGCGCCACTCTTGCCAAACCGTCAGTTCGTGAACGAGATCTTCGGCAAGATCGCTATTGAGACCTGCTTCGCCGCTGGCGTCTTTGACGCCACCCACGATGGCCAGACCCGCTGTGACAAATTCCTTGACTGTTGCATCCATTTCTTCCAGGGGGGGCAAAATGCCGTCGCCATTAAAGGATTGGTCTGCAGCACTTTGAGCCGCCTCTTCGACTTGAGCTGGTGTGATGCGTTCATCAGCTATTTCAAGGGTTTTCAAAATGGTCTGCGCTGTGGTTTTCAGGCGTAAGCCGTGTTCTGAGGAATCATCGATGGCCGTAAGGGGAAGACTTGCGGGTTCATTGGGAATGTCGGCGGTATCGTTGACACGGGCACAGAGCCATTCGCAGGCTTCCAGAATCTCCGGCATGCGGATACGTCCGTCGCCGTCGGTATCCAAAAGCGTCAGTGTTTTGGCATCAAACTCCAACCCTTTGGCTGGGCAGCTCAAGGCTCCCCAAAGTTTGGGATCGAGATCACGCAGATGACGTAATTCCTGCATGGTGCTGAGCATCACCTGATCGGTTCCGCCCATGCGTTGGCAGTGCCAGATAAAATCTTTTGTTTCGGACATAAGGAAAGCTCTCCCTCGTGAAGGCTTAAGTGAAGAGATCAAAGGTACAAAGCAAGAGCCTCAGCGCTGTTTTTTGAAGATGACAAGTTTGCTGAAGGCATAATTAAGGACAATGACCAGCACATTGGTAAATATTTTGATCAACAGTTCGTCACAGGCCAGTTTTTCCACAAAGAACCAGAGCAGGATCGATTCTGCGATCACAGAGAGAATTCTGGCCGAAACAAATTCGCAGCCTTCACGCAAAACGCGAGAAAATTCCCAGCTTAAGGAACGAAAGACGTAGCGCTTGTTGGTGATAAAGGCAAAGGCCACAGCCACAATCCATGCCAGAAGATTGGCGTATAAATAAGGAATACCGAGAAGAAGCAGGCAAAAGGCGTAGACGAGATAATTGACCAGCGTGGTCAAAACGCCAAATACGCCATAATCGATGATCTCGCGATGTTTTCGGTACAATGAGGTCAGGAGCAAGAGCTTCTCCTTGACGAGGTCAGGAGCTGGCACTCAAGGAAACGGCTTGACTGTGTATCTCATAAGCTTACTGAAAATAGCCGTGAAAGCAAGTAGTTGAGCCCAATACTTCATGAGTACAGCGCCTTGTCTCCGATGTTGGTTTGACTTCAGAGCATACGGCGTTGTACAAGCGTGCAACACGCTTTTGACTTTTGTGGCACCGGTGTTTTGGCCTTGGCTTGGCGCCTGGGGAGAACAAGAATGTCTCAGACAAGTGGTTCTCGGACTCTTTCCTTTTTGAGCTTTGTTATTCCCGTTTACAATGAACAGGCTACCTTGCCGTTTCTGCGTGAGCAGCTAGAAACGTGGTTGCCCACGTTGGGGGATGTTCGCTACGAAATTGTTCTGGTTGATGACGGCTCAAGTGACAATTCTTTTGCTTTCCTGACTGACTGGGCCAACAATCATCCCGAAATCAAAGTCGTTTCTTTCAGCCGCAATTTTGGTCATCAGGCGGCGGTTACAGCGGGTCTTGCCTATGCCAGTGGTGAGGCTGTGGTCATCCTGGATGCTGACTTGCAGGATCCTCTTAGTGCCGTTCCTGATATGATCCGCCGCTATGAGGAAGGCTATGATGTGGTTTACGGGCAACGAATTGCGCGTCAGGGCGAGACGACGTTCAAAAAGGCCACGGCCTGGGTCTTTTACCGTCTGATGCAGAAATGTGTCTATAAAGATCTGCCCAAGGATACTGGCGATTTTCGTCTTGTCTCGCGCAGGGTCGTGGATATTGTCAACGCCATGCCAGAAGCGCATCGCTTTTTGCGTGGCATGTTTGCCTGGGTGGGTTTTCGACATATTGCTGTACCCTATGTGCGCGATGAACGCCGTTTTGGTGAGACCAAGTATCCTTTCTCCAAGATGTTGCGTTTTGCCTGGCAGGCCATTACCTCCTTTTCGGCACTGCCCATCAGGCTCGTCTGTTTCTGGGGAGCCCTAGTGGCTTGCTTCGGCTTTCTGATTTGCCTTTATGCCCTGTACAGCTGGTGCGTGGGTGATACGGTGCAGGGCTGGACTTCGCTGATGGGGCTGATCGCGATGCTTGGCGGTTCATGCATTTTGGCTATCGGCATTGTGGGAGAATATGTGGGCAATATCTTTGAAGAAGTGAAGATGCGGCCCAAATACCTTGTGGAAAAATGCCTGAATATCTCGCAGCCCGACATGGAGACAAAACAGTCGCCTCATGGGCGCTAAACGTTTGCTCCTTTTCCTGTGTCCAAATTTTTCAAGACCTTTTGCCAACGGATTGTTCCCGAAGTGTCTGATCGTATCTCTTCTGCGCGGAGCACCCAGCCTTTTTTTGCGCTGGCTGACGCGCTCTTTTTTTTGTGCGTTGTCGCCTTCGCTCTCCTTGCTTTGGAAGGAACAGTGTCTATGAGCTGTCAGGGGGCAATACTTGACAGTGATCTGGCAACGTATGCCCAGGGTATGGCCGGAGCGGCACATCCTGAACTGTTTGCTGAGGATCCTGTGCTTCACAGCCAGAGTGCGGCCAACAGCATTCGCAATCTCGAACGTACCTTTGCCGAGTGGCTTTCTCCCAAGGATGCTTACGCCATAGGTTTGATGCGGGCGGGAGCGTTGACCATCGTGCTTTTTTATTTGAGCTGGTATATTTTTGGCCGTTGGCTTTTTCACAAACGCTCAGCAGCGTTACTTTTGACCGCGGCCGTAAGCATTACCGTTTGGATCGGTTTTGGGACCTTTTGGGGTATTACCCACTCCGATCCTTTACCGCGCGTTTTTCATGCGGCCATCTGGCCCTGGATGCTGATGCTCTGCATGATAGGTTATGAACGTGCCTCTGTCCGTCCCTTGGCCATGCTCGGCGCAGGCCTTGGCATGTGGCTGCACGGGGTCAGTGCTTTGGCAACCGGAGCCATGTTTTTTGTGGCTTTTTTCTTTCATCGCACAAAAGGGCAAAGCGTTTTGCGCCATCTGCTTTCGAGTCTTCTTTGGCTGGTGTGCTTTTTTGTGCCCGTTTTGCTCTTTCTGGCCCCATCGCTCTTTCAGGCACGAGCCTTTAACAGTGAGGAGCTTGCGGCGTTTCAACAGCTTTTTGTGTTGCGCTGGCATGAGGATTACGGAAATATTCTGGGAGATTTTCTGACACTTTTTCGCCCGGACAATGCCTTTGCGCTTCTTGTCTATGGCGGCCTGGTCAGCAGCCTGTTTTTTCGCGCTCAGCCTGATAGTCGGCTTGCGAGGCTTGCGCGCATGTTGCCCTCTTTTCTTTTGGCCATTGCCTGCGTTTGCTTCTTTTCCCTGCTTGAAACGCGCTATGCGCCAGATTTTGGCCGAGTGCCTATGGGCCATGAACTGGTGCGGGCGATTAAATTTCTTGTGCCGCTGGCTTGGATTTTTCTTACTGGGCTCTGTGTCTGGCTGCTTGAGCTTTTTCCCCGTCCTTTGGCCACGTGTTGCGCCATCATTGCCTTTGTCGCCATTTTTTGTCTGTCCTCGGATAAGCAGTACTGTTCCGTGCGTTACGCGCTTTCCCAATGGGGTCTGGAATTGCCACAGCTTGACCAGGCACGAGCGCTTCACGCTCAGGCAGAAAGTGCCCGTCAGGCACTTGATGCGCTGTCGAAGCATGTCAAGATCGGTGAAGCCGTCTTTTGCCTTGAAGACAGCATGATGGCCATTCGCTATGCCACCTTACGTCCTTTGGTCTATAGTTTTAAAGATGGCTATGTGCATTACTATAATAAAGATGTACAGGCTACTCGCACGTGGCTTGCCTATACCAAGCTTGTCCAGGCTGGAGAATTGTCCAAAGCCTTGGAAAAATCTCATGCCCGCTGGTATCTGACAAGGAGCGCCAATCTCTCGCCGTTGGACTGGGGCCGTGTGGTTTGGCAAAATGCCTCTTGGGTGCTTTTGCAGCGCAACTGATCGAGGACGCAAGACAGCGTCGGTGAGTAATTGTTCTTTTTTGAGGAGATGAGCGATGATCAGCCTTGTCATACCGGTTTATAACGAAGAGGGGAGTCTCCCTTTGCTTTTTGCCGCCATTGCTGAATTGTCTAAGCAATATCCCGATATGGAGGCCATCTTTATCGATGATGGCAGCAAGGACTCCTCCTTAGCGCTTTTACGAGAGGAAGCCGGCATTCACCCGTACTGCAAAGTGATCAGTTTTGCTCGCAATACAGGTCAGACAGCTGCCATACAGGCAGGAATCGACCATGCCTCAGGCGATGTGCTGATTTTCCTGGACAGTGACTTGCAGAATGATCCTCGTGATATTCCGGCTCTTCTTGCCAAGCTGGATGAAGGGTATGATGTGGTTTCCGGCTGGCGCAAGGAGCGCAAAGACAATCCCATTAAACGCAATCTGCCGAGCCATATTGCCAACGCCATTATTTCCTATGTCTCCAATGTGCCCTTGCACGATTATGGCTGCACGCTTAAGGCCTATCGCAAGGAAGTGATCAAAGGTGTCCGTCTCTACGGGGAAATGCATCGTTTTATTCCGGTTTATGCGGCCTGGCGAGGAGCCAAGGTGACGGAAATTCCTGTTACACACCATGCAAGGCGTTTTGGTTTTTCCAGCTATGGTCTTGAACGTGTTTTTAAGGTCCTTCTCGACATTTTTGTCATCAAATTTTTAGATTGTTATTTCAGTAAGCCCATTTATGTCTTTGGTGGCTTTGGTCTGCTTGCCATTTTTTTGTCTTTCTTGGCCCTCTTTGTGGCTCTTGGTCTGAAATTCTTCGCTGACACAAGTCTGATTCAGACTCCACTGCCGCTTTTCAGCGGTATAGCCTTTCTCCTTGGTGGTATCAGCATTTTGCTTGGCCTTTTGGCTGAAGTGCTTTCCAGAACCTATTTTGCCGCCAACGGTCAACCAGCCTATTTGATCAGAGAGAAAATCAATCTTCCAAAATCCCAAGAGTCTGCAAGCTGATGTGTGGTATTGCGGGTTTTTACGGCACGGGCAGCACAGAGACGCTGCGTGCCATGACGGAAACATTGCGCCACAGAGGTCCTGATGATCTGGGCCTTTTTGAGGATGGTGCTGTGCATCTGGGACACGCAAGGCTCGCCATTGTCGATTTGGCCTGCGGTGGGCAACCGATGCGGGATGCAGATTCTGGAAGTGTTCTGATCTACAACGGAGAGCTCTACAATCATCTTGAACTGAGGCAAAGTCTGGAGCAAGAGGGACAGCATTTTCTCACAAGCCATTCAGACACAGAAACCGTTCTCCGTTCATTTTTAGCTTGGGGACCCGAGTGCTTTGCCCGTTTTAACGGGATGTTCGCCATGGCGATCTATTGTCCCAAAGAACGTCGCCTTTGGCTTGCCCGAGATCGTTTTGGGGAGAAGCCCCTTTTTTATACCCAGAATGCACACGGTTTTGCCTTTGCCAGCGAAATCGCCGCTCTTGCCCAGTGGCCCCATTTTATTTCAGATATCGACAATGCCAACCTTCAACGTTTTTTCAGTTGGGGCTATTTGCCTGCGGGAAGGACTTTGCACCCGAATTGTTGGAGTTTGCCCCCAGCAAGCTGGCTTTGTCTGGATCTTGCCCATGCTTCGTATCAGATTGGCACATACTGGCGATTTGAACTCACACCTGATGAATCCCTTCATGCGAGTGATGAGCCCAGGCTCGTGGAGGAACTAAGACATTTACTTGTTCAGGCCGTGCGCAGGCGTCTGCTCTCTGATGTTCCCCTTGGTGTTTTTCTTTCAGGTGGCCTTGATTCCAGTTGTGTGCTTGCGGCGGCAAGGCAATGCCTTCCCTCTGAGACGATCTCCGCCTTTAGTATAGGCTTCGAGGAGCCGAGTTTTGACGAATCGGCCAATGCCCGCGAGGTGGCAGAAAGTCTGGGGGTTTGTCACTACGTTTCCATGCTCACAGCGGACACATTGCTCAAGAGCGCTTCGGCCATTCTGGGAAAGATGAGTGAACCTCTGGGCGACGCTTCGTTGATTCCAACACAACATTTGGCGGCTTTTGCCAAAAAGCGCGTGACAGTAGCCCTTTCCGGGGATGGCGGTGATGAGCTTTTTGCTGGCTATGACCCTTTTGCGGCTCTTCTGCCTGCCAGTCTCTATCGCTCTTTTGTGCCGACTGTTCTGCATCAGGGTCTGCGTAAAGTCCTTGGGCTTGTGCCGGCCTCTGATCGCAATATGAGTTTGGAATTCAAGCTTAAGCGCGTCTTGCGTGGCCTGAGCTATCCTGAGAACGTACAGCTTCCGGTTTGGATGGGGCCTTTGGAACCCGCCGAATTGGCGCTTTTCTTTGATCAACCACTTTCCTGTGAAGAGCTCTACGAAGATGCCCTGACCCTTTGGGAACGCCATCAACGCACAGATAGCGTTTCTCAGATGCTCTATTTTTTTACCCGTTTTTATTTGACCGATGATATCCTGGTAAAAGTTGACCGTGCTTGCATGATGTCTTCTTTGGAAAGCCGTGCGGTTTTTTTGGACAATGATCTTGTAGCCTTTTGCCAGCGTCTGCCCAATCGTTTCAAATATCGAAATGGGGTGCGTAAATATCTGTTACGCAAGGCCCTCGCGGGCTGGCTGCCGGAAAGGATCTTACAGTTACCGAAAAAAGGATTTGGCATCCCCTTGAATCGCTGGTTGCGTGCCTTGCCTGCGCCGAGGGCGCTTCCCGGCATGCACGCCCAAGCCGTTGATCAGTACCGTCATGCCCATATGGCCCGCCGGGGCGATTACCGGCTTTTTCTGTGGGCCCTGCATGTCCTTGATCATCTGCCCTGGAGGCAGCAAGCATGCTGAAGTCGCGCACGCTTTTCTCTCTTGGTTGCGCCTGTACGCTGATCTGGCTTTTGATGTTTTCTTTGTCTGCCATGACGCCGTTCATGACGGACAATTATCTTTTTAGCCGCGCCATGACTCCAGGCTATGCCGCTTTTATGTCGGGAGCCTCAATTGATCGACTGGATCCAATGAGCTGGAAAGCCGCTGTGGATCAGTCCCTATTGATGTACACAACCTGGTGTGGTCGTTTTTTTGGCAATTTCTTCGTCTATGTTTCTTTTATGCTGCCTGGACTTCTGCGGGCAGCTCTTTCTTCGGCGCTTTTTGTGGGACTCTGCTTGCTTGTGCATGTGCACGTCTTTGGCAAAGCCTGGCTGGAACAATTGAGCGCCAAAGCCTTGCTCTTGCCGGCGGCCTTGCTTTGGGCTGGCATGCCGTCTTTTGGATCGGCTTTTTTTTGGGTGAGTGTGGGAGGTCTTCCCGCCATTCTCGCCCAGTTACTCTTTCTTCTACCCTATCGTTTTGCTCTCGATCATCCCGATAATTTGGAAAAGAGCTCTTATTCTTTTTCCGTGTTTTTTTTCCTTTTTGGATTGATCACAGCCAATCTGGATTATGCAAGTAGTGCGGCTATGCCAGTTGCGGCTTGTGCGGCATGTTGTTGGCTTTTTTTCAGACAAAAGCGTCGACCACGGAAAATGGCATTTTGGTCTCTCGCAGGCTTTCTTGGCGTCTCGCTTGGTGCAGCCATCACGCTTCTGGCGCCAGGCAATGCCGAAAGACTCCGGTTGACCACAGACGCTGAGGTTCATGCTTGGCTTGCCAGCTCGTTTTTTGAGCGTATTCTTGACTATTGTCTCAATTTGCCCAGAGCGCTCCTACTGCAAGGCGTGCCCCTGCTCCTGTTGCTCTGGGCGTTTTGTGCTTTGAGACAGTGTCACGGTTCAAAGTGGTGGCAGGCTATTCCCATCCCTTGTGTTTTCTTCCTGGTGCCCTTTGCGGCAACCCATGCGGCCTATTTTTTTACTTGCTGGCCGCCGGCCAGAGCCTTTGCCACGACAACTGTCCAATTGACTCTGGCCGCAAGTATTGCGGCTTATGCGGCACAGCGCTCGACGGCCTATCAGCGGGCTTCTTGTCTTCACCGTCTTTTTCAGGCATTGGGTCTTGCTCTTTGCCTGTATTGTGCCCTGACCATACCGGTGGAATGTGGCAAGTTTTATCAGCTGCATCAGGCCATAGCGGCCCGTGAGGCGGTTTTTGTCAGTCACAGGGGCGAGGATGTGCGTGTGCCTGCTCTGCCGGTTGAGGGTGACCGCTACCTGGTTTTGAACTATCACCTGCAGGATATTTTTTATGATCCCGGTCATTGGGTGAACCGGGCCGTCGCAGCCTATTGGGGATTGAAGAGCGTTGCCCTGAGAGAGGAGCGTTGGCCAAAACTTTCTGCGCAACTTTCTGACAGTTCCGGAAATCCTTGCCAACTTGTTTGTCAGAGAAGCAAGGATCGTCTTAAACTCGAACTTTTTGTTCGCAGCCAAGTCTCTCCCCCCTATCAGCAACTCTGTGGCTATTACTATGGCAGACCTGGCCTTGTATCCCTTTTGCCAGGGTTTTTGGCGGATTCCTTGGCTGAGCGTTTTAGGGAAAACAGTAATTTTTGGAGCACGTTTGTCCCTCTCCTCTTTGCCCGTTTTGACGCGACGTTGTCTTGGCAATCTCAAGCGGATGGTTCATTTCTGGCTCAGGCGGAAGCGCCGCTTTGGGGAATCTATACTCTCCCCTGCGCACCCTTTTGGCTTGTGCAGCCAGGGCAGAGTAAATATTCTTTTGCGCTCGTTCCTCTTACAGAAAGCCTGCCATAAGTTTCTCTTGGCCTTTGAGGACTTTTATGAGTAAGCACCTTCTTCTTATGTTTTTTACTGTTTGCTGCAATGTGGCGGCGAACCTTTTTTTGAAATCAGGTGCCAGCGTTGCCAGCCCAACGCCATGGGGCGTTGTCAATCTTAAGACATTTTGCGGGCTTTCCCTCTTTGGACTTGGAGCCCTCTTTTATATTGCCGCCTTACGCATCGGTTCTCTCAGTGTCAGTCAAGCCATTGTTTCTCTTCAGTATGTTGGCGTTCTCCTTGGGGCCTATTTTCTTTTCAATGAACATTTATCATGGTTCCAGCTGCTTGGCTGTCTTTTTGTCTGTCTTGGTATGATCATGGTTACGCATGGGTAATTCCTTGAGATTTTTTACCAGTCAGCTACGCTTATAATTTATCTATTATATTTAAGGGTTTTTGTATGCACGTTTTGATTACAGGTGTTGCTGGTTTTATCGGCTATCATCTTGCTATGAGGCTCTTGGCGGCAGGCCATCAAGTTGTTGGTGTAGATAATTGTAATAACTACTATGATGTTAATTTAAAAAAAGATAGGCTAAAAAGAATTAGCTCATCAAAATATATTAAAAATTTTCAATTTTTTGCTATAGATATTTCAGATACAAAAAATATTAATGAACTTTTCGCAAAAAATAAATTTACGCATGTGGTCAACCTTGCCGCACAAGCTGGAGTCCGTTATAGTATTGAGAATCCGAGAGCATATTTAGATTCTAATGTTATAGGTTTTGGTAATATTCTAGAGTGCTGTAGAAATTTTCCCGTCGAACATCTTTTATTTGCCTCATCATCGTCGGTTTATGGCATCAATTCTTCGCAAAAATATTCAGTAAGTCAAAATACAGATCACCCAGCTAGTATTTATGCTGCGACCAAGAAAAGTAATGAATTGATGGCTTATTCCTATAGTTATCTTTTTAAGATCCCTGCAACTGGCTTAAGGCTTTTTACTGTTTATGGGCCATGGGGGCGGCCAGATATGGCTTTGCATCTTTTTACGACCGCAATTTTGCATGACCAGCCGCTCAAAGTATTTAACGCAGGCAAGATGCTAAGAGATTTTACTTATATTGATGACGTTATAGAAACTATTATTAGGATTTTGCCACTTCAACCATCTTTACAACAAAAAGTAAGCCATGATGAACTTTCGTCTGCAGATAGCTATGTCCCATATCGTCTTTATAATATAGGAAATAGTCATCCGATTGAACTCATGGAGTTTATTGAAACAATTGAAAAAGTTTTAGGAAAAAAAGCAAAGAAAGAAATGTTACCAATGCAGCCAGGAGATGTTCAAGCAACCTGGGCAGATATTGAGGAAACTGTTCAAGCAACAAATTTTACGCCAAAAACATCCCTATACGATGGTATTGCTGAGTTTGTACGTTGGTATCAAGAATATTATTGTTAAAAATATAATTAAATAATGTTTTATAAATCCTGCTTATCTTGGGATAATGGCTCTGTGAGAAGAGAGCAAAGAAGCGTGGAGGCGGCATTTTTGCCTGAGCTTTTGGGCATTTTGCCGAAAAAGTGATGTCAAAAACAATTATGATTTTAGGCGCTGGCGAAGGTCAGCTGAACTTTGTGCGAATTTGTAAGGAACGTGGCTATCGCGTGATTTGTGTTAGTATTGCCGGAGACTATCCCTGTTTTCGACTGTGCGATGCCTCCTACTATATTGATACACGAGATAAGGAAGCTATTCTGCAGGCAGCCAAAAAGGAATGTATTGACGCCATCACGACAGATCAAACGGACGTTTCCGTGCTGTCTGTGGCCTATGTGGCCGAACAGCTTGGCCTTAAGGGTATTGGTGTCGACTGTGCCAAACGCTTTACCAACAAATATGAGATGCGCTGCCAGGCCAAAAAAGCCGGATTGCCTGTGCCTGATTTTGCCAAGGCTGCAAGTCTGGACGAGGCGCTTGAGGCGGCACGTTCCATCGGTTATCCTGTGATCATTAAGCCTGTGGACAGCAGCGGCAGTCGTGGTGTGATCAAAGTCTCGTCGGATGAGCAACTGACGCAGAATTTTGCCTACAGTCTGGGCAAATCTCAGGTGCATGACGTCATTGTGGAAAAATTCATTCAAGGGAAAGAATACCTTGCCGATGGTTTTGCCATGGATCATCAGTATCTGACCTTGGATGTGGGTGACAAAGAATATTTTGCCGTGGAAAACCTTTTTGTTTCCAAAATGTGTATGTTTTCTTCGGTCAGAAATCTTGAGGATCCCGTTGCGACCTTGGTCAAAGAGACAAATGACGCCTTGATCAAAGCGTTTGCTCTGCCCTTTGGTATTACGCATGCCGAATATTTGTATTGCCACGAAGACCACAAGGTTTATCTGGTCGAATGTGCGGCGCGAGGAGGCGGCGTCTATCTCTCTTCTGATCTGACGCCTTTGGCCAGTGGTTTTGACACCAATAGCGCACTCATTGATTATCTTGTGGAGGATCGCAAAACCTTTGTCGACGAAGCAAAGCTTGACAACAAGGTCTCAGCTTGGCTGTGTTTTGCGTTTCCCGATGGCGTGCTGACGGCTCTAGAGGGTGTGGAAGATGTTTTGGCCATTGAGGGGGTCCACAAGTTTTGCCGTGATGGTTTTCATGTCGGTATGACAACCAAAGCGCTCAGAGATGATTCGGGAAAATACGGGCCGATTTTGCTCGCGGGCAAAAACAGAAAAGCCTGTTACGAAATTATTGAGAAAGTAAAAAAGACCTTTTCAGCTATTATACAAACTGAACACGGACCAGCCGGATTGGTTTGGTAAACGCAGGCGGATTGAAGATGATTGTGCAGGGTGGAAAAAACATCTATGGCTATGATCTCGGTATCCTGATGCTTGAATCCCATTTTCCCCGTATTGTCGGTGATGTGGGCAATGCGCGGACATGGGATTTTCCGGTTCTTTACAAAGTGGTGAAGGGCAGTCTGCCACACAAAGTTGTGCTCGATTTGAACGATGAAGATCTGCAACCTTTTGTTTTGGCAGCACAAGAGCTTGAAGCCCAAGGTGTGCGGGCCATCACCACATCATGTGGTTTTTTGTCACTTTTTCAGCAAAAGCTGGCCAATGTCTTGCACATTCCTCTGTTCACTTCAGCCCTGATGCTCTTGCCGAGCCTTTTACTGGCTTTTCAAGGCAAAAAGCTTTTGATTCTGACTGCCAATAGCCAAACCCTGACAGATCGGCATCTTCAGGCCGTGGGTATCGACAATGCTCTCAAAGGCAGCGCTTTTGACATCGTTGGTACTCAAGACAAGGAGATGTTCACGAATTTTACCGTACAGAATTGGCAGAGTGTGGATACTGAGGTCTGTGCCCGTGAAATCCTTGATTGTCTTGAGGCGGCACTGTCCAAAGAACAATATGCCGGCATTCTGCTTGAATGCACCAATATGCCGCCCTATAGCGACCGCATTCGGCAAAAATTTCATTTGCCCGTTTTTGACTTTGTTTCTTTGGTCAACTTTGTGCACTCAAGTATGGCGCTGAACGGCTTTGTCAATTAATCAGGCTCTATTGTGACTTTTGGCGTGATGGGCCAGGAGTTTGATTTTTCGATCTAACGGATCTTGTAGCAAAACAGGAAAAACGATGGAGGCGGCGTTTCCTCCCCGGCTTAACGGCTGGGATTTCCACGCCGAAAAAACTGATGAAACTTTGTCTGTGTGGTCTGGGTCGTGCCGGTCGAGAATTTGTTCGCTATCTGGCAGAAAACCCAACGCATGAACTGGCTGCCGTACTCTGTCGCAAAGAAAGTGCCACAGCGGGAAAACGCGTTTGTGAATTGACTGAAATCGCCATTGATCCCAAGTTATGTGTTCAGCCCATTGAGTCCTTTGATCCCAAGCAAACACCTGTGGACATTATCGTGGATTTCTCCGCCTGTGCCACATCCCTTAAGCTTGTGGATCTCTGTTGCCGCACCAAGACCAATCTTGTGATTTGTCCTACGGATTTTACCGAGGACGAAGTGGAGCAGATCAAAAACAAAGTGATCAAAAATTCTATTGGTCTGGTTTTTGCCTCGACGCTGACTTCGGGTATCAATCTTGTGATTGATTTTGTTGAGCGACTTTCCAGGGTCTTCCCGGACTACCGTTTTGAGATCATTGAGCGTCATCCGCATAACAAGCCCTCACCGACGAAAACGGCGCGTTATATTCAACAGGCCATCAGTCGAGAGGAAGTGCCGATCTCATCCATACGCCTGGATGGCTACGTCGGCGTGCATGAAATCACTGCAACGGATGGCTATGAGCGGATTTCTATTACCCATGAATCCTTTTCCCGCCTGGCTTTTGTGCGGGGCGCTTTGCTGGCGGCAGAGTTCATTCAGAGGAAACGCGGCGTTTTTTATATGAAGGATATTGTGAAAACCTTGCTTTTGGATGAGAAACTCTAGCCAGATGGTCTCTGATTATGCCAAAAATCAGCTTTTGTATCCCGTGTTATCGCAGTGAAAAAACCATCTCAGCGGTTATTGCTGAGATCGAGCAGCTGATGGCCAATGAACAGCGCTACAGCTTCGAGATCGTCTGTGTGGTTGACGGTTCACCCGATAATGTGCTCGGAGTCTTGACAGAATTATGTCGCACGAAAGACTTCCTGAAAGTTGTCAATTTTACCAAGAATTTCGGTCAGGCCAGCGCTCGCATGGCCAGCTTGCGTTTTGCCAGCGGCGATTTCCTGGTTTGTCTTGACGACGATGGGCAATGTCCTCTCGACCATGTGTTTGATCTTCTTCAGCCTTTGGAAAAGCAGGCTGATGTTGCTATTGCCCAGTACCCCCAGAAAAAGCAAAGCGCCTTTAAAAACTTTGGCAGTAAAGTTAACGAAAAAATGATCCATTTCCTTTTGGATGTGGATAAGAATTTTCAGATGTCTAACTTTTATGCCATGAAGTCTTTTATCGCACAGCAAATTTTAACGTACCATAATCCTTATCCGTACATAACAGGCTTGCTCGTACAGAGCACAAGAAATTTTGCCTATGTGCCAATGGAAGAACGCTGTCGTTTAAGCGGCACAAGTGGCTATACGTTGAGCAAGCTTATTAATCTCTGGCTGAACGGAGCGACAAATTTTTCTGTCCGGCCTTTACGCATGGCGGACTTGCTTGGTGTTTTTTGTGCTGTTTTTGGCTTTGGGTTGGGCATGACTTCTATTTTTCAGAAGTTGTTTAGCGATAATATTCAGGTTGGCTATACTTCAATATTTTCTGCCATTTTTTTTGTCGGTGGAATTATTATGCTTTTACTTGGCATTATTGGTGAATATGTGGGAAGGATTTTTGTTAGTATGAATAACTCCCCGCAATATGTTATTAAGAGTGTTTTTAATATAGATTGTAAAGACGCTGCTTGTGATAGTAGTAGCTGTCAAAAAAAATAACTATTTTTACATTGGATGGTTTATTTGTTAAGGACTAACAAGTTCGTTGACGCAATTTGGACTCTTTTTTTTAACAAAGAGGCACGGCGTCAACTTATTCGATATGGTATTGTCGGCATTGCACATAATTCTGTTGGCTATTTTATATATCTTTTTATTACATGGCTAGGTGTAGATCCAAAAATTGTTGTTGGTATATCGTACCCTTTAGCGATGCTGGTGTCGTATTTGGGAAATAAAAAGTACACTTTTCATCATAAGGGTGGTATTACCAAATCTTCTGTACGTTTTTTGCTAGCGCACGCTGTGAGTTATTGTATCAATTTGTTGATGCTCTATATTTGTGTCGATCTACTGGGTTACCCGCATCAGCTTGTGCAATTGGCGGCCATTTTTGTCTGTGCGGCCTTTTTATTTGTGTCGTTGAAGCTATTTGTTTTTGCCGGGCAAGCCCAAGCCCAGGAGTCTTCGCATGCAGGAAACAGTCCCCTTTAATAAGCCGCATATGACGGGTAAGGAGCTTTATAATATTGCTCAAGCCCATTTTAACAGTCGACTGGCCGGTGATGGTCCCTACACGAAAGACTGCCATTACCGTCTTGAAAAGATGTGTGGTTGTGCCAGAGCGCTCTTGACGCACTCTTGTACCGCAGCATTGGAAATGCAGTCTTTGCTCTTGGATATTGGCCCCGGCGATGAAGTAATCATGCCTTCCTATACCTTTGTCTCTACGGCCAATGCCGTTGTTTTGCGGGGAGGTGTTCCGGTCTTTGTCGATATTCGGGAGGATACCCTGAATATTGATGAGCAGCTGATTGAAGAAGCCATCAGCAAGCGCACCCGAGCTATTGCCCCGGTGCACTATGCTGGCGTCGGCTGTGAAATGGACGAAATTATGGCTATTGCTGCCAGGCATGGTCTGCCAGTCATCGAAGATGCGGCGCAGGCTTTTATGTCAACCTACAAAGGCAAGGCCCTTGGCAGTATTGGACAGATGGGGGCTTTGAGTTTTCACGAGACGAAGAATGTCATTTCCGGAGAGGGAGGAGCCCTTTTGGTCAATGACCCCGGGCTGATCCTTAAGGCCGAAATCATTCGCGAAAAAGGGACCGATCGTAGTCGTTTTTTCCGTGGAGAAATCGACAAGTATACCTGGCAAAGTGTGGGATCCTCGTATCTGCCGGGCGAGCTGATCGCGGCTTTTCTTTGGGCTCAGTTGGAAGAGGCTGAAGCGATCACGGAAAACCGTCTGCACTGCTGGCACAGATATCATCTGCTGCTAGAGGACCTTGAAGTCAGAGGTCTGCTCAGGCGGCCCATTGTACCCAAGCATTGTCGTCATAATGGGCATATGTACTATGTGCTTTTACCCAAAGATATTGACCGGCAACGGGTGCTTGAAGAACTTAAAATCAATGGCATCCATGCGGTGTTCCATTATGTTCCCCTGCATACTTCTCCTGCTGGCAAAAAATTTTGCCGCGTCCATGGTAGCATGCAACAGACAGAAGATCTGTCTTCACGGCTTATTCGTTTGCCGCTTTGGTTCGGTATGACACTTGAAATGCAGGAGAAAACAGTGGATGTGCTGCACAGGGCACTTTTATGAGCTTTCGGTGTTTGTCTTGTTTGACTGGACTTAGCCCTGTTACGATCATCCTTTGCGCTGTAATTCTGCCGAGGCTTTTGGTCCTCGGAGATTATCCCCATATGGATGAGGGCTACTATATCTATTATGCGCAATTGATCTTTCAGAATCTTCTGACCCATGGACAACTTCCGGACGTGGGTTCCTGCAATCTTTATTCTTGCCTTTTAGCCCCCTTCTGTGCTCTTCCCGGAAATCTTTATCTTTGGATGCGTCTGGTCGACCTCGGTTTTGCCGTTTTGGCGGCTTGGCTTTTGTGTCAGGTGCTTGTCAGAGAGAGCGCGAGCAAAACGCATGGTCTATTGATCGCTTTGCTCTGTCTTTTATGCTGGCATGTTCCCGATGTCTTAGACGCAGGCGTTAAAAATAGTTTGTCTATTGCCTACGCCGCGCTTTTTTTAGGACTGCTTCTTGTTGCACGCAAAACGCAAGCTGCCTGGTTCACCGCTGGCTGCTTGACAGCCCTGGCTGTCCTGCTCAGAGAACCTTTTGCGATTTATGCCTGCCTTGGTGCCCTGGCCATGTGGTTGGCCTATGGGTTTTCTGCCGCTTGCATCTATTGCGTAGGTGGCATCATGACAGGCCTTGGGCTTATTTTTGTCATGGCGTTAGGTCGTGGAAGTCTGCATGGTCTCATCTCGGCGTATTTGCAGGCAGGAACTGTTGTCAGTGCAGAATCAGGAAAAATCTTAGGAAATATTTTTCAGTATGGTCTGCGTTTTCTTTGGGAGTTTTGGCCATTTTTTCTCTTGACCATTTTCGCCTTTGTTGTGCTTTGGCGTGCCGAGAATCGCTGTTATTGGCATCGAGCTTTGTTTTGGCTTGCCTGCAGTCTGGCTCCTCTTGTTGAAATAGTCAGCAAAATGGCCTTCTTATATCATTTCTCCATGCTTTTCCCGGCTTTTGCGGGTATGCTGGCGCTCAGTTTTAGGCTTCAGCAAGATCCAGCTTTTCTACAGCGCCTGCTCAAAGTCAGAATGCTTTTGCTGGCCAGCCTCATTGTGCTTTGTGTCAATTATCGCCCAGTAGCTTTGCAGGAAACGTGGAAGATAGTGCAGGATTTTCCAGAATGTCGCTGGTCCAACGATGCTTCTGGACAGTCCAATACCTTATTGGCAGGAAAAGTGATTGAATCCTTGCCAGGAAGAACGCTTTCTGTGAGTGGCTTTATGCATTTTTTGTATCCTTTGACACGGCGTCAGCCTCCGTGCTTGGGAATGGATGATTTAAGTCGTGTTTTTTTGCATCTTGGCCGTGATACAAAAAAATTCGCAGACTTTCTTGCAGAGCATGCTGCCGATGTTCTTGTCATCGGAAAAGTTCAAGAAGCGAATCATGTGGCGATGTTTACTGAGGAAATTCAGCAGGCTGTGGCAGCCAGTGGGCTTTATACCTTAGTAGCTGATATCCCGGTAGATGAAGAAAAAAATTATGGCTGGATTGGCTGCTTCATTTATCAAAAAATACAATAGAACCTCCCCCATGTGTTATACTCGGCATCAAAAAGATTTTTCGTATGCCGTTGTCTCTTGTTGAGGTGACAGCAAAGCAGCATTCATAAAAATGGCCTTGCCTTGCATAATCTCGATGAAATTGGAGCTGAGACCTATCGGTGTGAAAGACAT
>JAILPJ010000059.1 GCA_024699605.1 Desulfovibrio sp. | reverse complement strand
ACTTGCCGAGAACGGTATCAGACCATTCGTTGTTGGCCGCAAGAACTTCCTTTTCTCAGGCCATCCCAACGGAGCCAGAGCGCTTGCCATATTCTATTCTCTGATTGAGACAGCCAAAGCCAACAAGATTAGGCCGCTGGACTACCTCAACTACGTCTTTGCTCACATCCGCTCTACACCAGGAGATAAGATGGCAAATCTACTGCCCTGGAAGTGCGATTTGGGATAATTCTTGATCAGTTGCCCTTATCCTAAGGAGTCTTGGTCCATCCAGGCTCCTTGAGTTTTGGACTAAGGCACATTGGCAAGATCAAGACACAGACAAAAACACCGGCTTTCCTGGCAACTGCCCACAATCCATGACTTGTGGCTTGTTCTTGAGAGCAATCATAGCAGTGGAGAGGAAAGCCTCTTGACCATTCTCTACCTCACGAACGCGCGGCTGACTACGCCCCCTATGTAATGCTTGGTCTTATCCTCGGTTTACTCCACCACAGGAAAATTTTATGTCCGAGAAAAAAAAGAGAGAGCCGCAGTGCTGTTCACACTGCGGCTCTCCAAGTTGTCAAGCAGCCACATGGAAAGCTTAGGAACTGTACGGTAAAAAAGTTTACTCTTATGCGCCATCTGAGCAAAGATCCTTGGCTTTGGTTGCCCTGAAAGGTTAAAGTTTTTTTCAACAGATCCTTACATTGAAATGGATGACCCGTATGCGGTTCAGCCGGGCACGAAAGGTACGGTCGAGGGAATCGATGGGGCCGGCGACCTGCTGGTCCGATGGGATACGGGATCGGGCTTAAAGCTGATAGTCGGCGTCGACAGGTTCAGGAAGGTCTGCCCGAAATGCGGGAAGGGATACGAAGGCTATCCGGCGATGTCCCGCGTGGACGGCAGCGACATCTGCCCGGAATGCGGGGTGAAGGAAGCTATCACAGCTTTTTGCCAAACCTATAAAACAATATAAGCCGGTAGATAGAGGTCTCTCCCAGCTCAGAAAAAAAAATACACCGATACTTTGCTTGCTTGTCAGCAAGTATATCTGTAAAATGTAGCCGTCTATTAAAACTCAGACAAGGAACAGGCGCATGGCACCCCTCAATATTCTCATCGGCAGCGATTCCTTCAGGGAAATGCGCGAGCTGCATTGCTGCTATGTGGATAAGACTTCCTTCATCGAGGAAATGTTCGGCACTGTCCCGCCGAAGGTATCGCTCATAACGCGCCCCCGGCGTTTCGGAAAGACGCTGATGATGACCATGCTGCAAGAGTTTTTCGATATTAGAGCGAAAGAACGCAATCTGTTTGAAGGACTTGCCATTTCTCAAAATACACGGCTTTGCGACGCCTGGATGCATCAATACCCCACCCTTTTCCTAACACTTAAGGGAGTGGAAGGACGAAATTTCGGTCTGGCCCTTGGTCAAATGTCGGAAGTGCTCCGGTCGCTATGCATTGAACATGCCTATTTGCTGGAAAGCGATAAAGTGACCCCACCGGACAAAAATACTTTTTCCGCACTCTATAACGGCACTGACGTCGAAAAAGATCTTGCCAATTCTCTGTTTGTTCTCTGCCGCGCCTTGGAAGCGCACCACGGCAAACCCGTCATCCTGTTCATCGATGAATATGACGTGCCGATCAATTGCGCGGAGCAGAACGGCTATTACAAGGAAATGATCGGCTTCATGCGCAATATGCTTGGGGCGGTGCTCAAGACGAATCCTTCGCTCAAGTTCGCTGTGCTCACCGGCTGCCTGCGCATCGCCAGGGAAAGCATTTTTACCGGCCTGAACAATTTCAAGTGCTATGGCATATCAGACAGCCGCTTCGCAGACAAATTCGGCTTCACCTCCAAAGAGGTGGACGAACTGCTTGCCGCTGCCGGCATGCCCGCCAATAAGAAAGACATCCGGGAATGGTATGACGGCTACCGCTTTGGCAGAGAAACAGAGATGTATTGTCCCTGGGACGTCCTTCAGTATATTGCCGACCTTCAGGATGACCCGCAAACGAAGCCTCAGGCATACTGGAAAAACACAAGCAGCAATGCCATTGTCAGGACACTGGTAGAAAAGTCGGGGCCGGAGACACGCAGGAAGATCGAAGACCTGATCACCGGAAAGTCCATTGAGGAACGCCTTGAAGAAGACATGACCTATGACATGGTCTATAAAAAAGACCGGAGCCTCTGGACCATGATGTACCTCACCGGCTACCTGACGAAAGCAGCACGCCAGCCGGACGACGGGGACACCACTCTTGTCATCCCCAATAAAGAAGTACGGGAAATCTTCATCAACAAGGTATCCTCCTGGTTTGAGGACACGCTCGACATCCATGCCCTGCAGCCTTTCATCGATGCCTTTTGGAATGGTGATGCGGATAAGGTCCAAAAGATGCTGAAGCAGGCATTGTATGGCACCATCAGCTATTATGACAGCGTCGAGAGCTTTTACCACGGATTCTTGGCCGGGCTCCTGCGCGGCGCAGGAGCAGACATACGCTCCAACCGGGAAAACGGCCTCGGGCGCACCGACATAACAATGGAAGACGGGCTCAATAATCGTGCCGTCATTATTGAAGTGAAACGGGCCGGGCACTATGACGATCTGGACAAGGCGGCCGATGAAGCCCTTGCCCAGATAGAAGAAAAGAAATACGCGGCTGATCTGCCGCCGCAGATTAAGACCGTCATAAACTACGGCATCTCCTTCTGGAAAAAGGAATGCGCGGTAAAAGTGTTAGAAAGCGGGCGTCCATGAAGAGTTCCATGCCTGTTTCGTCTGTGGATTCAGCATATTGCACCACGATCGGCAGCGGCGGCAAACAGAAAGTGAACAGTGGATGTGTTGCCGGTGAAACGCCGATATTAGGATCTGCTGAAAAAAAACTTTAACCTTTCAGGGCAACCAAAGCCAAGAATCTTTGCTCAGATGGCGCATAAGAATAAACTTTTTTACCGTACAGATCCTCAGTGTTCTCCTCCGCAAAGCAAATAAAAAAATGGATCGAAGCCAATGAGATCTCTGTGTGGAGGTAGCCCCGACACATTTTTGCCTACCTGTAAGCGGAAACTGAGTATCACCAGAAGAGAAAGGCCTCGCTGTGTGCGAGGCCTTTCTCTCTATTCATGCTTGCATCTTCAGACGGTGAGCAAATGTGATTATGGTTCTGGCTGCTCCTTCTCAGCGACTTCAGAGGGCTGTACGCGGTATTCAGGCCTAATCCTGGATCTTTCTGCGTCGTAGCAGGCTGACTAAGACCAGATATCCAGACCCGTCCAGTCCAGCTTGTCGGCCCAGCAGTCATATTCTTTGTCAAAGAGATTGATGGTCTTCCCATCCTTCTTGTATGGCCTTGGCAGCTTGAGCAGCTGGGCTGTCGTCCCTGTAATCTTTGAAATCTCAAGCCTGTAGTCTTCCAGGCGAATTTTGACATTGGCAAAGACCCAATGAATGTACTCGTAGGGATTGATCTTGTTGATCTTACAGGTCATGAAAATGGTCATAATGACCGCAAACGCCATAAAGCCGCTTTTGGTGGAAAGAAACTCCATCATATTAGAATGGCATCTGCCAGGGCGCAACATTCTTTCAGCCCTGTTGTTATACTCGGCATCAAAAAGATTTTTCATGAGCTAAGCCATTGCCATACCCATGATTTTTGTTAGAGAATCTCCCTATAGCATCTGGAGGTTCTCACTCATGCCAAAGAAGTACCTCAACAAGGCGGCCAAGCCACTG
>JAILPJ010000054.1 GCA_024699605.1 Desulfovibrio sp. | reverse complement strand
AAAAGAAGAGGTCCAGTGTACTTTTGAAGATCTTCATTTCCACGAATGAGATTAGCAATCATAACTCAGCTCCAATTTTCTAAAACGATCTTGAATGAGGCTGAGTATAGAATATCTGGTTAAATCTGTCAATAATTTTTTATCAAAAAAAATTTTTTTTCTTTGAAAATCCAGCAAAATTAGGTGCTTTGAGAGCTTGCTTAGATTCATTAAAAGCAATGTTGGTTGGTAGCTAAGAAAATTTAACTTCAGTAATTTTAAACGAGAATAAAATTTAAATGTTCACTGAGACAGTTAAAAAATTTACAGATCTTGATTAATGGGGAAAAATAGCAGTCGTTTATTCAGAGCAAGCCCTTGAAAAAATAACATAAGTTTAACAAAACGCAAAAATCGGCTGACGGGTGAAAATTTTAGCCATCTGAGTCCCGTAAAAAAAGTCAATGATTTTTATCATTTACGAGATGTCTATTAAATTTTTGTCGATTATTAGCCCACGGATTCAGGCTTTCTGCAAGAGAGGATCGAGAAGATCCAACATAGGCTCACAAGCGTCATTGCAACTGAACATCCTCATGCTCTTCGTTTGCTGCAATCTATCCCTGGTGTCAGCCAAAAAGCTGCGGTGAGAATCCTCATTGAACTTGGAGGTGAAGATATGTCGCCTTTCAAGACACCAGAGCGCTTAGCCTCCTGGATCGGCGTATGTCCAGGAAATAACGAATCAGCCGGAAAACGAAAACACGGGCATATTCGCAAGGGCAATTACTATCTCAGAAGAATACTGTGTGAATGTGCTCACGCTGCAGTTCGCTCAAAAGGTACTACGTTCCAGTCAAAGTATCAGAGTAAACGTTCGAAAAAAGGAAACAAACGAGCTCTGATCATGATCGTACACAACATCGTAAGAATGATCTTCCTCGTACTTAACAAAAAGGCACCATACCGGGATCCGAAGATTGATTACGTGGCAGAAAGTGCCCAGAAATGCTTACGACGTTGGATTATGTTCGCTGTGAACGACCCGAAATGGGAAATTCAGGCAACAAACCTTGAGACCGGAGAAGTGCTGCAAAGCGAAAGTCTCAAGCTCTCAGCATAGGTCCTGGGCACTGGGCCATTATGTGAGTTGCTATGCGTTGTGCTGCAACTCCGTTGCCATCGCGACATTTGCACAGCTTCTGATGGCTGTGAATGGCACGCTGGGGGCTTGTTTGCGGCCTTACTCCCCAGATCTTTCACAGGATGTATTTATGGTGATTTCTTTGACGTCTTTGGTGCTCGTTTGCGAGGCTCTAGAGGATTTTTCCGTGTTATTCTCAGAGTCAGCTACGGTTGAAGGCAGGAGGTGTTGTGATGACGACTCCCTACGAAAGCCGCGACGTGGCGGCCTTTATCGCTCAAGAGTGTCTAAAACGCGGAATTACATATAACAACACAAAAATTCAAAAGCTACTTTACTGCGTTTATGGTATTTATCTTGCAGTTACTGGCAATAGAATATGCAAAGAATATCCTCGTGCATGGCAATTTGGTCCAGTTTTTCCGAGTGTATTCAGCTATATTCATAAATGGAATGAAATTTCACAATACTCTAAAACTATTGAGTGTGAAGAAAGCCAAGATAGTGACGTTAGAGGAGCAGTAGATGCAATATTAAACCATTTTGGCAAATTTACTGCTGGGCAACTTTCAAGTTGGACTCATAAAAAGGGATCTCCATGGGATAGAACAGTGAATGGAGATCAAGACAATGAACCTGCCGGGCTTCATGGTTTTATCCCATTAGAGTATATAAGTCAGTATTTTAAGGATAAGGTTTTGGCTCATGAGTAAGTTTTTAGTAAAAGAAAGCGCTGAAAATGAGCCATCTGGTACACCTGAAAAAGATGCCGCAGACGATGACGCTTATAAAAACTTCAGCAAAGTATAAAAATGAGTGAAGAGTGGTGGCTTCACTATGTTAGAATTGGATTTCTTGTGTTAACCGTGGTCGTGACAACTATAATAGTTTTAATTTATCTTTGGCATTTAGTCGCAAAACATGAATGGTTATGGCTTTCACCTGAAAATCTATCGAGTTTAGAAAAATTGGCGATTACGATTATAACAGGTTTAATTCTTTCTCTGAGTACATCTTATTTTTTTAAGAAAAATTTTTGATACTTTTTATAGTGTTCGCTGGCCCCTTGATTAATCAAGGGGCTTTTTACTGCTTCTTTTTCAAGCTACCGCCTGCTCTTCGGCTTTGTGAAGAGCAAGTCTCTCAACTCCATCTCTGAAGTCCCATCCATCCAATCCCACAGATTCCCAAGTGTTGTCTGTACCTGTGCTCCAAGCAACGGAGTCCCTGACAGCATACCTATCGTTCTTCCCGCCTGCTTTACCACCTTGGCATCAAGATCCTTATTTACACTTATCTCCTGTAGCAACTTTGATCATGTTCGCGGCAAGTTTCGTAGGCTCTTCAAATATGGAAACTACAGGACTTGCACGATAGCCGCGTGATGTGCCGCTTGCGAGACCATCAATGCCTGCTGCTATATCCCTGACACCGATAACCATGTTAAATGGAGCGGTCAGGGTCTTGCTGGCTATCCACTTCAACCACTCGTCATCATCATCGTCATCGTCTGGGCCACGCCCTGCCAGAAGTTCGGAAAGGATCGGCTCTACTACCCAGAAGAACAAGGCTGCTGTAGCCAATCTGCTCACATTGTAGGCTGTATGCTCACGCTTTGCCATTGTCACACGGCGAGTGAAGATATTGTAAACCGCAGAGAAGTAGCTGTAGAACATGGTCAGGAATCTGGAAAATCCTTCAGACCTTTGCAGTTTGGCAAGGTCTTTCTGGTTGCCGCCTACAAGTGTAATGCGTCTCCTGAACAAGGCGGCAAGACAAGAAAAGGCACATCAAATGATGTGCCTTTTCTTGTCTTGAGTCGAACTATAAGCCGGGTTCTGTCTTTGCGTAGCCGTCATTCCTCTAGGAGTACAGTTTCCCGCACCCTCAAGCAACCTACCCGAAAGGTATGGCCGGGCCAGCCCCTTTCCTATTTGGTCTTGCTCAAGACGGGGTATGCAGAGCAGGCCATGTCACCACGACCTCTGGTGGGCTCTTGCCCCACCGTTTCACCCTTACCGTTTGCACGGCGGTTTGCTTTCTGTTGCGCTCTCCAAGGGTCACCCCTCCTGGGTGTTACCCAGCGTCTTGCCCTGTTGAGCCCGGACTTTCCTCTCCGGCATTGTGCCGCAGCGACGGCCCGTTCAACTCGAAATCCTTATTGCTCGTCGTTGCCGTCTTCTGTCTTTGTCTGGCTGCTTTTTTTGGCAACGCGCTTTTTAGGGCTTTTTGTTTCGTCTTCGGCATTTTCAGAAGCCTCGTCCGCCGTCTCAGCCGCTTTTTTGGCCGCGCTCTTTTTTTTCACGCTTGCCTCTTTGCTTTTCTCGCTCTGTTCCTCGTCAGTAGCCTCTCCCGTCACGGGCGCTTTCTTTTTGGCGGTTTTTTTCTTTTCCGGCGCAGCGTTGGCACTTTCTGGGTCTTGGTCGGAAGCCTCAGCTACTTCTGTGCTTTCCTGCGTCTTTTTGCGACTGGTCTTTTTGGCAGGCTTGGGGCTTTCCTCCGCCTCAGGCGCGGCCAAGCTCATCTCTTCTGCGGTCAAAGCCTCTGCGCTGTCTTTGGCTTTGATCTTTTTGCGGCTGGTCTTTTTCTTTTCTGGTTCGGCCTCTTCTGTGGCCAGGCTCTCTTCGCTCACAGCGGCACCTTCGACCAAAGCGGGCTCAGGGCTCGTAGCCTCGGTGGATAAGCTTTGTGTCAGCTCACTTCCTTCTTCACTGATTTCAGCCAACTCAGCTTTTTTCGTGGTCCTTTTGCGTTTGGGCTTACGTTCAGCCTGCTTAGTCTCTTCGGCTGCCTTGGCCGTATCAAGGCTTTGGTTGGCCTGCGCCTCTTCCAGGGCTTCTTCTTCAAAATGTTTGTCCCAGAAAATCAGACGCTGACAGTTGGGGCAGCTCATAATCTGCTGACCCCGTTGCAGTTCAATGAAGGTCTGCGGGGGAACAGCGATATGGCAGCCCATACAGATACCTTCTTTGACCGCCACAATGACCGGGTGATCAAGGCGTTCACGGATGAATTCATAGCGCCGAAACACCGGCTCTGAGATTCTCTGGCTGGCTTCATTGCGTTTCTCGTTTAAATCGGCCATTTTTTTGTTGGTTTCAGCCAGCTTTTTCTCCAGGCCATTGCGTTTTTGCTCAAGTTCAGCTTTCAGCGTTTCGTATTCACCGTTGATTGTGTCAAGATGCGCATTCTGAATTTTGAGTTCTTCGGCAAGAGCATTTTTTTCTTCTTCTCGATTGCTATTGCTCCTCTCCATATTGTCCACTTCGCGCATCATGGCCTGATACTCGCGACCCGTTTCCACTTGCATGAGCTTGTTCTTGCTTTTTTTGATCTTGGCTGAGTCGTCGACGATTTCGCTTGTTAAGCGTTTTTCTTGTTCCTTGAGATGGGAAAGCTTATCGAGAATATGTTCACGACGACGTTCAACATTTTCAAAATTTTTGGACAGTGCTTCTATTTCTTCTGGTGCTCTTTGCTGCAAAAGACGCGTGTCATAGAGTTCATCGTCGACTTTCTGCAGTTCGACCAGTTGTTTTATCTCGGCGAGATAAATAACACTCATATATGCTATCCTCCTGAAAGTTCCTGATAATTCAGTCTGAAGAGCAGAGCGACGAGGCCAGGGGTCTGAACGGGGATTCAGAAGGCACAAAAGTCACTTCTATGGGCGTGCTGTTACGCAAAAGCAGACTGAATCTGCGCATCATCTCTTCTTCTAGACTATGATGGCCGACATCAATGATGCAGATGCCGGCATCAAGAGCTGCATGATATTTAATGTCACCACTAATATAGATATCGGCCTTGGCGCTTCTGGCCAGAGGCAGCAGCGAGGCCCCTGAACCTGTACAGTAGGCTACTCGGCGGATTATGGCGGGCAAAGTGCCGCAGATGGTTGTTGTGGGTACCGGCACAAGCTCGGCGATTTTTTGCAGAAAAGCCTGTCCCGAAAGAGACTCAGCTAGGTTCCCACAAATGCCAAATCCCCGGCTTTCATCGTGCGCAAGCGCTTCCAGGGGTTGGCGCGCCATGAGCCCCAGTTCGTCGGCAAGCCAGGAAACAGGGCCTGTGAGATTGGTGTCGAGGGAGGTGTGTGCGGCATAGAGCGGCACGTCTTGGCGAAACAGGCTGCGCAGGACGCTGTGATAGCTATCGAGAAATTTGGGCAGGCTTGGCGAAAGGGTCAGGGGATGATGGGTCAAGAGAGCGTCACAGCCAAGCGAGAGTGCCTTTTCCACCGACGTCGGGCTCGGATCAAGGCAGACGCCGAGGGAAGTGATCTCCTTGCGCGGCGAAGCAACCTGCAAGCCAGAGCGATCCCAAGAGGCTGCGCCGTCTAAGGGGGCCGTTTTTTCTATGGTAGCAATCAGGGTTGTGATATCCATGGCGATCCTGTTCAGCAGTTCTGAAGATAACGCACAGCATTGCTGAAGAGCAGGGTGCCGGGAGGGCTGTCAAGCATTCCCTGCGTCCAGCGGGGATGATTGGTCACATGGTGGAAGGCCTCGGGATGGGGCATGAGCCCGAGCACATGCCCTGTGGGATCGGTGAGCCCGGCTATGCCCAGCGGGGAACCATTGGGATTTTCTGGATAGTGCTGTGTGGGCTTGAGCGTTTGAGGATCGGCATATTGCAGGGCAATGAGCCCCTCGTCGTCCAGGCGTTTGAGGCAGGCTTGATCTTCACAGACGATTTTTCCCTCGCCATGGCGTACGGGCATGGCGAGCTTCTGAAGGCCCTTGGTAAAGATGCAGGGACTTTTGGGATTGGGCAGGAGAGTGACCCAGCGGTCCTCGAAACGGGCTGAATCGTTTTGACCAAGAGAAACGTGTCTTGTAAACCACTTTTGCTCAAAGGCCGGCAGGACACCTAATTTCACCAGGAGCTGAAAGCCGTTGCAGATGCCAAGGACAAGTCCGCCTGCGTTGAGAAAGGTCTTGAGTTCTTCCAGGAGCGGTGTGCCGTCGTTTTTGTGCTGATAGCGCCAGCGTACTGCGGCTGTTTGTGCGGCACCGAGATCGTCACCGTCGAGAAAACCACCTGGGAAGATCAGAAACTGATAGTTGGCCAGAGAAACGTCTCCCCGGACTAGATCGGCAAAATGCACAATGTCGACTTTTTCAGAGCCAGCCAGACGTGCTGTGTGGGCTGTTTCCACATGGGAATTTGTGCCATAGCCTGTGAGGACAATTGTGCTGACAGTAACCATAGAAAGACTCCGCAGCCAGTCTTGGGCCGACAATTGTGACGTTAAAAAAAAGAAATTTTATTTTTTTCTCAGATAGCAGTCAATAAAAGCGTTCGATAAAAGTGAAACTTTTTTCAAGGCACTAGGCTGCAAGCCCCACAACACGGGGAAATCCCACCTGCTCCCTTTTGATCCTGACGGATATATTGGACAAAATGCGTTTTTTGATCGTTATACCTCTTTTCTCAGGCCTTTCCCTTGAGTGCAAGACACTGGAAAAAAAAAGCGCTGTGTCGTATAAGAGTGCACGGCATTGCAGGAAGTGTTCCGAGAACGGTTTTCGTTTTGTGACGGATCATCTTCGGATGGATTTGTTGTATCTCGCAAAGTCCAGGCTTCGGCGCAAGCCTATGATTGTTTTTTTTCACTTTTATCTTCAGGTCGTTTGTTGTGAAGACAAAATTTATCTTCGTCACCGGAGGCGTACTTTCTTCCTTGGGTAAGGGCCTGGCAGCGGCTTCTCTGGGAGCGTTGCTGAAGACAAGAGGCCTTTCTGTGACCATTCAGAAACTCGATCCTTATATTAACGTTGATCCGGGAACGATGAATCCCTTTCAGCATGGCGAGGTCTTTGTCACAGACGATGGCGCGGAGACAGATCTCGATCTTGGCCATTACGAGCGCTATCTCAATGTGCCCATGAGCCACAAGAACAACACGACAAGCGGTGCCATCTACAACCGTGTGATCGCCAAGGAACGCCGCGGCGATTACTTGGGGGCCACAGTACAAGTCATTCCGCATATCACCGATGAAATTAAACGGGCTGTGCTCTCCCTTTCCGAAGGCGACGATCCCCCGGATGTGGCCATCATTGAAATTGGCGGAACCGTTGGTGATATCGAAGGCCTGCCATTCCTTGAAGCCATCCGCCAGCTGAAGAGCGAGCTTGGCCGTGACAGTTGTCTGAACATTCACTTAACCCTTGTGCCCTATCTCTCCAGTGCCGGCGAGCTCAAGACAAAACCTACCCAGCACAGTGTCAAGGAACTGTTGTCCATCGGCATTCAGCCAGATATCATCCTTTGCCGTTGTGAAAAGAATATTCCCCAGGATCTGCGCAAGAAAATCGCGCTTTTCTGCAATGTGGATGAGGATGCGGTCTTTACCTCTGTGGATGTCAAAAACATCTATGAAGTGCCGTTGCGTTTCTATGAAGAGGGCTTTGACCAGAAAGTGGCCATCATGCTCAGACTGCCGGCGCGCAATGCCAATCTTGAGGCCTGGAAGCATCTGGTGGATGTCTGCATGCATCCCAAAGGCCGCGTGACCATTGCTATCGTTGGCAAATACGTCGATCTGAAAGAAGCCTATAAAAGTCTCCATGAGGCGCTTGTCCACGGTGGCGTGGCCAATGGTGTGACGGTGGATTTGCGCTACGTCAATTCAGAAAATGTGACTGATGCCAATACCGCCGAGATTTTTGCCGGTTGTGACGGCATTCTTGTGCCTGGCGGCTTCGGTTACCGCGGCGTGGAAGGAAAGATTTGCGCAATTCGCTATGCGCGCGAAAAGAAAGTGCCCTTTTTGGGCATCTGTCTCGGTATGCAATGTGCGGTCATTGAATTTGCCCGGCATGTGGCCGGTTTGGAGGATGCCAATTCCGAGGAATTTGACCCCCATAGCAAGAGCAATGTCATTTATCTGATGACCGAATGGTTTGATTTTCGGACACAGAATGTCGAGCACCGTGACCGGGCAAGTGACAAGGGCGGCACAATGCGTCTGGGAGCGTATCCGTGCAAGATTTTACCCGGAACGCAGGCCGAACGAGCCTATGGCCAGGAAATGGTCGAAGAGCGGCATCGTCATCGCTATGAATTCAATAATGCCTTTAAAGATGTTTTGGGCAGCAAGGGGATGATTTTCAGCGGCACTTCGCCTGACAATTCTCTGGTGGAGATTGTGGAACTTGCCGACCATCCCTGGTTTCTCGGCTGCCAGTTCCATCCGGAGTTTAAATCACGACCAATGGCGGCCCATCCCCTTTTCCGTGAATTTATACGCGCGGCGCAGCTCAGAAAGTAAGCGGGAGAGCAGAGGAGAGACAGAGGTAATAGGCTATGGCGCTTGAACTTCGTCAAAATCTGAAAATGCAGCAGAGCCTGGTCATGACGCCGCAGTTGCGTCAGGCCATCAAGCTTCTGCAGCTGTCACGACTGGAGCTTGAAGAGACGATTCAGCAGGAAATGCTGGAAAACCCCTTTCTCGAAGAAAAAATCACTGATGATCGGCCAGCGGACCACGAGGCTGAAAGCGCAGAGCGCAAGGAATCTCACGAGGACGAAGTCTACGATAGCGATGTGGCCAAAGATGCCCAGTGGGAGGATTATCTCGGTGAGTTTTCGAGCACGTCTCGTCAGGTGCAGAACAAAGAGCGCGAAGCACTGGATGAAATCACATCCTTTGAAAGTCGTTATGCGGCCAAGCCCACTCTTGAAGCCCATCTCCTCTGGCAGCTGCATTTTTCTCAGTTAAGCGAAGAAGAAATCGCCATCGGTGAAGAGATTATTGGGAATTTGTCCTCCTCAGGCTATCTCGAAGCAGACATTGCTGAAATTGCCCAGAAAACGGGCAAAAGCCCTGAAAAAGTTGAGGAAGTGCTCAGGCGTGTGCAACGCTTTGATCCTGTTGGCGTTGCGGCTCGTGATGCCCGGGAATGTCTCCTGATTCAGATTAAAGAGCTCAATTACGACAGAGATCCCATTCTCGTCTCTCTGGTCTCTGATCATCTTGAAGATATTGAGATGCGGCGCTACAAGCCGCTTTTGAAGAAATTTCATCTCGATCAGGAGGATCTGAACGAATATCTGGCCATCATTAAGGACCTTGAGCCCATGCCGGGAGCGAGCTTCGGTGATGGCGAACCCACCTATATCTGTCCTGATGTCTATGTCTACAAAGTCAACGGCGAATTTGTGATTGCCTTAAATGAGGAAGGACTGCCCGATCTGCAGCTTTCCGATCTGGCCAAAGCCGATCTGTCACATGCCTCTGACAAGGAGCGGGACTATTGCCTACAAAAGATCCGTTCCGCCTCCTGGCTCATCAAAAGTCTCTATCAAAGACAGCGTACGCTGTATAAGGTTACGGAGAGTATCGTCAGGCATCAGCAGGCGTTTTTTGAAGAGGGGGCGACCAAGCTCGTGCCTTTGATCCTCAAGGATATTGCCGACGATATAGAGATGCACGAATCGACCGTGAGCCGTATTACGACCAATAAATATGTGGCCACGCCGTTTGGTGTGTTTGAGCTGAAATATTTCTTCAACAGTGCCTTGGAGCAGGCTGACGGTTCTCTGGTCGGTTCAGAGAGCGTCAAGACCTTCATCAAGGATCTGATTGCCGGTGAAGATCCTGCAGACCCCCTGAGCGACGAGCATCTGGCTCTGATGCTAAAAAATAAACTCCATGTGAATATTGCTCGCCGCACAGTAGCCAAATACAGAACGCAGCTAGGCATAGAGTCCTCCTCCAAAAGGAAAGCCCGCTGAACGTTGTGGATGAAACAGACAGCAAGGGGGAGGCAGAAAATGGCACTGTTTATCCCCCTTTTTTACTGGCATCTTTTCTCGCGCAAGCCTTTCTTGCAGACCTGCCAAGTCCTTGTTTCGCGAAGCGCTTTCTCCAGCATGCTTGATCTTGTGGTCTGTCCGACTTTCAATTCGTTTTTCGACCAGCACTCATTGTGGCCAATTTTTCTCTAGGTAAGTGGTTCTCTGCACGGTCTGCAGGGTACGTGTTTTTCAAACGTCCAAGGAGTAGGGCATGAATATTTCCTTTGTCTTTAAGAATTTTGAGGCCAGTGAACACCTTAAGAAGTATGCACGCAGGCGTATGGAAAAGCTTGGCCGTTTTTTCGGCAAGGCTTCGGGTTTGGATCTGGCTGTGGCTCTTTCCGTGGATAAGTTCAGGCACCGTTGCGAAGTGACACTGACTGGCGAAGGCTTGCACATCAATGCCAGTGAACAGACCAGCGATATGTATGCCGCCATTGATCTGGTTTCCGATAAGGTGGAAAGCCAGGTGAAGAAGCGGGTCTCCAAGGTGAAGGAACAGCGCCGCAAGATGCGTGAACAGGATATCGATGTGTTCACCTACACCATGGACGGAGAGGATGAGAGTGCCCCCAAGGTCGTTGGTACGCCGCGTTTTGCGACGAAGCCGTTACATGTCGATGAGGCCTTGATGCAGCTGGAAGCCATCGGCAGCGAATTTTTGGTCTTTTTCAATGCCGAAAACAACCGCATCAACGTGGTCTACAGGCGCCGCAATTCGGGCTATGCCCTGATTGATCCCGTTCTTTAAATCGGGTTCGCCCTGAACGCGGGTGCAGGGGGCTTCATGGAAAATCAAGCACAATCGCTTCTTTCGGTTTGTATGGTCACAGGACTATCCGGTGCGGGGAAGAGTACGGCCTTGCGCGTACTTGAAGACTTGCGTTTCTTTACGGTTGACGGCCTGCCTGCCAGTCTGGCACCCGAGATGATCTCGATGATGGGGCAGCCGTCCATGGCGCATTTTACGGGCATTGCCTTGGGCCTGGATATCCGTAGAAGCGATTTCCTTGATGAAATCTTTCAGACTCTTGAGATTTTAAGCGAGCGCGGGCTTCATCCGATTCTGCTTTTTGTCACCGCTGATGTGCCCGTTCTCATCCGTCGTTATGCTCAGACGCGCAGACCCCATCCCCTGGAAAAAGAGGGGTTGGGGCTCGAAGCGTCGATCATTGCCGAAAAAAAGCGGCTTGAACCCATTCGGGAACAGGCCGATCTCGTCCTCGATACTTCCCACTATTCCATTCACGATCTGCGCCGCCGCATTCAGAAGCGCTTCAGCCAGGCCAAAGGACGCATGCGTTCTTTGCGTGTGAATATCATTTCTTTTGGCTTTAAATACGGTGTACCCAAGGAAGCGGATATGGTCTTTGACCTGCGTTTTCTGCAAAATCCGTATTTTGTTGAGCAACTTAGGCCTCTGAGTGGTAAGGATCGGGCTGTTTCTGACTATGTCTTTGCTGGCGAAGCAGCCTTGACCTATCGTGACAAATTGCACGACTTGCTGTCTTTCCTTTTGCCGCAGATGGAGGCTGAAGGACGCTATCGTATTTCCGTGGCCCTCGGCTGCACAGGCGGTCGGCACAGATCCGTGGCTTTCGCTGAAGAATTGGCGCAATTTCTGAGGCAGGCCGATTATCCGGTCGCACTTGAGCACCGGCATTTAGAGCTTGGATGAACTGCAGGATAGGCTTTTGACCGTATTTTTCCGCGAGCGAAAAAAGCACAAAGGAGTTCTTCATGGCTGATAATCAGGGTGCACGTGTGGGCATCGTTATTGTCTCACACGTTGATCTGGGGGCAGCGCTTCTTGGAGCAGTGGAGTTTATCCTTGGTCAGCAGCAGTACGACTGTTGTGCGGTCAGTATTAATACGGCTCATGATGTTTCGGAGACGGTTTCGCGTCTGAACGATGCCGCAGACCGGCTCGATTTTGGCGCAGGCGTTTTGATTCTGACGGACATGTTCGGCGGCAATCCCACGAATATTGCCCTTTCGCTTTTGGGCAAACATCACGTGGAAGTGGTGACGGGCGTGAATTTACCTATGCTTTTAAAAGTCTTCGGACAACGGACTCTGCCTCTTGATGCCCTGGCGGAATTGGCTCGCAAGGCCGGCAGTGACGGAATTGTGGTCACGGGAAAAATGCTCAATGCCCGGAAGAAAAAAGATGCTTCCAGGGAAGGTCAGGCGGCAAGCTGAACAAACTCTTTGCTGCAGGTGTGGATTTCTATCCTGGCTGCGATTTTTTTGGGCCAGTGCAGACAGTACAGGAGGCGGCGTGGCCATAAGAAGACGTTCTTTTGGTAGCGCCGGAAGGCATGATCCGTATTCAGCAAATTCTCGATACGTTTTCCAGCAAGAATCCTGAAGGGGATCTTGCTCTGATTCAGAAGGCCTATGTCTTTGCCGCGGCCTATCATGAGGGGCAAACACGTCTTTCGGGTGAGCCCTATCTTTCTCATCCTTTGGCCGTGGCCTATACATTGGCCAAAATGGGCTTCGACGCGCCCACCATTGCGGCAGGACTGCTCCATGACACGGTCGAAGATACCAAAGCCGGCATTGAAGACATTGATGCTGAGTTTGGGGAGGAAGTCGCCGATATTGTCGATGGTGTGACCAAGATCAGCACCATCACGTTCGAGAACAGAGAAGAGGCTCAGGCTGAGAATATCAGAAAAATGATTCTCGCCATGAGTCATGATATGCGCGTGTTGATGGTTAAGCTGGCTGACCGCCTGCACAATATGTCGACTCTGGATTTTCAGAAGACGTACAAGCAGCAGCGCATTGCCCGCGAGACCATGGATATCTATGCGCCTCTGGCCAACCGTCTCGGTCTCTACATTCTGAAGCGTGATCTTGAAGACCTGAGTTTCAAGTACCTGATGCCGGATATTTTCAATCAGATTGATTCCTGGCTTGAGAAGCATCAGGTGGTGGAAAAGAATATCATTGACAAGGTGGTCAATCTCATCCGCGATCTTCTGGAGACCAATCATGTCAACGGCACAGTCTACGGGCGCATCAAGCACAAATACAGTATTTACAAAAAAATGCAGTCGCAGTCGCTCACCCTTGATGAGATGCACGACATCATGGCCTTTCGTGTGCTCGTCAAGGATATCCGCGACTGTTACGCCGTGCTGGGGCTTGTGCATTCGCAATGGAAACCCGTGCACGGTCGTTTCAAGGACTATATTTCCATGCCCAAGGCCAATGGCTATCAGAGTCTGCACACGACAGTCATCGGGCCTGAGGCCGAGCGTATTGAAATCCAGATCCGTACCGAAGACATGCATCGCCAGGCCGAACACGGTGTGGCGGCCCACTGGCTTTACAAAGAAAAAGGCCGGGTGAATTCCAAAGACCTTGAACAGTTTTCCTGGCTGAGAGAAATTTTTGAGCGGCAGGGCGGCGAAGCCGATTCCAAGGAGTTCATGCAGTCGCTGAAAATGGACCTCTTCAAGGACGAGGTCTATGTCTATACGCCCAGGGGTGACGTCAAGGAATTGCCCGAGGGAGCGACGCCTCTGGACTTTGCCTTTCAGATCCATTCCAAGGTGGGAGCGCATTGCGCCGGCGCCAAGATCAATGATCGCCTCATGCCGTTGAACACTGAGCTCAAGAATGGCGATCTGGTTGAGATTATCACCGATCCCAACCGCAATCCCAACCGCGACTGGCTCGCCATGGTGAAAACCGCCAAGGCGAGAAGTTATATTCAGCGTTATCTACGCACTGAAGAGCGAGCGCGGGCAGTGCGTCTGGGACACGAAATTCTGGAAAAAGAAGGTCGCAAGCTCAATTTGAATGCCGCAAAGGCCTTCAAGGCCGGACATTTCACCCTGGTTGCGCAGGATCTGAAATACGACAGCGTGGAAGATCTGGTGGCCTCGGTGGGCTACGGGCAGGTGACAGCCAGACGGGTGCTCAACCGCCTTTACGCTGTCATGCATCCGGAGAATGTCGGAGTCCAGAACCTGCAGCCTACGCCTCCCAAGGAGGTCAAGGGAGACTCTGGTCGCAAAAAGGATGGCGTGAGCATCAGCGGTGTCGACGGTGTGCTGATGCGTTTTGCCCAATGCTGTAATCCTGTGCCAGGCGATGCCATTGTGGGTTATATCAGTCGTGGCGTCGGTATCACCGTGCACAGGCGTGACTGTCCCAATGTGGCCAATATGGAAATGGAGCGGCTGATCAACGTCTATTGGGACGGAGAAGAAGAAAAGCCGTACGAAGCTGGTGTTTTTGTCATTGCCAAGAACGAGCGCGGTGTGCTTGCCAATGTGGCGCAAGCCATAGCGCGGAATGAAGTCAATATTTCCGGATTGACCATGAATTCCACGGTGGATGGCCGCGCCAAACTGAAAATTCATGTGGAAGTCAGGAATGCCACGCAGCTTTACAAGCTCATTGAAGATGTTCGAGCCTTGCCCGCTGTGCTCGAAGTGATTAGAGAGAGCGAAAGCGATGATCTTTAGTGAGGCGTTGTTGTGTGCTCAGAACTCATTCCCTTGGTTGGCAGTGACAATCCCCACACAACAGAACAGATTGTCCGGCGCAGCCGTTTTTTGGCCCAGAGTTGCCATGTCGCGAATTTGGATCTGGGCCGGGCTTTTGTGGAAAAAATTCGCGCACAATCGCCTGAAGCCACGCATCATTGCTGGGCCTGTGTGGGAGGAGCGGCCAATGATGCCGGCCACGCTCAGTCCTCAGACGACGGAGAACCTCACGGTACAGCTGGGCGACCCATGCTGCAGATTCTTTTGCATTCGGGTATCAGCCATGTCTGCGTAGTTGTCAGCCGCTGGTTTGGCGGCGTCAAGCTGGGTACAGGGGGGCTTGTGCGGGCCTATCAGGATGCCGTGCGTCTCAACCTGCAAGATTTGCCCGTGGGAGAGCTGCACGAGATGACGCCCCTTACGCTTAGGCTCGGCTACAGTCATCTTGAGATGGTGCAAAGAGCCTTGAAAGCACTTGGCGGTAGGCACCTCACTTCAGCCTATGCCAAGGATATCACCTTGGCTGTGGAGATTCCCAAAGATCAGGAAAACGTCTTTGTCTCGACGGTGAATAATCTGACCGGTGGAACCTGCCGTTTGGAGCGTGCCGCGCAGAAGGAGAGCTAAGTGAATGCCGAAGAACGCTTAAGAGACCCCATATTATGCCACTCCCTTCTGGAACGCCTGCGGGCTTTGCTTGGTGATGAGCCTATGCGTTTTATGGAAGTCTGTGGAACGCATACTGTGGCCATTTTTCAGAGTGGCCTGGCACAGCTTTTACCGGCAAATCTCACCCACCTTTCAGGCCCGGGTTGCCCGGTCTGCGTGACTCATGACAGTGAAGTTGCGGCATTTCTCGAACTTGCCGAAAATCCAGAAGTGTTGCTGGCCACCTTTGGCGATCTTTTGCGTGTACCAGGCCCTGAAGGCAAGAGTCTGAAGCATGCCCATGCCCATGGCGCGCAGATCAATATTGTCTATTCTCCCATGGAGGCCTTGACCTTAGCCGAAAATCATCCGCAAAAAACCGTGGTTTTTCTCGGTATCGGTTTTGAGACCACGGCGCCTGCGGTGGCAGCTACCCTGCTGCAGGCTAAGGAGCGGAAACTTGGCAATTTTACCGTGCTCTCATTGCATAAGCTTGTGCCACCTGTGCTCAAAACCTTACTTGACGACAGCGCCTGTCAGGTGGATGCGTTTCTTCTGCCAGGTCATGTCTCAACGGTCATCGGTCTTGCCCCCTATGCCTTTCTGGCCCGCGATTATCAGGTGCCGGGAGTGGTTTCTGGCTTTGAGCCGGCAGACATCCTTCTGGCGCTTTGTGAATTGGCCAAGGCCAGAAAAGAAGGCCGACCCTGTGTGCGTAATGCCTATCCCAGGGGTGTGGACGATATGGGCAATCCCCGTGCCTGCGCTTTGATGGAGCAGGTCTTTGAACCCAAGGATGCGCTCTGGCGCGGGCTTGGGCGTATTCCCGAGAGCGGCCTTAAAATTCGCTCACAATATGCGGACTTTGATGCCTGTGAGCGTTTTGCCTTGACGTTTCGACCGGTCAAGGCGATTGCCGGCTGCCGTTGTGGAGAGGTATTGAAGGGAGCCATTACGCCAGCGGACTGTCCGCTCTTTGGCAGGCGTTGTACGCCGCAGGCGCCGGTTGGACCGTGTATGGTTTCCACTGAAGGCAGCTGTGCTGCCTGGTATAAATATGTCGGGCTTAAGAAAGAAGCGAAGCAGTAGGTAAGCCAAAAAGTGCGCTAAGAAAGGAGAGTCATGGCTGATCATCTTTTGCTGGATGCTGGAAGCGGTGGTTTGGCCTCGCAGAGGCTCATTGGCCAGTATTTTATGCAGGCTTTTGATAATCCTATTCTCAAGGTTTTAGATGATGCGGCCTTGCTCGAAGCCTTTACGGGGAAAATGGCCATGAGCACCGACGCCTACACCGTGACACCGCTTTTTTTCCCGGGTGGAAGCATTGGCACGCTTGCCGTGCATGGAACAGTGAATGATGTTGCCATGCTTGGTGCCAAACCCAAGTATTTGAGCTGTGCTTTTGTGCTGGAGGAGGGGCTTGATCTTGAGATTCTTGGCCGGGTGGCCAAGGATATGGGAGAGGCGGCGAAAGCGGCGGGAGTTTGGATTGTTACGGGCGATACCAAGGTTGTGCCCAAGGGTAGCTTAGATCAGATCTTTATTACCACCACAGGTATCGGCGAAGTGCTCGTTGCCAATCCTCCCTCAGGCCACGCCGCCAAGCCCGGCGATGTGATTGTCGTCAGCGGCTCCTTGGGAGATCATGGACTGACGATTATGGCCGCTCGCGAGGATTTGCCCTTTATCAGTGATGTGCGCTCTGATTCAGCGCCGTTGAACGGTCTTGTGGAGGCTCTGCTGCAAGCTTGTCAGGTGCATGTGTTGCGAGATCCCACGCGCGGAGGCTTCGCCACGACCTTGAATGAAATAGCCAAGCAGTCGCAGGTCGGGATCAGAATCCGTGAGAGTGCCCTTCCCATTCATGAAAGTGTGCGCAGCGGCTGCTCCTTTATGGGCTTAGATCCGCTGTATTTAGCCAATGAGGGGAAATGTTTGTGCTTTGTGCCAGAGGACGAGGCTCAAAAAGCTCTTGCCATCATGCGGTCTTCACCGTTTGGTCAAGAGGCGGCCATTGTGGGTTCTGTGCACGAGGATGCGGCAGCGCGGGTGATTTTGGAAACAGCGATTGGTGGCGAACGCCTGTTGGGTATGCTTGAGGGCGCACAGCTCCCCAGAATCTGTTAGGAATGCGGCTAGAGCTTGTCTGCCGTGCGCTCGCCCAGAATGCCAGTGGGACGGATAATCAGAATAATAATGAGCACAAAAAAGGCGATGGCGTCTTTCCAAGCCATGGAAATATAGCCTGAGGCAAGCGCTTCGATCACTCCCAGAAGGAAGCCACCCAGCATGGCGCCGGGGATATTGCCGATGCCACCGAGAATGGCGGCAATAAAGGCCTTCAGACCATAGCCCCAGCCCATGGTGAAATCGATCTGTCCGTAGTAGATGCCGACCATCAGTCCCGCAATGCCGCCGAGGCCTGGGCCGATCAAAAAGACGAGCGAGATGATTTTGTCGACATTGATGCCCACAAGACGTGCGGCACCCTGATCCATGGCCACAGCCCTGATGGCAGCGCCGGTGCGTGTTTTTTGAATGAAGCTCCAGAGGCAGAGCATGAGGAGAACGCTTGCGGCAATGATCAGAAAGCGTACGCCCGGAAAGGACATGCCAAAGAGGGAGATGGTGAAGGAAGGTCTGAGAAAATCGGGAAAAACGTAAACCCTGGGCTCATAGATGAGCATGATGGCGTTTTGAAAGAAGATGGAGGCGCCTAGGGCTGAGACAACAGCGGATAAGCGGTCCGCATGGCGCAGGGGTCTATAGGCTGTGCGTTCGAGCAGGTAACCGACAAGGGCTGTGAGAAGCCCGACCATGAGAAAAACCAGCAGAATGGCACAGGAAAGAGGCAGCAGGCCTGCGATGCCGTAGCTGACGAGCATCGTTAAGCCGAGATAGGCCCCGATGGTGAAGAGATCGCCGTGGGCAAAGTTGATCAGCTTGAGGACCCCGTAGACCATGGTATAGCCAAGAGCCACAAGAGCATAGATGCCGCCGACAGCAAGACCGTTGAGAAGCTGTTGTAAAAATTGTTCCATAGCAGATGGCCCCGCGTTGCTGCGGGGTCTTTTGTTTTTTGATAGCACAAAGACAAGGTAAAGGGGAGAGCAAACGAAAGGCGTTTACTCTCCCTGAAGATCTGTCATTGTCTTTGGGGAATGTCAGCTCGCATCCTGCAACGTCAACGGCTGCGCTTTGCTGCTAACTACGCAAAGAGGAGAATGAAGATACTGAATGCGTCAAGGCAGGTAAGACTGTTCCCTGTCGACCAAATTTGCTTACGCTTTATTCAGCCTGCAGGATGAAGTGCCCGTTGGCATCCACAACATAGGTTCTGTAGAATTTTCCGACGCGGTCGCCTTTGGCGTCAAAACCCAGCTTGCCGGAAAAGCCCTGGACATCGGAAAGCTTGTGTAAGTAGGCCGCAATGGCTTCGGGGTCCTTATGACCTGCGGAAAAAGCACTTTCAAGGGCTTTAAAGGCGTCGCCGGCCAGTACAGCCCAGACGGACACAGGCACGGAGTTGTACTTGGCCTTGTAGGCTGCCAGGAAGTCTTTGGCCGCCTGGGAGTCGAGATCCTGAGGCAGGGGCGGGCTGACAAAAAAGTAGCCTTGGGCTGCCGCATTGCCGGCAATCTTGACCAGGTCCTGATGATTGGCGGCATCGCCTCCCATCATGGGCACATTCCAGCCCATTTCTATTTTCTGTCTGAGCAGCATGCCTGTTTCAGGATAGTAGCCTGTGAAAAAGACCAGGTCCGGATTGGCGGACTTGAGTTTGGTCAAAATGGCGTTGTAGTCGCGTTCGCCGGGTGTCAGCGCATCGAAAAAAATCACATTGACGCCGGCTTTTTTCAGTTCAGCACGGCTTTCTTCAGCCAGTCCCTTGGCGTAGGAGGAATTGTCGTGGAGAAGAGCGATATTTTTATAACCGCCTTTGACAATGGCCTGGGCTGCTGCCTGACCCTGTGCGTCGTCTCTGGGGCAGGTGCGGAAAAATAACGGCAGCCCCTTTTCTGTGAGCCGGACACTGGTTGAACCCGTGCCAATCTGTACAATACCGGATTCATCGAGAATATTCTGACTGGCCTCGGTTACGGCTGAGCCGTATGTGCCAATGACGGCTACGACACCTGCTGAAGCCAGCTTTTGCGCGGCTAGGGCCGCTGTCCGCGGGTCACCGGCATCGTCTTCCACAATCAGCTCAATATTTTCACCCTTGATGCCGCCTTGACTGTTTCGTTCCTGAACAAGCAGAGAAACGATATTCTTCATATCTTGACCTTCGGAAGCCCACTTACCGGTCAGCGGGCACATCACGCCCACTTTGATGGCTGCAAAGGCCGGAGCAGACAAGATACAGACAAGCAGCAGGGTAAGGATACTTTTTTTCATTCACATCTCGGCACATAAGCCCCGAAAAACGCCGGGGAGGAAATGCCGCCTCCAGAATTTTTTCCGTTGTTGTTGGAAATCGCCATGACCAGAGTTGTTCCAGGCAATAGTTGTCTCATGTTTTGTCAAAACAGTCTGCTCAGGCAACGGAAGCACCTCTTGGAGAAGAGACGATCATATGCGGTCAACTGATGAAGAGTCAGTTGGTCGAGGGCCATGGGCTTGGGGGCAGACCTGAAAGGGTTGATAGTATGACAAAGCAGGACAAGTTCTTTGTGGAAAAGACTATTGTACGGTAAAAGCGACGTCTAGGCAATGAGAAGGCTGTTTGGCGCTTTGATTTTCTTGGCAATAGAAAAAACTGTTTGACAAGACTAAGGCTTGAGCGTACATAGCTTTTTCAGACACGGGTCATTAGCTCAATTGGTAGAGCAGCTGACTCTTAATCAGTTGGTTCGGGGTTCGAGTCCCTGATGGCCCACCAGTAATTTCAAGGGTTTGCGCGCACGCAAACCCTTTTTTATTTGGGGCACATATTTGATCTCCGGTAAGGCTTCGACCACCGCCCTTTTTTGCTTGTCCATGACGAATTGGTAATGCTGCAAAATCATGTTGGGAGAGCTATGCCCATGAGCCTTGCGCCTGTTCCAATGTCTGCCCCGCAAGCAATAGCCTCAGTTGCGAAAGCGTGTCTGAGATCGTTGGGGCGAATACGACGGGTGATTTCTGCACGACGCAACATATAGCACCAAGCAGTCTTGATACAGCGGATTGGCTTGCCGTTGTGATGAATGAGATATTGATCACCGGACTTCAAATCTTCCTGTTGTCATTGCTCAAAAATGGAAATATGGCTTTCCCTGATTGGCACTTCTCGCCACGGAGCGTTTTTGTTTTTTTTTGCTGCCGTGGACACGTAAGATGCGCTGATTGAGATCCACGTCGTCCCAAGTGAGCTGAAAAAGTTCACAAGGCCCTACACGTGTACCGAGTTGGCTTCCGATGATGACACGCTGAATGTGAGTTTCAGCACAGTCCATCATTCTTTGAAGTTCAGCAGGAGAGGGAGGAACAAATTTTTCGTATTCTGCCTTCGGCAACGGTGGAAACGTGGTTGGTGGATAAAGGTCTTGAGCTGCACTCCACCTCAGAGCGGCCTTAAGCAAAGCAAAACGATCTTTGACAAATGATGCCTGTGGCTACGTCAAGCTTGAATCCGTCAAGAAAAAATTAGGGATTGATTTTTTCCAACCTGTTGGAATTACGGTAAGCCTCCATGTTGTGCGTTGTGATATAGCGTCTTGTCACACCCTAACTTTATATCTAAAATGAGTCTTATGGAAATAATAATCACCCAACTTAACAGGCTGAATGACGTTTTCGTGAAGTACACGTTTTTCGACGAAGAGCGGAAACCTTTAACCCTTTCGCTCATCAATTCGTTCTTTGAAGCGGAGGGGACGCCGACCATTGTGGATTTCACTTTTCAGGACAGAGAACCCGATCCGGACGATCCTGATTCCAAGCAGCCACGACTTGACGTTCTTGGCGTGTGCTCAGACGGTACGGTCGTCGAGATCGAATTTCAGAATGCTCAATATGAGGGGATGAGGGATCGCGTGATTTTCTACTGGGGTCGCCTCGCGCAAAAGCGGAGCAAAGGCGTTCCCTACAACAAGTTGCCACGCATAGTATGCATCAACATTCTTGGCTATACGATGTTCCCTGATCTTCCCGACTATCACAATTGCTACATGGTGATGAACACGAAGAATCCGAAAGATTATCTTTCGCGGAGATTGGAGCTGCATTTTGCTGAGATACCAAAGTGGGAAGAAGTACGCCCTCAAACATCTGAAATGAGC
>JAILPJ010000001.1 GCA_024699605.1 Desulfovibrio sp. | reverse complement strand
ACTCCAGAGAACGATTACGCAAGTGGTTAGCAATAGGTTAGCATTGTAAAAGAAAAGGCAGCTACGATTTTTGTCGTAACTGCCTGATTTCTTTGGTGGCGTCCCCAAGCGGATTTGAACCGCTGTTGACGGCGTGAAAGGCCGTGAAAAGTATTTTGCTCAATTTTTCCTATTTACTCTGAAGCCCTTATTTCAAGGGCTTTTTTCGTTTTTAAGGGGGCTTGTCTTTATCCTAATTTTGCTCTATTTTGCTCTTGTGTGCGGGGAAGCGTGCGGGGAAGAGAAAACCACAAAACCCGCATAAAGTAAAGATTGCGAGGCACGGAATGAAACGCGAAAAAACAAAATATCCTGGCGTGACCTATCGTGAGCAAGAGCGTCTGGACGGCAAAGGCATGGAAAAAATGTATTACATCCGCTACCGACGCGGTGGCAGAGGATCAAAAGAGACTGAAGAGCCTTGTGGCCGTGAAACGGAAGGGATGACAGCCGCGAAGGCTAATGCCATCCGTGCCATGAGAATGACAGCAAAAGAAGAAACCAATAAGGAGCGCCGACAGGCTCAAGAGATTGAGCGTCAAAAGGGAGATGGCCCGCTAACGCTTGGGAGGTTATGGGAAATCTACTCGAAAACCCTTGAAGATAAGCCCATTCAAAAGAGAGACGACACAGGAAGAGCGTATCACCTGGAGTCACTCTTTAATAAAAGGATAGACGAACTGGCCACTAAGGACGTTGACAAACTGGCATTGAAACTCACCAAAACGCAAGGCCGAGGAAGAAGCTCCAAAGGTACGTTGTCACCGCAGACACAAAAGCACACTCTGGCGCTTCTGAAGCGTCTGTTGCATTACGCAGAGCGGCAAGGGCTTTGTCCATACCCTACAGGTCTGGTCATAACGATGCCTAAGGTTGACAATCAGAAAACGGAGTCCATGACCGCAGAGCAGATGACAGCCTATTGGAAAGCCCTTGATGAAGAGCCGGATCAGAGCATTGCGTCAATTCTCAAGGTTGCTCTTCTCACAGGGATCCGTAAGAGCGCCTTGCTCTCTCTCCAATGGTCAGACATTGATTTTGAGCGTGATACTATCTGTTTGAGGGGAGAAAGCGCCAAGAGTGGTAAAACTCAACATATTCCGCTGAATGACGCAGTAAAAAGCGTTCTTCTGAGTATTGAACGTGTAGAAAGCAATGACCTGGTATGGCCATCTCCAGAGACAGGCGGCGTGAGAAAGAACGTCTATCATGTGGCAGACCGTGTGCGAAACAAGGCAGGACTTCCAAAGGACTTCAGGCCAATGCACGGCCTGCGGCACGCTTTTGCGTCTCACTTAGCCAGTAGTGGCCAGGTGGATTTGTACACGCTCCAAAAACTTCTGACACATGGAAGTCCGCAAATGACCCAGCGCTATGCACACTTGGCCGATGAAGCGCTAAAACGAGCGGCAAACGTGGCAAATGGCATGGTAAGAATTGATTCATAGCGGTATTTGCCCGCCTAGGTGTGGCGTAGCTAACCATGCTGAAGAGAGGAAGCATCTTCCCCTTCCTTCTGGCGGGCAATCCTAATGGGAAGTCTATTCATGAGGCGAAGACATGGAAGAACCAAAGGAAAAAATTGGAGTAAGAGAAGACTTTTTGACTTACTATGAATTATTGAACCGATGGAAAGGTAGGGTAAGTGAAAGAGTTTTGATTGACATGATAAATCGACATGAGATTATTGCATATATTTTTTATCCGCCATTTGGTGCTGATTGTAAAGATGATAGCGGAATTAGTATACCAAAAGACGATATAGTTAATATGAGACCTAATAATGACGAACTTGTTCTTATTGATGAAAATCCAGGAATAGCAGTCAAAAATTCAAAAGGTTATTTTTTAGTATTTGAAGGAATGTACGATCAATATGGTATACAACATGATAGTACAATTTATTTTGAGAAAAAAGCTATAGCAGAGTTTGAGCAGCGCAATCCACATTTTTTGTCTGAAAATGTCATCCCATTGCCTGAAGAGCGGATCACTAGGCTTGAGGTGGAGAATGCAGAGTTACGGACTAGAATTGCTATTTTAGAGAAAATGGCAGTGTTGCGGGCTAGAATTGCTGGTTTAGAGAAAACACGTTCTGAATGGAGCAAAGAATATCCACTTTTTGCTAGCATGATAGAAAAGATTGAGTCAGGCATGAGCCGCCAAGAACTAAGTGATTGGCTCAAAACCTATAAACTTCCTGCAACAGCAATAGGATTTTTAATAAAAGATGATACAGATATAGTTCAGCCAGCTACCCTAAGACAAAACGTTCATCGTCTTAAAAAAGAAAAATAGCCACTGCCACAGCTTTAACCGGCATGAGGCTCTTGCAGAGATGCAAGAGCCTTTTTTTGTGTTGTTTTTTCAATAATTACAGCTAGTTACGGAAAAAACTGAAAAATGTCACATGTCACACCTTATGTCACACCTTGAATGTCACATATAGGAGTGAGTATTTTCTGGTTTAATCTCTGTTTGTAAGGAAGAGGTTTCATTTTTTTGGCTTAAGAATCGTATTTCACCTTTACTACGAGAGGTTAAACCATGAGTATTCAAGAATGTGTACAGCAAGAGCAGAGGCTTGCACTGCGTACTGAAAAGCAGGCATCGGAAATTTTGAACATTCCATTGGCAACATTGAGGAAGTGGCGTTGTTTTAGGGAGAATTTGCCGTTTGTGAAAATCGGTCGTTCTGTGCGTTATCGGCTGTCTGATCTTACTGAATTTCTTGACAAGAGAACGATTCAACCAAGAATGGCATAAGTTTTTTCTATGAAGTATAAAAAAAATCCCGTCCATGTGGCGCAAGCATGGGCGGGAAATAAGGGAAAATTTTATTATGAGCACATCAGAATTTGTACAGGAAAAAGTGTCTAAAGTCAATTATAACGAGCCTTTCAAGGGTAAGTCTTTGGCAGATACTGCTTTAGAGCTTGCTGATAACTGGGGATTTTCAATTTTTCCTTTGCTGTCGCAAACGAAAAAGCCGGACGTTAATGAATGGACTCCATTCCAATTAGAAGCACCTTCAATAGATGCAATTGAAAATTGGTGGGAAAATAAGCCTAACAACAACATAGCAATTGTCTGCGGAAAGGTTAGCGATCTTGTAGTGGTTGACTGCGACAGACAAAGTGCTGTCGATTGGGTGGCAACAAATTTCATCTGTACACCATTAGCTGTCAAAACACACCGTGGTTTTCATTATTATTACAAGTACCCTCATGGATCTGAAGAATGGCTCAAAATGGAGCGTGAAAGACACAAGAGGCTAAAGGATGGTATTGATATACAAATCGATGGATTCTATGTAGTCGGGCCAAATTCTATCCACCCGAACGGCGATACATACACAATGTATGAGCAAATAGCAGGCGCATGGGAAAATGAATACGTTCCTGTATTGCAAATGGCCGTTGATCCAATTGAAAAAGAAGGTGGTATTGATCTTAGTGAAACCAAAGATTTGTTTTCTTCCATCGGACACGGCAGTAGGCATGACAAGGTTTTATCATACGTTGGCGCTTTGATCGCTAAGGGGCTACCATACGCTGAAGTCTTGCAAAGAGCGAGGCAAATGGTTCAAGATCGATGCGAAGAGTGTAAAGAAGATCCTTTCACGGACAAGGAAATAGTCAGTATCGTACGATCTACCTTCAAAAGTCATGAAAGGAATCATCCGCATACCGCTAGCACAGTCAATGGTGGTGAGGATCTGGCTACTAACATGAGTAATGTCAGAATGGTCGAAATTCTAGATGAAAATGCAAACGACTGGCCGGAAGAGATACTTCACCCAGGTGGCTTACTTGAAGAAATTGCAGATTATACAGAAAAGTCATCGGTAAGAACTGAGCGGATTTTCGCCGTTGGTGGCGCAATATCACTTATCGGAGCTGTTGCAAGCCAAAGATTTTGCAACACATCAGAATTGACTACAAATATGTATGTCCTTCTTATCGGAAAAAGTTCTTCAGGTAAGGACGCGCCAAGGAAAGCAATAAATAGACTAATACTAGAAGCTAGTAATGGCATGACAAATTTGTACGCAGGCTCTGATGTTTCCTCTGACACATCGATACTAACATATTTGAAACGCGATAATTGTCACAGAGCTTTATTTATTATAGATGAAATTGGATTATTCTTTAAAAACACTAAAAATGTTAATAGCCCTAAATGTGGAGTAATAAAGACTTTAACTGAGCTTTTCACCAAGGGTAATGATGGACACATAAAAAGATATGCAAATGTAGAACACGATATTCACATTCCTTGGCTTAGTTTATCTATATTAGGCATGAGTGTACCCTCTGAGTTTTGGCCAAGTATGAATAGTGGGGAAACAACAAACGGATTTTTAGGCCGCTGTTTAGTTCTTGAAAGTAAGTCTGATTATAAAGAATCAAGAAATGAAGAAGATGTCAACACAAAGATACCTGAAGAATTGCTACAAAAAATTCAAAAAATATGGGATATTGACGTTGGGGATAATAAACCTAGTAATGATAATAAACATGTTGATCTTGTTATAAAACCAAAACCATTTACTATTGAATATACAGAAGAAGCTATAAAATATAAAAATGATATGAAAAAGAAGGTCGAGCATCTTCAACGTAAAGCCATTGAAAATAGCAATGATGCAGCAGGATCTATATACGGAAGAAACAATGAGTATGCAATCAAGCTATCTATAATTAAATATATAAGCGACAATTATTGTAGAAATTTTGATGAAATACGCTGTGGTAAAATCACATTGGATCAAATAAAATGGGCATGGTTACTTGTAAATGAATCTACTAAACGAACATTGGATAGTATTAAAGATAATATACACGGTTCAGAATTTGAAGCAAATCAACAAAAGCTTTTTAAGATCATCAAGGCAAAAGCCATAGCTAACAGCAAAAGAGGGATTAATAAACCAGGGGCTACCTTATCGCAATTAAGTCTTGAGATTAAGGAGCTTAACAAACGTCAGCTCCAGGATGTTATTGATAAATGCATACAAGCCAATACGTTACGATATATACCTTGCCCGCCAGGGCCACAAGGTGGGCGTCCATGCATGGTGTATGCTATTACTGAGGAGATCGAAGGTTAGGCTTGAGTTTTTATAACAAAAACTGCAATAACCTAAAGGCTGAAACCCAGAACTGAAGCGGTTTTCAAGGTTATTGCAGTTTTTTTGCGTTTCGACCCCTAAATAGAAAAATCACGGCGAAAAGAAGACAAGAGCCAAAAAAACGTATATAACATAAAATAACTAAATAACTTATCTAATATACATTTTATCCGCTATTCATGCGGGTTTTCGCGTGGGAGGTTTTTGTTTCAAAAACCTGCAAAAACCCCAAAAACCATGGTCAGTTGACATATATCAAGCTGGTTGCTATATTGTATCTGCACATGAAAGATGCAGCATGGTTTTTTTGGCAGCATTTTCCCATGCTGCGTTGCTCCATTGCCCTACTTGGCTTTGGTCGCTTGCGTAAGTTCCCCTAGCTTATCGACATGTGGCCAAAGCTAGCTAAGAGTCTCAGTATTTACTCCTTTCTGCATACTCTCCTTTTAGGTCAGTCTATATCAGGCTGGCCTTTTTTTTATCCTCTGCCTAGTCCTACATTAGTTGACATATATTAGGAAAATTTTATATATTAGAAGCGCATGCAGGGCTTTATTCACATCTTCACCTGCATGCTTGGCTTCGTTGTTGTGGCATAGGTCAGGTAGTGTTTTTCGTCGGCATTGCCTGACCTTATTTAAAACATATCGGAGAGTATATGGGTGTGCTTGACTTTATCTTTGGCAAAAAGAAAGCAGCGGCAAAAAATCAGACTGTTCAGCATGTACGTTTCATCAATGAGCCTACGGCTTCTTTTTCCAATGTGTCGGGCGTGCCTGGGGAATCTGACATAGTTGTTGCCGCAATCGACGCGCTGGCCAGGAATATCTCAAAGCTCAAGGGCAGCCACTATGTAGATGCCAAGCCGGTAGACAACAAACTGACGCGACTGCTTCAGATCCGGCCTAATCCGATCATGAGCGCGGCTGACCTGTTATACAAAGCAGCGGCAATCTATTTCCTGACAAACAATAGCTTCATATTCATCGAGCGAGACGATGCCGGAAACACGGTCTCATTGATGCCGGTGGACTACTCAAGCGCTCAGTTTTTCCACGATGCTGCCGAGCGCGTCTATGTGCAGTTTGTCTTGAGAGACGGCCAGAAAGTCATGCTTGCCCATTCTGACCTGGTTCATCTGAGGCGACACTACAGCACGCGGAAATTTACCGGCGACGATAACAGGCCGATCATGCCGACTGTGGAGCTGGCCAGGGTGCAGAATGAGGGGCTTGTGGCATCTATCGAAAGCTCTGCCTGTATCCGTGGCGTGTTGAAATATGAAGGGTTGCTGAACGAGAAGACCGTGGAAGAGCAAAAGGAGCGGTTCAAGGAGTCGTTCCTGACCTCTTCAAACGATGGTGGCGTGATCGTTTGCGACCAGAAGACCAGCTTTCAGCCGCTTGAGATGAAGCCGTTCGTGCTTGACTCTGAGCAGTCAAAGGAGATCAAAAACAAGATCTTCTCGTATTACGGCATTACAGAGAACATAGTCACAAGCAGCTATACAGAAGACGAATTTGGCGCATTCTATGAGTCAGTCATTGAGCCTTTCAGTCTTCAGCTATCTTTGGAGCTGACAGCCAAGATATTCACCGAGCGTGAAATAGCTTTTGGCAATCGCATACTATATGAGGCAGGCAGACTTCAGTTTGCGTCAAACAATAGTAAGATCAAGCTGGTCAAAGAGCTGATGCCCACAGGCTTGCTGACGGTCAATCAGTGCTTGGAGATCTTCAATCTGCCGCCTGTAGCAGATGGTGATAGACGTATTCAGAGCTTGAACTATATCGACCAGGCAGCGGCCACACAGTATCAGCTAGCCAGAGCAAACGGACATTTACAGGCAGACAATGAGGCCAAGGAAGGAGACAATGATAATGAGCAATGATGAAGTGATAGGCAATATGCCGAATTTTGATGGTAGTGTTATCGGCTCTGATATGTTTGGCAATGTCATGGAAGTTCACATAGTAAATGGTGATATGGTAGACATTGCCGTATACGATAACTTCCGCAAAAGAATATCCGGCCTGAGATTGAAAGAAGAATATGCCGTTAAGATGGCTAGATATATTTTAGGCAAATGCAGCAAGGGTATATAAAAATGAACAAGATTGAAACAAAAGATAGGCGTGCAAATATAGATGTAGATTTCAATGGAAATACGCTATATATATCATCTAATGGCTTTGGTGTAGATATAGGTATTTGGAATGGTGACAAGCGGCTGAATGGTATATTTATCCAGAATTACAATCTAAGGCGCGTCGCTTATTTTATTGATAAACTTGCCAAAGAATTTGACGATGGAAACTATGATGAAGATGAATGTGTCGAATGTATCTGCAAGGAGCAAGGCAATGTCTAAGGTGAGAAATTTTCCGTCTATGGGATCGCTCAAGCTGGCAGTGCTTGGCACAGACTTCAATGGCAATGTGCTGGAAGTCAACAAGTGCAAGAAGCACATCGACATTGCCGTATACAATGAAGATGGTGAACGTCTCAATGGCATACTACTTGATGAGCAGATGGCTAAAAATCTGCTTCTTGTACTGAATCACAATTTCATGAAGCCAAGGGATATGGATTATGAAAGAGCTTAGGATTGCAGAGATAAGGGCTAAGGAGTCGGCAGACTCTAAGGAACTTGTCTTAGTCGGCAAGCCGATCATCTTTGACACGCCAACTACGATATGTGACCTGGCAGGGGAATATGTCGAAGTGATCCAACGCGGTGCTTTGGACGGTGCTGATATGTCAGACGTGCGTCTGCTCGTTAACCATGACACGGCACGCATACCATTGGCCAGAACACCAAAGACAATGCAGCTATCAGTAGCCGATGACGGCCTTGATATGGTGGCTATATTGCCTGATACGGAAGATGGGAGATCGGTCTATACTTCCGTCAAGCGTGGTGATCTTTCTGGAATGTCGTTTGCCTTCACAGTAGATGAGGGTGGTGACAGCTACGAATTTCATGACTCGTTCATCAAGCGTACTATCACACGGATCAAGAAGCTGTACGAGTGCAGTATAGTATCCTTTCCCGCTTATCCTCAAACATCAGTAGAGGCGCGGCATTCCATTTCTACACATATTGCCGAGGCAGCTCTGAGAAATCGGGCAAAATGCCTTGTCAATTCAATCTTACTCAAGAGGATATAAGACAATGATTTTCGATAACGTCAAAGACGCTTTCAACTATTGGAACGGTAAATCTGTGGACGAACTTGAAAAACGTGCTGCCGAGATCGCTGACTTGGTGGACAAAGACCCCAAGGCTGACGTGAAGGCTCTGAATATGGAGCTGGAAGGCATCAAGCAGGCCAAGGAAAATGTCGAGCTGCGCTCTCAGATGAAACGCTCTCTGGGAAGTCTGCGCGGCTCTGAGCGCATCGGTGGCACTCTCCAGGTAGAGCCTGAAGACCTGGCCGCGACTCCAGAGTATCGCTCTGCGTTCTTCAAGCATCTGCTTGGCCGAGATCTCAACGAGACAGAGCGCGGCGTATTCCGCAAGGTGGCGGCTGAACATCGTACTGCTACTTTCAACCAGACCAGCAACAGTGCTGCCATTCTGCCGACCCAGACCCTCAATGAGATCGTGAGCAAGGCACGCACAATGGGCGGTTTGCTGGCTGAATGTCGAGCCTTCAACGTGCCGGCCAATATCTCTGTCCCTGTGGCAACACCGGCCAGCAATGCAGCATGGCATGTCGAGGGCGCTGCCGTTGAGAGCGTCAACGCTTCTGTGAGTGCAGTATCTTTCGCCGGTTATGAGCTGCTCAAGCTCTTCAGTATGTCCGTCAAGGTCAACGCAATGAGCGTTCCGGCCTTTGAGTCCTACCTGGTACAGGAACTCACTGACTGCATCTTTGGCCAGCTTGGCTACAGCGTCATCAATGGAAGCGGCAGCGGCCAGGGCAAAGGACTTGAAGAGATCACATGGAACGCATCTTCTGGTAGCGACGGTCAGAACGCGGTGCAAGGTACAACCAAGATCACCTATGCCGACATCGTGGAAGCTGCTGGCCTGCTCAAGCGTGGGTATGCCAACGGCGCAGTTTTCGCCTGCAACAACAAGTTCCTCTACTCTGTGCTGTACAGCATGCTGGACAAGAATGACCGCCCGATCTTTGTGCAGGACGTGCAGCGTGAAGGCATCGGCCATGTGCTGGGCTTCCCAGTCGTGATTGACGACAACATTGCCGATGACACGGCCTACCTGGGGAACTTCAAGTTCTACGGCTACAATCTGGCCGATGGCATTACCATTGAATCAAGCCGCGAAAGCTCCTTCAGCAAAGGACTCGTTGACTTCAGAGCAATGGCCGTGGCCGACTGCAAGCCGATTGTCGAAGAAGCCTTCGTCAAGCTGTATCTGGCCAGCGGCGGCGGTGACGATGACACAACGACCACTGACACAACTACGACCGAATAAAGATTGCTGAACGACATGGGGAGGGCTTCGGCCTTCCCCTTGCTTTTGGAGGTTTACATGTCGCTCACGATGACACAGGCAAGGCAGATCTTGCGAGTGGACGAAGGCCCGAATGACGATCTTATACAAGCCCTTGTCACAGCGATCCCAAGCTACATTGAGCAAGCTACAGGACTGACAGAGGCGGAGCAGGATCAAGAGCCGATGGTGTACACGGCATCAAGCCTACTGCTTCAGCTCTGGTACTTCTCAGAGCACAGTGACGATCAAAAATTGAGCAGGTGCATCAATTCCCTGCTCTTCGCTATCTCCTTGAAGGGCAGAGGCACAGCCCAGGTAGCGGCAGCAGGAAATGGCTAAGTCTTACGCCAAAGCGTTCTACAACAGCAGCCGGTGGCAGCACACAAGTAAGGCTTACATGACATCAAAGCATTGGCTCTGTGAACGCTGCGGATCACCGGCAAGCATCTGTCACCATAGGCAATGGCTCAATCCTGAGACTATCAGAGATCCAGCAATATCATTGGCGTGGGAGAATCTGGAGTGCTTGTGTCAGGACTGTCACAATAGAGAGCATGCGACCAGGGAAGGGGCGTGTGTGTTCAGCTCTGATGGCCGAGTCATCGGCACAAGGGAAAATGCAGAGCTGCGAGAGTTCAAAGAAGCTGTGGAGGCTATCAATGAGATTGAGAAATGTGCAGTTTAATCCGCGTGAAGATCAGGTATGGGAGCAGATCGGGAAATGGTTTGGAGTCGGCATAGCCGAGGCTGTGCATTGGTTTTTAGAAGGCGCTCCAATCACGATCATTCCTACTACGGACTCCCAGTATCGGATACCATGCGCCGACCAAAAGGAGCTGTGGGAGTGGCTGAAGGTGCGCTACAGGATCGCTGGCCATAACCGGAAGTTCGACATCGGCAAGTGGCGGGAGATCTGCCAGAAAAAGCGAGACGCAGAGGCGAAAGAGGCGCGTGCTGTGTTTGCTGCGCGGCAGCAGGAGCAAGAGCCACAGGCAGAAGAGGCAGGGCTTGAGTGTGAGTCAGTGGCCGATGAAGCCCCCCCATGTGCCGAGGACGAGCAGCCGGAGCAAGACCGCGCGTCCGCCCACATTTAAGCCTCTCCAAGATTTTTTCCTAGACAGCCCTTTTTGGAGTGATATATGCGAAGCAAGAAATTAAATAAAAGATTATCAAAAGTTCTAGAGAATATATCAGAAGAGAGACGTATACTTGCAGAAGACATGCTCCATGAGGCCGCGTTTCTCATTAAGACTATGACGGGTCTCAAGGCAGACATTGAAGCCAATGGAGCGACGGAACTATTCAAGCAAGGATCGAATGAGATCAATCGGCCTTCTGCTTCCTTTCAGGCGTACATTGCTGCGGTGGCCAAGTACACAGCCTTAGTCGGCAAGATCGCAAAGCTATTGCCAGAGGATACAAAGAAGGATCTGGGCGGCGTTGAATCATGGCTGCGGCAATACAACAACAGCAACGCAGAACTGCAATGAACCCGATCACGGCCTATCTTGAGGCCATACAGTCAGGGCAGATAGTCACCGGCAAGCGCGTCCGCAAGATCTATGAGCGTTTGCAGCACGATATTGAAAACCCAGGTGAATACGTCTTTGATCTCAAGGCAGCGCTGAAGCCTATCTCCTTCATTGAGACTTTCTGTCGGCATAGCAAAGGTGAATGGGCAGGGCAGCCGGTAAAGCTTGAGTTGTTTCAGAAAGCGTACATTGCTGCGCTCTTTGGTTTTCTGCATCGTGACACAGGCTACAGGCGTTTCCGTGAAAGTCTCTTTCTGGTGGCCAGGAAAAACGGCAAGTCAACGCTCCTTTCTGCACTGGCTCTCTACTGTATGATTGCGGACGGTGAACCTGGTGCTGAGATTTACTCTGTGGCCACGAAAAAGGATCAGGCCAGCATTGTCTTTTCTGAAGTCTTGAACATGGTCAAGCAGTCTGCGGAACTGGGAAAGATCCTCCGCAAACGCAAGTCAGATCTGTGGTGCGAAATGTCTTTCAGCAAGATGCAGCCGCTAGGACGCAACAGCGACAGTCTTGACGGTCTCAACGCTCATTTAGTCATCGTGGACGAATTGCACAGCATCCGAGACCGCAATTTGTACGAGGTTATGAAGCAGTCGCAATCAGCACGCCGACAGCCCTTGCTTGTCATGATTACGACTGCCGGCAGTGTCCGCGAATGTATCTTTGATGATATGCGAAAGTACGCCATCGGCGTTGTGGACGGCACAATCAAAGATGACACCTTTCTGCCGGTGCTCTATGAGCTTGACGCAAAGTCAGAGTGGAAAGATCCGGCCATGTGGCCAAAAGCAAATCCTTCCCTGGGCGCTGTCAAAAAGGTCGAGGATCTGAAGGATAAGATAGCTCGTGCCAAGCAGAGTCCGAATGACCTGAGAGGCGTACTGTGCAAAGACCTCAATGTAATCTCGACTTCTGCTAGCGCATGGCTGACCTACGATGCCGTAAACAATGAAGAGACTTTCAACCTTCTTGATTTCAGTGGCAGCTATTTCATCGGCGGTGCGGATCTCTCCATAACAACGGACTTGACCTGTGCATCTGCCTTAATGATCGACAAGCAGGGCAAAATCTACGTTCAGCAGATGTACTGGCTGCCGGAAGCCAATTTTCAGAAGCGTGTGCAGGAAGAGAAGCTACCATACGACCGCTGGCTTGAAGCTGGCCTGATGCGTCTCTGTCATGGAAATTCCATTGTCTACAGCGACGTGACTGCCTGGTTTCTGGAGCTTGTGAAGGATCACCAGCTCAATCCGGCATGGGTGTACTACGACGCTTACAGCGCAAGATACTGGCAAGATGAGATGTCGGCAGAGGGCTTTGATATGGTCAAGTGTCACCAGGGCGCCAAGACTCTGAGCCTTCCGATGCACAAGCTGGGCGCTGACCTCAAAGAAAAGAAGATCAACTACGGCAACAATCCGATGCTGAAATGGTGCATCTGTAATACCGGCATCGTCGAGGATCGTAACGGCAACATTGTGCCGGTCAAGGCGCAGTCTCCAAAGTATCGCATTGATGGCCTGGCTAGCCTTTTGGACGCATACGTTGGCTTGTGCGATCACTATGCCGAATTTCTCAATCTAGCAGTGTACGAGGGCAAAAAATGAATGACGCAATTCTGAACCGCAAACGCAAGAACCGTACTTTTCTCAAAGACAAGACTTGCCGCATTGTGAAGCGTGCAAGCGGTGTAGATGACTACGGCGCTCCCATAGATGGCTGGCAATACCTGACCGGTGATCTGTGGTGCTATGCGCGGCAGCTCTCTCAAGAGATGGTCTGGCAAGGTATACAGTTCGACACAAACGAGACCAGATTTTTCGTCTTGAATTTCCGTGATGACGTATCAATAGGCGATCTGGTCAAGTATGCCTGCCACTACTATCAGATCACGCGGCTCGATACGGAAGACGACTACCACGGGGATCTGTTTGTGTACGCCAAAGACGCGGCAGAGCCGGACGAGATCCTACCGGCAGAATAGCTTCTGTGTGCAGCGCAACCCACACAGACCGCAGCCCATGCAAACCACTCCCTTGCATGGGCTTTTTTATGCCTATTTTCCTTGAGTGTAAAGAAAAAAATTTTTTTCACTACTACCTATTGACTATTTACCTATTTTAATGGTAAAGAATAACTGTGCTTGTGTTGAAAGCACGAAAAAACAGCCAAGGGGGTAAGAAATGGCGGCTAAAATCAACATCAGCGTGCCGGACGAATTGCAGAAACGGATCACAGACCTGGGGATCAGTCCTAGCAAGCTGTACCAAGACGCTGCAAAAGCACGAGCAGACAGAGAGGAGGCTTTACAGAAGGCTCGAAACGAAGAAATGCCCAAAGGCGAAGAAATGGAGAACATTGTTGAACGACTTCGGAAGGAAAAGGAAGAATTGGTTGGCCAGCATGAAAAATGGGGTAATATGGAGGGCGTAAATTTCGCCAAGACGTATGATTATGAAGCGCTAAAAGACGCAGTAGACCTTGCTCAAAAAGTTACTGCCTTCTATAAAGAAAATGACTATATACCATGGGATATGGTCGGGAAATACCATAAAAATGATGATGTATATACTTATTTAATAGAAAATGCCTTTGAAGGATATAATATTGAATCCAACAAAGATGATACGAATAGCCTAAAAGAAGGCTCTGCAAAGTGGATGCTTGGCTGGTGCAATGGCGTTCTGAAATTTTGGAACGAGCTACCAGAAGATCTGAGGAAGTAGGATCAGGAAGACATGGCGAGGAAAAAGCCGCTCTGAGTTGAGCGGAACCCAGGGCGGCGCAAACAAAATCTTCTCAAGGAGGGAAGATCTATGGACATGAATAAGACAAACAGAGCAGACAGTCAAACTGAGCGTCCTTTTGAGCCTTTCGAGGAAGTGGCACTTCTCAGGTGCTACATGGCCATAACAGACCAGATGGCGGCGTGCGTTGACGATGTAATCAAGTGCAATGACTATCTTTGGGGCTTGTGGCAGTTAAGCCAGAAGGTGCATTTTCCCGGAATCGGCGTTGCGCTCAAGGCTCTGATAGATGACATGACGGAAAGCCCAGAAGAAACGACGGATATATTGCCAGCAGTAAGGCAGATGATAGAATTTGCGCTGGCCGATGCAATGAAGAGGCGTCAGGAAGAAGAGAGCTTACTAGACGAAAAGTACAGCGCTGCTTAATCGGGGAAGTTATTATTTTTGAAAATCCGTGCGGGGAAGCGTGCGGGGAAAGAAAAAAGGGTTTACGGTGAATGTGCCGTAAACCCTTGAATTTATTGGCGTCCCCAAGCGGATTTGAACCGCTGTTGACGGCGTGAAAGGGCGTACCCTAAAGCGCAAGCGCCATGATTTCACGGGGCTTTCGGTAAATGGCATTCGCATTTGTTGCTGTCTTTTCGCATCCTTTCGCAAGCTTTTTACACACGGATTTACACACGGGCAATTTCAACTCCAGCGATCCTACGCGAGCCATCCTTGATCGCTATGATATCGCAAAAGACAAGCACGTTTTCGTTGCCTGGCTTGTCGGCACATTACTTCTCCGCCATCGCCAATGGCAAGCTGCAGCTGAAGCAAAAGTCCCTTCCATCTGTTCAGCAATCACTCCATGTCAACATGTCTCTAGCTCAAATTCTGCTTATCCAGAGGACAAAAGCGCCAAGCTGGGGCAAAGCAGGATGCGCTGATCACAGCTATCCAAAGACGACAACTTCATCGCCACGTAAGCGAGAAAAGACTTTTGTTATATTTCTTGAAGTCTTTTTTCTTTGCGACACCATAGCCTTTGTTGTCGTCATCTCAGCGGTGATTCTGTCTCCAGCTAAGAAGTCCAGCTGTTTGTTCTTTACGCTTTCCAAAAAATTTGCATCAGAAATGCTGCTGGAAAACTCGGCGTCGTTTTCTTCATCGTAAAATCTCCACCCCGTCGTCTTCCCGTCGAAATTGATTGTTACTAGCTCTAGGGTGCATTGACTTGTCGATTCATCTATTTGCTCGTCTGGAGTTGGTATGTAGCTGTTTTTGTCGGTGCTGAGGGCAAGAACTTCTGGGTTATCGCCCTCTATCGACTCTTTTGTCCCACACTTTATTTTTTCTACCGTTGACTCAAGCGGGGCAAAAAAACGCCCGGTGTCGCTTTTGATAGACTGACTGCCGCTCATGTTAATAATGTTTTGAGCCACAATAGTGACTTGCCCTGATTGATTTGTGACGTGCATATTAACTACACCATTCTCGTCCTTTTTTGCTTCTTTCTTAACAAAAGGCTGACCAGCCAAAAATTTTAGGTAATTGAAAAATTCTTTTATCGTTTGAAAAACTATTGGTTTCACGAATGGGACAACAGGGCCTATCCATTGCGCTAAAAGATCTATAGAAACCGACCCCTCGTTGACGCTACCCTTAATTTTTATATAAATAGGCTTGTCTTTTCCGTTGATAATTGCGTTCGTTCTTTCTGCAAGACTCTTAAATGCCAATAACGAGTTGGCAAACTCCTCAAGACTCATCTCGTGATTGCTCAGTGCTTCGCCGTCGTAGTCGATGGATATGCGTTCTTGCGTGATCTGGATATTTTCTCCCATAAACATTCCTCCTGTTGGTGGTTCCATCCTACCCCACGGCTATCTCTGCTTCAAGCTCCCCCTCTTGACATTCCCGCAGTTTTGTGACCTTCTCTCAACTACGCTAAGCAGGCGTGCAACGTAAGCTTACCTGGAGCGGGGCAATGTTTTTTGTATTTGATACGGAATCAAAAGGCACGCTTACCTCTGTCTTTGGCATAAAGAAACAGCACAGCGCCATGAACCCCATGCTCTGGATTATTGGTATTGCCGGACTCTCGTGCTGTGCAATAGTGCGGTCTGACGCCGCTCCGGAATGGGCAAAGATCCTGAGCATGATTTTTTTCGGAATCGTAGTTGCGGCTGCTATCAGCATCTATATTTATTTTGCCATTGAAAAGCCTGAGTGCTTGCGTTCAGAACATTATCATGCTACTCATGATGTTTTATCCTATTGCGAAAGAATGCAGGCAAACCCGGATAATGTTGTAACAGCACTTACCAATACAGTAAATCCAAAATTGGAGGACAAGAAACAATGAATTTATACCTTGTCTTCTTTTTGGGTTATATTCAGCCTAACGCGCTATCTTCATTTTTGAACTCTAGGCAAGAAATTCGTAATTGGTACTCATTTGGAAGCGTGCTAAGCATCGTATCTACAGCATCTGTAACAGAAATTCAAAATATTTTATTGCAATTATTTTATAGCCAATCTTTCGTTGTAACGCCTATATATGGCCCCTATACTGGTGGAAATATGCCAAAACAATTTTGGGAGTTTATAAATAACCCTACAGATTCCGGCTATTGGCCTGCGATTCCCCAGCAGCAGCCACCACAGCAATAGATCTTTAAGCCCCTCTTCGGAGGGGTTTTTCTTGACATTTCCCCGAATTTATGGCCTTCTGTCCTGACGGAGCCTGAGAACTCCTTTTCACAGACGGATACCGTCCCCGACAGAGCGGCTTTTTTTATGACTTTTTCCATGTCAAACTATTATCTCAAGCTTGGCGTGGTGTATAATATGGCTTTCTTGCCGGGAGTGTGGTGTCCGTAAGGCCCACGGCTGTTCTGTGACAGTTCTCAGCTCCCGGCCTTTTCTATTTCTGAAAGGTCAATGAGAAAATTCACAGAGGTGCACTATGTGCGAACTTTCACCTATCACATTTCATGGTGACACAATTTTTTGCGTTGAGAAGAACGGCCAGCCCTACACTCCCATGAAGCCGATTGTAGAGAATATGGGTTTAGGTTGGGCCTCGCAAAGCCAAAAGCTCAATGCAAACAAGGAACGATGGGGTGTTACGATCATCGTAATACCTTCTGAAAGTGGCGAACAACAAACTCTTTGCATGCCTCTCCGCAAGCTCCCCGCTTTTCTTGCAGGCATCAATCCCAAGAAGGTCAAGGCAGAGATCCGCGAAAAGGTCATCATCTACCAGAATGAATGCGACGATGCCCTCTGGGACTATTGGACAAAGGGCAGAGCTGAGCGCAAGCCTGAGCAACCCACCGCATTACCTCCCACCGACGCTCCTATCACCCCAGACCAGCAATGCACATTGCAGGCTCTCGTCAAGGCCAAGGTCGAAGCAATTCCAGAGGCTGAACGCCCCAAGGGACTGTATCCACAGATCTGGAACAGATTCAAGAATCACTTCCGCGTAGCCAAGTACAGCCAGCTCCCACAGACGCGCATGAGCGAAGCAGTGGAATACCTGGCCAAGATGGAGCTCAGGACCGCAAAGCCTGCCACGGCGGCCAAGTCTGAGGAGAAGGAGGAGGGTAGGGTGCTTCCTCAATCCAATACTGTCCCCCCGGCTGACATTCCCACAGTTCCGGAATGCGACCCCGATCGGTTCAAGATCCTGCGAGATGCCCAAAGGGCCTGCCGAGATGAGATCTACAACCTGGAATACCGCCGTGGAGATGTCGATAGCATCCGGCGCGCCCATGTTTGCCTGGATCTCTACAAGGCCCAAAGTGCCTTATGGGGCGCCTTGTTTGACGTGTACAGCGCCGTTGCTCGCACGCAAGCCTGGGAATCCGAGTCAAGAGCCAGAAGGTAGTCACGATGGCATTGACTTCGTAGCTAGTAGTGCATAAAAGAAAAGGGCGGTGCGCTAACACCGCCCCGGGGCAGATCCCCGCCGATTTCACCATTTTGGGAAATGGTCAAGGTTTTCGCCCCTGAGAATGGTGCTAACATCCTCAGGGGCTACTTATTTCTTCCGTTCAAAGAACTTCAGAACAAGAGCCGCTAAGACATTGCCAATCGCATTGACGGCTATGCCTAGCAGGATCTGCACCATAGGCATCACCTCCTTTGCGGAGGATCTGCCCCACAGTTTTTCTATCCTGTCCACGCTTTCTTGACAAGGCAAAGAGCTGTGCATAAAAAGAAAGGGCGGTGCTGACACACCGCCCGAGATGGGGTTATCCATCCTTCGGTCTAGAGTTTTCGCCCAAGAAGAGCAGCATCCGAGCCGGCTCTCCTTGGGCGTTTTTTATAGGCCTAAAAGGTTACAAAGAAACGCCGTGATAACACCAGCCGCCACCTGGGCAGCTATAGTGACGAGAACCTGCTGCATGAGCAAATCCTCCTTTGAAGGAGGACATCCCCAAAAGCTTTTTATCTTGGCCTCTTGTGTTTTTCAAGACTCGCCTTACCGCCTGTCCTTCGGCTTTGTGAAGAACAGGTCCCGCACATAAAACTCACTCGACGGATCAGTCGCATAATCCCACATATTCCCCACCGTAATGATGGGCTGCTTCAAAGGCAAGCTCATTCCATAGCCGACAGCTTCGGCAATTTTCTTAACCATCTTTTCAGGTTCGTCTTTTTCAATGGCGTCCCAGATACTCTTGGTTGCTTTGACGATGCTTTCTGGGGCTGATGCCGCAGGAGAGATCGAATAGTCATAGCCGCTGGCAATGCCGTTGATCACATCTCTAAGGCCGACAACCGCCTGGAACGGATACATGAACCAGATACGACTTGCCCAGAGCAGCCAGTCTTCGTCGCCATCATCATCTGGGCCACGTCCGGCCACAATTTCCGAAAGGACAGATGGAACGAACCACAAAAGCAAGGCAGAGTTCGCCGCCCTGAAAATGCCGGCTGGGCTGTGATCTGCCTTGAGCTCTTTGATGTGCCGAGCTCCCAGGTTATATAGCACGTTGAAGTAACTGTAGAACATAGTGAATAGACGCTGCAGGTCGGATCCTCGCTGAATCTGCGCCAGGTCTTTTGTTGAACCGCTGCCCTGGGCCTGCCTCACGATACTGTCGGCATACTGTACTGCCTGGTCTTCGTCCCCGTGAAAGTCCTTGATGCCTTTCTCGTATGCTCCCCACCAGGTTGGCAGGTCGACCGCCATCTGGAAGTATCCCATTGGCAGGAAGGCCTTCTTCCGAAGAGAGTCGACCCAACCTTTGATCGTCCCAGCCTGCAAGCTCTTGGTGATGTCGCGAATTTCTCGGTCATAGCTTTCGAGCCGTGTGGCCATCATTGGCGACCTGGTGCAGGTCTCTCTGTAGAGCTCCGGCAATCTCCACGCATTGCCGAATACCTTCCTAATGCCGGCAGCCGTCCAGCGCATGCCGAGTACATCCATGGTTTGCGTGATACCGATAGGCTGCATGACCATTGTCGTGATCTTAAGCCCCATCTGCATGATGCTCGATGACGCCCTGGCCCAGCGCGCAGCCTTTTGAAGACCTGACATCGGCTCCTGGCGTTCATTGGCCACATCCTGTAGCCAAGGCTTGAGCTGGCGATAAATCTCCCGGCCTGCGTATCCGACAATAGCGTCTTGGACGGTCTTGTGGCGGATCACTTTGGCCACGTCGAGAACGGACCGACGAAATGCCAGGTCGTGAGCCACGTTGAAGAGATGCTCGGGGATAACGGCAAGCTCGAGCCTCAGAGGAGACTGCAGGCCACGGGCACGCTCCTTGAGGTGGCCATGTTTGGTCATGGCAGCGCCATAGTTGCGACCACCGAAAAGTTCCTGGTCCATCTGCTTCTGGTCTCTCTGGAACTGCACCTCACTATGATCTCGGCTGTATGCTATCGGGTAGTATCCTCCGCGAAGCTGCATGGTTTTTCCATCAGAGGTATTGACCGTAAAGGGCAGGGGCTCAACAGCTTTGGGTCTCTGGCCGGTGATATCTTCCTGGAGTTTGAAACTCTCGTCGCGGAAAGTCTCAAAGTAGTCCCATACGCCCTGGACGAACTTCCAATCTCGCTCTGTCAGTGGCTTCAAAACGACTGCGATCTGTTCATCATCCCATTGATGGCCGTCTCTGATGCGGTCGATGTTCTGCTCGTTGCCCATGTTAAGAGCGAGAGCCAAACGGTTTTCATAGGTGATGGACTCACCGATTTCCGGTACAAGTGTTTTCTTCACCCCCATCTTGGACAGCTCAGCTGGGCTGTACATGGAGAAAAGCTTCTCCTTGATGTAGTTGCGGATGTCACGCAAGCGTAGTGCCTGGTCGTTGTCGGCATCGGCAATGGGCTTATAGATATATGTCCAGCATGGACCACCGACCTTTCCACCATCCATCTGGATGCAGAGCTCTTCAATCTTCATATGGCTGGCGTGGATGTTCCCCAGGAGTTTACTAATGGAACTCTCCTTCTCCACAGTCTTCTGCGGTAAGGGTTTTCCATGGTCCATCACAGAAGTGGCAATGTCGTTGGCCACGGCTTCCAGCTCAGCCTTGCCTTTAGCCGTCAGGAGTTTTCGCTGATTGCGCTCTGTCGTGATAATCTGATTGAACGCGTTAAGTAGTTCCTCGAACTCCTCTGTTGTCATTTCCTGCCAAGGCGTTGTCGAGGTCATCACATTCGGATCCAGGGCGAGCGTATACCCGTCATTCTCAAGTTTTGCTATCCAGCTATGAATGTCATCCATTGACATGCCTGCGAAACGCGCCGGCACATCCATAACTCCGTGTTGACTGGCCAGAGACGAGAGGAAGAACTTGGGCGTATCAGAGACAGACTTGGAATTGATGAAGCGCTTAACCTTGCGACCCATTTTGTCCACGTTGTCGGAGAGTTCCTGGCTGATTTTGGCCATCTCCAAATTGATGCGGGCCTGTGTATTCGCTGCATAGGCGGCTGTATAGTCACCAGCATGGATCGCTTTGCGGACCTTGCCCAGAGCCCTGCGCATAGCACCGCGATAGTGCCCAACCTTGATCGCTTCACCCATACGCTTCTTGGCCATCTCAGCCATGGCCACCTTGGCTATGGCCTGCTGCTGGATGTAATCGCTGTTGGCCATTTTTGCGAGATGCCTGGCCACCAGGGATGCGTGTTCTGCAAGCCCCTCGCTGTTGAAGAGTTCTGTTGTGGCATCGAACTGAGCGTCGAACTGAGCGTCGAGCTCGTCGACTCTGGCCTTGATTGCATCACCTTTCTTGGCAAGGCTGATCATATCTGCAGCCAGGGCATCAGCCGACTCATAGCCATGCTCTGCGGCAAAGACGGTCGGATCCACGCCACTGTCTTTTTTCAATGAGCCTGGATGGCGTCTCATCAGATTATTTACGGCCTCATCGCCGATAAGGCTGCGCATAATCTCCAGGTCAATAGGAGTCTTGCGCATATTAGTCGCAGCCAGATAGCGGGGATTCCCCCTGAGCTCCTCGGAGGCTTTCTTGGCATAGTCAGCTCTCCGGCTCTTGCGCTCAGCGTCTCGCTTTTGTTGTAGGCGTTCGGCGGCAAGCCGCTTGGCAGTTTCCAAAGTTTGCCTGGCATATTCCTGCTGAGCTCTCGTAACACCCATGGCGTCAAGCTCTTCTGTCGTCAGGTTCAGTAAATTGTTCTCAACGGCAACAGCCTCGATCTCTTCCTGAGTGGCGATCATGCGATCAAAGACGCTTCGGACCTCATCATTGAGCTCGACGCCAAGGTTTTTGATTGTCTGGTAAACTCGCAGCAGCCATTGGCGGAACCTCGAAAAAACGTCCTGAAGTTCTGGAGTTGGGGCCTTGCCCTCTGCAAGATAGGCTTCCCAGCCTCTGGCAAGTTGCTCATGCTGAGCACGATTCAATGCCTGGGCGGAATCCGCTCCGACCCATTTGCAAAGCGTCTCAAAGTCTTGGCGCATTTGATCATCGGCGATCCCTTGTTGAATAGTGCGCTCTAGTTCGAGAAAATAGGCGTGCCCCATCTCATGGGGAAGAGTCGAGAGATTAGCCGTTCTGAAAAGATTGATGAAGTAGTTGCCGTCGCGGGGAGTGATAGATCCTCGTACGTTAGGGTTTAGATCTCCTTCGCTATATAAAGCTCCAAAGTCTTTTGCGGCATTGGACGGAACCAGTCCATCTACGTCTTCCTGCTTCAAAGACTGTGGCTTAACAATTCTCTTGATCTCCTCGTCGAGTTCGGTTAATTTCGGGTTATCAACGCTGCTCTTTTCGCTCAAGGACTGTTCTGCCTCATTGGCAGAGCGCGGCATGCGGGAGGTTCCGTCCGCACTTGAGGAGTCCGTAGGACTGAGAGCAGTGTTTTTGTTTTTGTAGCGGCTTAGCCAATCATTGAATTTTACGGCATTATCGTCAAATGCCGTAAGCACAACGTAGCGATCTGGTAATTTTTTGTTCTCGTTTGCCTTTACAGGAGAGGCTATTACGGCTTTTATTTTTTCACCATCTTGCACATGAAAAAGCACTGCTTCTTTATTTGTGAAGCGGGCTACGCCGACGATATTCTGCTCACCGCTATTTATAACGTCGGTTATCCCTTCCCAACTGTCAAAATCTGGATGATGGTTCCAGATATGAGCAACTACATCCGTTGAGAGAAGAACTGATCTGTCTTTTGCATTTCCAAGCATAACATAGCTTTTCTCTCCGCTCTTCTCTTCTCTTTGCTTGCGAACTTCTTTTAAAAAACCACGGACGTCTTGGGCCTTACTTGGAAACATATGATATAGCTGGCCGCTATTCATATTCTGCTGAGCTTGATCTATCCCTTCAATAACCGTCCTTCTGTAAATATCCGCTGGGTTCTCCCCTGTACGCTGTGCGGCAATAATCGCCCGTCTACGCCATAGTTCAAGCAGAGAGTTCGTATAGGTCTCAATGTCTCCCGCCTGAATTTCCGCCTGATTAGCCAGGCCAGGAATCGCGGTTATCGCCTCCTTGACCTGAACCCGCATCTCTTGGTGAGCCTGTTCCAGTTCATTCTTTTGCTCTGGCTGTAGAGTTGCTGTTCCATCCAGAACATCTTGGGCGACCTGTTCGTCATTGGCCAATTGCTGTAAGACCAGTTCCATGCGCTGATCGGCATCTGCAGCATCTTTGGCGGACTCGCCCTGATCCCCGCGAATCATAATCTCAGACGCCGCCTTGAATTGGGCAGCATCCATTGCAACGTGTAGATTGCTCAGGCGGACATAAACGGACTGTCCCTTTTCCGCTGCCTCCTGAGCTGCTTCCTGGCTGATCCCAAGCGGAGTCAGGATGTCTGTGCCTTCCTGGTGCAGTTCAAGTGCGGCATCCATGGGGATAGCCACTTCTTCCTGCATAGTGGGGGACAAGGCCTCCAGGATCTCGCCCATAGCTTCAGGGTCGCGCTGGAGAGTCTGTGCCTGTTCTATGATCTCATGAAGATTTTTCTGCGACTCGGCAAACTGTTGGGCTTTACGCAGGTTCACTTGCTGCACGACGCCAGAAACAATGACCGGGCCTCCGCTCTGCCAAAAGCCACCGGCCATGCCGCCTTCAACTGCCTCCTTGATGCGCTTGCCGTTTTCTTCCGTGAAGAACGATGTATCGAATTTCGCACCACCCTGGTTGGCGATAGCCTTTGCGGCAGTCTCTGCCCCAATAGCCTCAAGCTCCTGAATACCTTCTGTCGCGCCTTCAGATACGGTCGTGATCCCGAGACGAGCGGCTGTATCAAGAAGCCCAGCCCACCGGCTCTTATCCATAACGGCACGCTCAAGAGCTCCCTTGATGGTTGCCTTCGATGCGCCGGCGCCGATCCCCAGGGGTTTAAGGGCTCGGAGGAAGACGGCCTCGCCGGCCACTTCTGTGCCTGCAGAAACGAAAGCGTACAGAGATGATGCGGCAATGATCACATCACGGGGCAGGGGGTTTCCCTCAGAATCTTTCAATTCCCGCATAGCCTGAATCTCTGACCCGCGTTCCACCTCATAGGTCTTGAGCGCGGTCTCGCTGAGATAACCAGCAGTAAACGCAGCTCCAAGCTCGCCGAGAGCAAGAGGGGCTGCTGTGCCACCAGATGCAGCGGTTGTGGCT
>JAILPJ010000074.1 GCA_024699605.1 Desulfovibrio sp. | reverse complement strand
AAAATTATCTCAGAAATGCTTATTGATTTAAATATATTTACAAATCTTAATCAACTATTTTTCAAAATTAATAGCTTTAATTTCATTGATCAAGATTTCCTCATTACAATCAATTTTAGAGAGTATTTCTTTTTGAACCGCATTTAAACAATAAACAGGCATCCAAGTGCCATCTTTTTTTGATTGAATTTTATATTTATGTAGTTCAGAAATTATAGTTGAAATGGTAATGCTATTTTGAGATCACAAGATATCTCTTTCGAAATATTCAAAATCATTTAATAGTATAAGCGAAAAAAATGTTACAAACATCTTTCCATTATAAGTTTTTTCTGAATTGCTAGAAGTTCGAGAAAGAGCAAAATGATTTTTTTAATCTTAAGAAATTTTTTTCAACACTATCCCTTCTTCTTATATTTTCTATCATGTTAGCTGGACTTATCAGTCTATTTGACAAAACAACAAAAAAACCTGCATTTTCATATTGTTTTTCTAATTCATCATAATTAATTTCTACTTTAAAATTTTTATTGCCTTCTTGAAGTTCGTTTGTCTTAGTAATTTTTAGAAACCTTTTTGAACAGTATTCCTTAAGCTTATTTGTATATCTTATTTTCTTATTCGCTTCTTTCATATAAAAATGTAGTTTTATATAAATAGAATCTCTTATATTTCTCGCTGTTTTGTCATCATAAAATATGTATGCAAAAACAGCCATCTCTTTTTTACCATGATATATTTTTGTTGTCGTTTGTCTTCCATAGACATCTTCTGATCTAATATAGTATAGTTCTTTAAAGAATATACTATCTTTATATTCTTTAATTAGCTCTTGATTAAGATTTACAGTATCAGGCATCGTAACAGCGAAGCCTATTTTCTCTTCATATAATTTGCCTATAAATGCTAAATCGTAATCTCCACTCTCAAAAAGTAAGAATAAATTATTACCCCCAAGCTTTTTTGCTTTTTCAATACTATATGGTGATTGCGATTTGTCAAATATATTGCCATCAAAGTGCTCATACCATAAATTTATACCCGTTTTTTCATCAACAAACATGGCTGTATTTATAACCGGCAAATTCTCTCCACTTTTTGATTTCCCATATTTTGCTTGGTTTTCACTTTCAGATACTTGATTTGTCAAATCAAATGTCATTATAAATTCAGGAGTATAAGGGAAGATATAATTATAATTTAACCTAAAAAGTTCAAAAAAGAGATTAATTGAACTTATCGATTTATCAATTTCAGAATAAATATGACTAATTTCACTGTCCGAGATTATATTTTTTAGGCCAACGTAATTGTCAAATGCCCACCCGGGAAATGACTGAGCCGTTGATTGCTCCGAGACAATTGAGTGCAAAGAAATGGCAAAAATCTTTTCCCAAAGGGTCGGAAAGGCCCGTTGCAATGCATCCAGACAACCTATCCTTTTGGCCACAGCTTGCATTGCAGCATATGCTCCAAATGAAATGGAGAAATCAAGCTCGCCTGCCTTTTTTCTCTCCTCAGTTGAGTTGAATTGACGCAACTCGTTCAAGGCAGGATCGGCTGGAGCAAAAATAGAATCGAACCTCTTGTTTGGAAAAAATTGCCCTTTGTTGTTCGGATCTAGCTTTCCAATGAGTACTCTGTCGTCGACAGTCCTTTTTTTCTCCGGGTCGTACCAGCGCTTTGTGTACCAGTAAACATACCCGCTTGGTAAGGTGAAATGCTTTCCATGCACACTATCTTCTGGAAGAGGACAGGACTTCGTTAAGCCGGCATACATGGGCTTTCCCCCTTCTTGGATGCCTTCCGATTTTAGAAATATCGCACGAAAATCACTAGATCGCAAGAAAGGGAAGAAAGTTTTGTCGTAAAAATATATTTAGCTAAAGCATCGTTCGTAGTTTTAATTTCTTTATCAGTAATTTTCATGACAAGCTTTTTATTATACTCAAAAGATATTTTCCGTCGATATATTCTTAAAAGTACAATATTCAACTGATCAATATGTAAAAACGAGTAAGAACACTTTATTCCTCCATTAGGACTCGCAGCACCTGTAATTCATCTATCTGCTCTGTATACCGACACTATCGCCTCTTTCACCGAAAATGGCAACGAATTTTTTGGAACGGTAAAATCTCAGATCATGACTTGGAGGAGTACAAGGAGCTGAAGACTATGTGAGGGCAATCATCCATTTGACGGCAAGACTTGCCTGCGATACATTTCAAGCTGGTGCATGGCAAGCATTGCGGCTTGTTGCACAACATCAGTCTGCTCGTGTTTTTCGCACGCTGCTTCTTGGTCTCAGCGTCTGAACGGGCAAAGAAGCAGAAGTCCTTGAGTCAGAGGCGCCAGGCGGCACAAGGCAAGAGCACTAAGGCGGCCTTTTCTTTCCCCAACAACAGGGTAGCCACGCTGAGCAATCGCATGATTTTTCTTGAAGCCCTTGAATCCATGACAAGTATTGCCCTGCTTTGCCTGGTTGGCTTTTTTCTGGCAAAGGGCAAGTGGGTCTCCTCAGAAACAGAAATTTTTCTGCCCAAGCTGATCACCAAGGTGGTTTTACCCCCCTATCTGATGAGCAACATCGTCGGAAATTTTGACAGACAGCAACTGTTGTCAACAATTTCAAGCGCTTTGGTGCCCATGGGCAGCATGCTGCTCTGCTTTCTGCTCTTCCGCCTTCTGGCGATCCTTTTGTGCGTGGACAAAAAGCACCGCGGCCTGTTTGCCGTTGCCGGCACGGTCTCCAATACCATTCTCATTGGCATTCCCGTCAATGTGGCGCTGTTTGGCGAAAGCTCTCTGCCCTATGTGCTGCTCTATTTTTTCGCCAATACCCTGTTTTTCTGGATCTTTGGCGCCTATGTGATCGCCCAGGAAGGCAGCAAAAGCCAGACCTTGCGCCTCTCGGAAAAAATCCGCCAGATCTTTTCTCCGCCGCTCTGCGGGGTGTTACTGGGTATTAGCCTGGTGCTCCTTGGCCTGCCACTGCCCAGGGTTCTGGCCGAAACCTGTCGCTATCTCGGACAATTGGCCACGCCACTGGCTCTGATCTTTGTGGGCATCACCCTGGCGCGCGTCGAATGGCGCAAGGCGCACATGGGCAAGGATATTGTCTGCGGCCTTTTGCTGCGCCTGGCCATCGCCCCCCTGGTCCTGATTGTCATGCTGCATTTTCTGCCCTTGCCCCACAGCATGGCCCAGGTTTTCATCATTCAGAGCGCCCTGCCCTGTATGGCCATCATTTCCGTGATGTCCGCCTATTATGGCGCCGACAGAGAATACGCCAGCTCCATGGTGGCCTTAAGTACTGTTTTGGGCATGGTCTCGGTACCGGTCTGGATGTCTGTGATTCACACGCTCTTTCCCGTCCTCTAAACAGGTTGCCTGGACTGTCTGCCTTGTGTAGAAGAATAGGTGTCGAGGTGCTCTGCTAGCTCTTTTCATCCACATAGGGGGACCAGCCATGCTGCAAAAAGTTATCATTGTCGCTCTTTTGCTTGTGCTTTTTCCCGTTCTCTTAAAAATCGGCTTCTACGTTTTTCTCTTTTTCCTTGGCCTCAGTCTTGTGGCAACAGTGGCCTTTTATCTGGCACGCCAGAAGATGCTCAAAAATCTGCAGACGCATCTGGGACGCAAGGTCACGACCAGCCGCCCAGACGATACAGAAAACATTGTCATCGACGTCAAGGCCGAACGCCGGAACTGAGAACGCCAACCGTCTTTTGTCCACCATCAGGAGAGCATTTCATGAGCCGTGTCAATGTCCAGCCCGCCTCCTTTGAGGAAGTCAACGAAAGCTATTCCATGCAGGAAGCCATCAAAGAGGCCAAGCGCTGTCTCAACTGTAAAAGCCCGCAGTGCCGCACAGGCTGTCCTATCAACAACGAGATTCCCGACTGGATCCATCAGCTGGCTTTGGGCAATCTGGGCAATGCCATTCAGATCATCAACACGCGCAGCAATCTCCCCGCGGTCTGCGGACGTGTCTGTGCCCACGAGCGCCAGTGTGAAGGCCACTGCATTCTCGGAAAAAAGGGCCAGGCCATGAATATCGGCAAACTCGAACGCTTTGTGGCTGATTTTGACGCCCAAATGGGCCTGCACCATGAAGGTCTGGTGCAGAAAAATCGCGGCCGCATTGCCGTCATCGGCTCTGGTCCCGCCGGCCTGACCATTGCCGGCGACATGGCACGTCAGGGTTTTCAGGTGGAGATTTTTGAAATGGAACCCGAGCCAGGCGGCGTTCTGATGTTCGGCATTCCCGAATACCGTCTGCCCAAGGACGTCGTCCGCCACGAAATCGATCGCATCAAGGCCTTAGGCGCCGTATTTCACTGCAATACCACCGTGGGCATTGATCTGACCATCGACGACCTCTTTGACCAGGGCTTTGACGCCATCTTTATGGGCACAGGCACAGGCAAGCCCAGAAAACTGGACATTGCAGGCTGTAATCTCCAAGGCGTGGAACAGGCCATCTATTTTCTCCGACTGGCCAGCCTCTATAATGCCCAGAGCATCAAACGCGAAGAAGTGCCCGTAGCAGCCGGTCAGCGCGTTTTTGTGGTCGGCTGCGGCAATACCGCCATGGACGCCTCACGCACGGCCATCCGCATGGGCGCAAAGGCTGTGGAAATCATCTACCACCGCAGCATTGCCGAAATGAGTGCCCTGCGCGCCGAATACGACGACGCTGTCAAAGAAGGCGTACGCTTCAACTGGCAAACCCAGATCACAGCCATTCAGGGCCAAGACGGGCATGTCTCAGGCGTCGAGCTCACAGATCAACATGGCACTCGCACGGAGGCGGCTGATGTGGTCATTCTGGCCGTGGGCCAGAGGCCGGCAAGCCGCATTGTGAAAACGGCCAAGGGCATTGAAGTGGACGAACGCGGCTATGTGGTCACCCGGGACATGCCCTTTGGCATGACCACCAGAAACGGCGTCTTTGCCGGCGGCGATGTGGTCAGACATCCGGCCACCGTGGTGCATGCCATGCAAAACGCCAAGGCCGTGGCTGAAGGCATGATCCGCTATGTGGACGCCATTAAACTCCTCGAGGCCATTTCCTAAGGTCAACACTTACAAAAAAGGGTCGCGGGACTTGCCCACGACCCCAAAGACCCAACTCTTCACCGACAAAACGCTTGCTGGCCAGATTCAGGTGCGATTTTTTGCAGAGACTGTCGCGGCTTACGCCTCTTTGGGCGTGCCGCGCTTTTTATAGGGTTTGCGCGCTTTTTTAATGGCCGGCAGATCTTTCAGGAGCGCTGAGCCCTCCTGCGTTTGGTAGAACTTCAAAAGAAAGGCCTGGATTTTCTCCATCAGTTGCGACGCTTCTTCGCAGCCGTTGCTGGCTGAGCTGCTGATCAGATAGATGGCCTTTTGAAAATCCTGCTCCACCCCTTTGCCGATCAGGTAGAGATAGCCAAGATAGTACTGCGCTATGGGCAGCTCCTGCTCGGCTGCCCTGGAAAACATCTTGGCCGCATTGATATCGCTTTGTTCAACGCCTAAGCCTTTGAGATAGCCCACGCCGAGATTGTACTGGGCCTCGACATTGCCTTGATCGGCCGATTTTTTCAGCCAGGCACAACCGATTTCCAAATCGCGCTTGATCCCCACCCCATTGACATACATCAGCCCAAGCTGCAGTTGCGCCTGGGCATGCTTCTGCAGCGCGGCTTTTTCAAAGAGCACCTTGGCCTTGTCCAAATTGCGCGCAACGGACTGTCCTTTCTCATACTCCAGAGCGAGCTGATACTGGGCTTCAGCATCCCCCTGCAGGGCCGCCTCTTCATACCTTTAACTATTGACATAGCCATACGTGTGTTCAGCGTAGATATCCTATTCCTAGGATGGAAACGCCGCCTCCATTCTTGCTTCCATGTTGATCAAAAAACTTCCCTTGCCCAAGGGAACGGGAAGACTTCTCTCCTCAATACACAACCAAGGACAAGGTAGCCTGTCTTTGGCCTGACAAAGGCCAAGGTCAAAAAGGCCTCACCCCTGGTCTTTTCCCTCACTTGAATCCGTCATCACGGATTCAGGCCTCATCCAAAGCAATTTTGACATTTTTTGCCGCTTGTCGTAGAAACTAAATTTCCCATTTTTTTCAGGTCATTGCCGTGTTACCCTGGTGATGATTTGGACAATGCGTTTACCAAGGTCGGGAGGAAACCCACATGCAAAAGGTCAACGTTGGCATCCTGGGCGCCACAGGCGCTGTCGGACAGGAAATGCTCAAAGTGCTCCAAGAGCGCAACTTTCCCATTGCTGAACTGCGGCTGTTAGCTTCACAGCGCAGCGCTGGCAATACCATGAAATATCAGGGACAAGACATCACCATCACCGAAGCCAAAGATTCCGCCTTCGAGGGGCTGGATATCGTACTCGGTGCGGCGGAAAACGACATCGCGGAACGTTTTGCCCCGGCCATTGTCAAAGCCAAGGCCACCTTTGTGGATAATTCCAGCGCTTTTCGTCTTGACCCCAAGGTTCCGCTGGTTGTGCCTGAAATCAATCCCGAAGACGTGAAAACGCATCAGGGCATCATCTCCAACCCCAACTGCACTACCATTGTCACAACCGTCGCCATCAATGCCCTGGCCAAAGAAAGCCCCATTGAAACCATGGTCGTTTCTTCCTACCAGGCCACCAGTGGCGCCGGTGCCGCCGGCCCCAAGGAACTGATGGCCGAGGTGGAGGCCCTGTCCCGCGGCGAGCATTACGAACCCAAGGTCTTCCAGTATCAGATCGCCTACAATGTCATCCCGCAAATCGGCGGTGAACAGTACCTGGGCTATACCAGTGAAGAAATGAAACTGCAGAACGAAGGCCGCAAGATTCTGCATCTGCCGGAACTGTTGGTCTCCTGCACCTGTGTGCGCGTGCCTGTGGTGCGTTCACACAGTGTGTCCGTCCTCTTGCACACCAAGGAAAAAATCACTGTGGAACGGGCCCGCGAACTCATCGCCAAGGCCCCTGGCTGCAAGCTGGTGGACGATTTGAAAAACCGCCGCTACCCCATGCCGCTGGATACCTCCGATCAGGACATCATCTTTGTGGGCCGCATCCGCGAGGATCTGACCTGTCCGCGCGGCCTCAACCTCTGGTGCTGCGGCGATCAGGTCCGCAAGGGTGCCGCCACCAATGCCATTCAGATTGCCGAACTGCTCTTACGCTGATCAAGGGCAAAAACAGTTGTTTTCAGCGTAACCCCCGGCCCTGCCGGGGGTTCTTCGCTTTTTGCCGTATCCACGAAAAACGCCAAACGAGGCAGTGCAGGTCCCACAGGGCTTGTGCTGAAAAAACCGATGCAAGAGTCGCAGTCAACGATCAAAGAAAAATTTGCTGAACTTCTGCGCTACGCCCCACCTGAAATGAAAAGCGCCGTGCTCGCGCTGCTGCCGGCAGCCAAGTGGGCTTTACACTCAGGCTATCAGCCGCTGATCCAAGATTCTCTGTTGCGCAACTGGCGCTGCCTGCTCTCCTTTCTGGCCTCTCTGGCCTCCATGCAGGCCGAACAGGACATGCTCCTGCGCACCTCCAGCGATCTTCTGGCCATTGCCGACCACATGGCGCCCCATGAGGAAGTGCTCACGCAAAGCGCCCGCATTCTGGTCCGCGCCCTGCACGCGGATCTCTTTGTCTGCCGCCTGCGCACCAGCCACGGCGAGTGGAAGGTACGCTTTGCCGATGCCACAGACTGCCGCCACCTGCCCATCGTCGCCCCCATGCTCGAGGAAAGCCTGCGCCAGCACCCGGTGATGCGAGCCATTCTCGACGGGCACAGCCGCTACATTGTTTCCAACAATCTGCAGTCCATCGAAAAAGGCGGCGAATCCTTTGACTGCATGATCTACAAGGAAGGCTACCGTTCACGCCTGGCCTTTGTGCTGCGCGAACGCAATGATCGCCCACCCTTTGGCCTGGTCATGCTCTATACCAGACGAGAATACGGCTTCGATGGCTTTGATGAACACTTTCTGGCCAAGTTCGCCAAAATTGTGTCCCTCACCGTGGGCCAGCGCGTGGCCGTCACGCGCGACACCCTGCAAAAGGCCGCAGGCGCCATGGCCCACTACGGCAACAATGTCCTGAACATCATGCAGAATTCCGCAGACTATTGCCGCGAACTCATTGACATCATCAACGAGGATCACGCAGAGGCGCTGGATCTTGCCAGCAAGCTTTGCCAAACACTGCCCGCTGAGAGTTGCGAGGCACAAACCGCCCAAAGCCTTGCCGAACTGCTGAAAAGCGATGAAATGGCGGAACTCACGGATCTGCTCAAAGACCTGAAAAACGAAACCTCGCGCATGGAGCACATCATCTCGTCGCTTGAAGACTCCGTGGATCGTCCCCGTCTGCTCAACTATGTGGCAGGCTATGATGTCCTCAAACTGGAAGACAGCTAAGCTGGGAGCAGAAAGCGCCATGTATTATCCGTACGGTGAGAAAGAAATCCGCTATCTGCAGAGCCGAGACCCCAGGCTCGGCCAGATCATCAAAAAGATCGGCTACATTCAGCGCGAAGTGGATGAGGACCTCTTCTCTTCCGTGGTGCGCCAGATCATCGGTCAGCAGATTTCCAGCAAGGCCCAGGCAACGATCTGGCAGCGCCTTTTGTCTGCACTCGGCACGCTCAGTCCAGCGCGCCTAGCCAGCCAGACCCCAGAAACCCTGCGCCCGCTGGGCATTCCCAAGCGCAAAGCCCACTATCTGCTTGAGTTCACAGCCAAGGTCCTGGCCGGCCAAATCGATCTCCAGGCTCTTGCAACGCTTCCAGATGCCGAGGCCATTGCCAGTCTCTCGCAGCTTTCGGGCATCGGAGTCTGGACGGCGGAAATGCTTTTGATCTTCTGTCTCAAGCGACCCGATATCCTCAGCTTCAAGGATCTGGGCATTCAGCGTGGCATGCGCATGGTCTACGCCCTGCCGAAGATCGACAGAGCACGCTTTGAGACGATTCGCCAACGCCTGAGCCCCTATGGCAGCGTGGCCAGCTTCTATTTCTGGGAAGTGAGCGGCGGAGCCTGTCAGCTTCAGGATCCGGCCAAGCCGCAAAGCCCGTAGTTTAGGCAAAAATCATCGGCCATTTCGAACTATAAAATCCTAGAATTCTAATGTCAACAAAATACTCTTTTCCACTAATTCATTATTCTTCTGGTGCAAAAATTCGAATTTTCACGACAAAGCAGTCGGCACAAAAAAAAAGCAACTTGTGCCATACAACACAAGTTGCTCTCGCAAAAGCAAACAGGCGCAAAGCCACATGTTCCAGGGCCGCGCAGCCAAGCATCCGGCCCAGGCAAGAGAATTACTGCGTCTTTGCCGCCAGTTGCAGAACCACTCTGGCTGCCGCACAGGCGGCGCCGTAGCCATTGTCAATATTCAAGACAGCCACACCCGGGGCACAGCTGACAAGCATACTGGCCAAAGCTGTCTGCCCCTCACAGGCCATGCCATAGCCCACTGACGTGGGCACAGCAAAAATCGGCTTGCTCGTCAGGCCACCCAGCACACTGGCCAAGGCCGCATCGAGACCGGCCACCACCACGACACAACCACAGGCATTGATGGCCTCAAGCTTTTCCGTAAGCCGCCACAAACCGGCCACGCCGCAATCCTCAAAGAGCTGACAGGCAATGCCCAAATAGGCAAGGGTGCGCGCCGTCTCATGGGCAACAAAGGCATCGGCCGTCCCGGCCGAGACGATGGCCACACGCTCTGTCTTTTTTGGAGCGAGAGGAGCCACAAAGGCTGTGCGGGAAAGGGCATCGTAATCGTAGCCCTCAGTCAACGCCTTGGGGACCTTGGCAAAGACGTCTTCAGTAAGACGGGTAAAGAGCACACTGTGGTCACTTTTTGGCCCAAAACGCTCCAGAAGCTCACAAATGGCCGCAAAGGACTTGCCCTGGCAGAAGACCGCCTCAGGCAGACCAATGCGTGCTGCCCGCCCGTGATCAAAAAGAATCTGTGAATGCATGCAAGCCTCCTCGCCTAGGCTTAAGGCTATGCCAGGGCAAAACCCAGGGCAAAACTGGCACCATTGGGCAGATTGGCAAATTCACGGCTCCCATAGACCAGAGCCGTTTTTTCCACCTGCATGGTCGGCCACGGGCCGAATTCCACAGGCCAGACGTGCAAAAGCGCCGCAGCCGTCGGTGTCACGGTTTCACCACTGCCGGCAAAGGCCGTGACACGCAGTCCCTCAAGCAAACGCAAGACCGCCGGCGCAGGCACAGGCAGCAAACCATGGGCACAGTGAACACTGCCGTCGCCCACAGGCAGGGGGCTGAGCACAAGACGGGCCGGTGCCAGGCGGGATAACAGCTCACAGGCCAGACAGATATCCAGAATACTGTCGAGGGCTCCGACCTCATGAAAATGGACCTCTTCAGGGGCCAGGGCATGCACTTCCCCTTCCACACGCGCCAAAAGCTCAAAGGTCTGCGTGGCCCAAAGCCTAGCCTGGGGGGAAAGGCCGCCCGATTCCACCAGGGCTAAAATTTCCGCACAGTTTCTGTGGACGTGCTCGTCGGGAAGCGTCACCCTGGCCTGCCAGCCGCCCACATGGGCAATTTCTCGCCGCACAAGCTCACAGCTGCCCACAAGCTTGGGGAAGATCTTGGCCAAGAGGCCATTGATGACTTCGCTGCTTTCCCCGCTCATGCACCAGAGCCCGGCCAAAAGCATATCACCGGAAAGACCTGAGTGAGAGCGTATGGTCAGGATCCTGGCCCGATCGTTCGGCTCTCTTGCCTGAGTGTGATGCTTGTGACAATCTGACATAGCGTCTCCTTATCCTGAAAAAACAGCTTGTTTTTGCCTCTTGCCCTACGATAAGCCCGATACTCTCCTTGCGCAAGAAAAGCAAAATGGCCCCAAATGGGGCCTTAGGCAGTCGGCTTTCGACTACGCCGTAATAGGAAAAATTGCGCATGACAAGCCGATTTTCAGACTTCGGATCTTCCGCAGCGTCATTGCTTATAATTATTGCACACGGCTCTTCAATCACGTCTGACGACTCCCATGGGCTTGCCCGTGGGGTTCTCGTCTCAAGCGTAGCCTGCAACCGTACAGCATTTGCAGGCTTTGGGATCTCTGTGTCAATCTGTTTTGAAGAGGGACGTTCTTTCCCAAGCCTCCCAACGGAGACATGAGCGGGGGGGGCACCTGCCTTATGCCACCCCCATGCTTTCCTTGCTTAGCGGAAAAAGCTATAAAGGCTATATAACACAATATGTTTATTTTTTATATTAACTATCTTATATAAACATTTCATATAAAATATCTAGCACTTCTTTCTGTGTATTAACATCTAATACATCAATAAAATTAAAAAGCCGAATTTTATCTAAAGCACGAATTTGATCAAGAACAATTTGTCCATTTACTTCTTTTAGCTTAACAGCTGGTCGAAATGGATAATTACGTAGAGTAGATGTTATTGGTGCAACGAGTACTGTAGCTAAATGCCTGTTGAGTTCATCAGGAGAAACCACTAGTGCAGGGCGCGTTTTTTTTATTTCATGTCCTACAGTTGGATCTAGGTTAACCCAGTATATATCAAATCGGCTTATGGTTTTTGGGGCCATGTCCACTCCGAATCATCAAAAGAGTGTGTGATAGAATCAAACTCGGAAAATTCTTGCATATTATCATCTGGTGGATTGGCAATAAGAGCTTCTTCCCATCCTTGACGGGGCCTGTTGACAGGGGAAACGAGCAAGCCATCTTTTGTTATGGTTAATTTGACGAAATCTTGAATGCCACATTCTTCAAGGAAAGGCTTCGGAATTCGAACTCCCTTCGAATTTCCTATTGCACTGATGCGAGTTTCCATACTATCCTCCATTAGAACAATGTAGCTACTTGCCAGTTTTTTGTCAATAAAAAACGAGCCGTGTGGTCAGACACGGCCCTTGCCCCCGCCAATGGCGGGAAGCCCCTAAGAGACCGTTTCGCCCTGTTCTACGCACTGTGCTTCTGAAAGCTGGGAAAAAAGAAAAATCCCCTTGCGGGGGCAGCTTAGCCGCCCAAGGAGACTCTATGAAACTCGACTTTCGACTAAGGCGAAATATGAAAAGTACCGCATGAGAAGCGGGTTTTCAGGTGCCGAATCTTCTGCTGCATAATTTCTTATAAATTAATGCGTTACGTTAATATTTGTTATCGTGTTTGCTTGTCTAAAAATAGTAAGTTATATTTGATATTATTTGTCTGCTCTCTCAAAAATTCTTTGCTAATTTCGAATTTTATTGATTTAC
>JAILPJ010000024.1 GCA_024699605.1 Desulfovibrio sp. | reverse complement strand
CATAGCCCCCGTGCGTGGCAGCAAGGCACAGACCCTTGGGCCAAGAGGCCCCCAACGCCTGGGATTGGTCGGCCCATGCAGCCCAACCGTGGGCGCTCCACACACGGCAGCCAAATGCATGGTGCCGGTATTGACGGCAATGACAGCAGAAGCCCTGGTGAAAAGCCAGGCAAGGTCCGTTAGGGAAAGCGCTCCGGCCAGGGACGTGGCCCCAAGGTCAGGATAGCTCGCCAGAAAAGCGTCGTTGGCAGCGTGATCCTTTTCTGAACCGGTCAAAAAGACGCTAAAACCATACGGTGTAAGCCTGTCTATGAGTTCAGCCCAATGCGCCATGGGCCATTCTTTGAGCGTTGCGTGGATACCGGAAGGCCAGAGATGCAGATAGATCGCCTTTGGGCAGGCTTGCGCCCTGGCCTGCAGCGCATTTTTGGCGTTCCAGGCCTTGGGAAGGACAAGGCTTGGGGCGCCGGAAAGCTCTGGGTAACACACGCGGCCAAGGTCCAGAAAATTCTCAACCTCGTGCTGATCGCTGCGGTGCGGGACAACGTAGTCATAGCCCACACTGCGCCACTGGCCATGGCTGGCAAAACCCACCGTACAGCCTGCCCCCGAGCAATTGCTCACAAGGCTTCCCAGGCGCGCCCACTGCGAACTGTCAAAGAGCAGATCAAGCTTGCTACGCCGCAAAAAAGCGATCATCGCGGGAATCTGCCAAAGCGCAAACGCCTTGTGCTCGTCAATACCTGGCACAAGCGGGGCGACCTGGGCATTGGCCTGGCTTGTCACAAGACAAAAATAGGCCCTGGGCAGTTGTCTGCGCAGGGCCGCGATCAGTGCGGTCAAAAGCACAAGATCCCCGATGGCGCCAAAACAGAGAAAGCCCACGCGTAGGTTTTCACGCCCAAGCAGCGTCTGCCAGGCTTTCGATTTTGGCAGGCGCAGGAGCGCCGTGGCACAGACCAGGGGAATGCCCAAAAAATAGTCCAGACGCCGTTTGAGATGGCTACCCCGCTCGCCCACACTTCCTCCTCAGTAAGCCCCGCGCCCGGCCAGAACCACCGGCAAGGTGCGGGCCAGAATCCAGACATCCAGGCCTAAGGACCAGGTGGTGATATAGGCATGGTCATAGGCCACCCGCTCTTCGTAGCTCGTGTTGTTGCGGCCGGAGACCTGCCAGAGACCTGTCAGGCCAGGTCGCACCCGGCAATACTCCGCAAAGACCTCGCCGTATTTGGCGATCTCAGCCTGCACAATGGGCCTAGGGCCTACGAGACTCATCTCCCCGAGCACAATATTCACAAGCTGCGGCAATTCATCCAGACTGAGCTTGCGCAAGAAGAGCCCCACACGCGTAATGCGCGGGTCCTTGTGCAATTTGTGGTCTTCCTCCCAGGCCTTCATCTTCTTGGGATCACTGGCCAAGACCTCCGACAGCACCTCATCGGCATTGCTGACCATGGTGCGAAATTTCCAAATGGAGATCTGCTTGCCAAAACGGCCGAGGCGCTCCTGCCGATAAAAGACGGGCCCAGGGCTTTCCAGACGGATGGCCAGGGCAATCACGGCAAAAACCGGCAAAAGCAGCAGGCAAAGGAGACTGCCGAGCAGAAGATCCATGAGGCGCTTGCCGAGCATGACCACAGGCCCTTTTTGCGGCTTGCGCGGCACAAAACCCTGCACAAGGCCCAGATCCACCACCGCAAAGAGCGACGGCGCAAAGCCCTCTTCCACGGGGATCAAGAGGACATTGGTGAATTGGGCCTGAGCGGCATTCAAAAGCGTCTCCTGGCGCAGACGATCGGTCAGTAAAATGCAGAGCAGATCGCCAAAGATGACTTTTTTCTCGGCAAAGATGGCCGCCTGGGATGGGCCATTCAGCTCCCAGAGGGCAATGGGCATCAGTCCGTATTCAGGGTGGCGCTCAAGATAGGCCACAAATTCTTCCCCCTGACCACACTGGTCAAAGACCAAGACCTTGCGCATCCACCAGGGACAGTGGGCGAGCGCCGAACGCAAAAGCGAACGGCCCAGCGGCAAGAGAAAAAGCGCAAGGATCAGGGAGAGCAGAAGGCTTAGCAAAACCGTCAGACTGAGCTCGTGCAAGACCATAATCAAGCTTAAGAGCAAAAGCATGGTCAGACCGATCAGTCCACATTGGCCGCGAAATTCAAAAAAGGGTGAGGCCAGCCTGTGGTAGCGGCCAAAGACAAAGGCAAGGAGAGGCAAAAGCACAGCCAAAACCATGGCGTAGAGGCCAATGACGTTGGCCGAGGCCTCGGGCAGGACCATCAAGGCTGGCAGAAGCGAACAGATCAAACAAAGGCTATCGCCTACGCAGAGACAGAAGGTTTTACTGGAAGAGGAAGAAAACAAGGAATTCACGGCGCATCCCGGTAAAAATGGCGGCTTGGGCAAGGCCTCAAGACAGCTCCCCAAGCACGATACAAGCCTTGGCTATGACAGAACAAGACACTATCACGCACAAGGCTTGTTATGGCTTCTCGCAAGGAATGAAGCATTGTGGCTAGAGAACGTGGTTCAAAAAGAATTTCAAACGTGGATGCCTGGGATTGTCAAAAAGGACCTCGGGATCGCCCTGCTCCACAATCTGCCCCTGATCCATAAAAATGACCCGATCAGCAACTGTCCTGGCAAAACCCATTTCATGGGTTACGCAGATCATGGTCATGCCTTCCTCGGCCAAGGTGACCATGACATTGAGCACCTCGCCGACCATTTCCGGATCAAGAGCCGATGTGGGCTCGTCAAAGAGCATGATTTCAGGCTGCATGGCCAGGGCGCGGGCAATGGCCACGCGCTGCTGCTGCCCACCTGAAAGCATGGAAGGATAGACATTGGCCTTTTCGCTGATGCCGACCTTTTTCAAGAGCGCAAAAGCCCGATCCTCGGCCTCACCGCGCTCAAGGCCAAGGAGCTTGATGGGAGCCAGTGTCAGGTTCTGCAACACCGTCTTGTGGGGAAAGAGATTGAACTGCTGAAAGACCATGCCCAGCTTATGGCGAATGAGATTGATGTCATTGGCCTTGTCCATGATATCCAGACCATTGACGTAAATCTTGCCACGATCGATCTCTTCCAGGCGGTTGATGGAACGCAGCGCCGTACTCTTGCCTGAGCCCGATGGGCCAATGATCACCACACGTTCCTTGGCCTGCACTTCGAGATTGACATCCTGCAGGGCCGGGAGACTATCGAAATACTTCCAGACACCCTGCATGGAGATGACGGGTGTTTTATCGAGATTTTGTGTCATAGTAGTTCAGCTTGGCCTCCATAATGCTCACGGCCTTGGAGAGCAAAAGCGTGATGACCAGATAGACCAGGGCAATGACGGTATAGGTTTCAAAATAGAGATAGGTGGTCCCCACAAAGCTTCTGGCCCGCTGCATGATGTCGGGCACAGCCATGATGGAAACCAAAGCCGTATCCTTGAGCATGGCAATGCATTCATTGCCCACAGGCGGCAGAATGGTGCGCATGGCCTGTGGCAAAATGACATAGATCATGGTCTGGAAGCGGGTGAAACCCAGAGAACGCGAGGCTTCGGTCTGGCCACGGGGAATGGCCGCAATACCGGCCCTGAAGACTTCACCCATATAGGCGCCGTAGCAGACGCTGATGGCCACAACCGCCGAGGTGATACCGCTGATCTGGAAAAAGCGCGAAAGCGCGTAGTAGATGTAAAAGAGCTGCACCAGAAGTGGTATACCGCGGATGATCTCAACGTAGGTGGAGGCGATCAGTTTGAAGAAACGATTTTTGGAGATACGCCCAAGTCCTGTCAGAAAACCCAGAGGCACGGCAAAGCAGATGGACATCAGGGTGATCTGAAAGGTCACGACAATGCCGTCGGGCAGATAGAGCAGGATACGCAGATAGGGCTCAGGCCAAATCAGACACAGACCAAACAAGCTGACAATGGCAAGGGTCAGCGACAGGGACCAGGCATTGATCAGACGAAACTCTTGGGGGTTCGGAACCGAACCCCCATCAGTCACCAGAACAATGTTCGCAGCACTTTGTTTTTCTTCAGTCTCGGCCATTGTACCAACCTAATCACCCATCCACTTCTTTATTAATTGGGCTTCTGTACCGTTTTCCTTGACGATCTTGATGCCGCGGTTGAGCTTTTCCAAAAGGTCCTTGCGGCCCTTCTTGATGGTGAAGCCGAAGTATTCCTTTTCCTGGCTTCTCAGGCTGAGCTGGATCTTGCCCTTGTAGTCCTGCTTCTTATTGGCATAGTACTTGGCCACAGGCTCGTCACAAATCACCGCATCAATGCGTCCGCCGACCAGATCCTGAATGGCCAGACCCACGTCGTCGTATTCCTTAATGTCGGCGCCGACCTTGGCATCGCGCACCACAAAGATACCGGTGGTGGCAATCTGACCGCCAACCTTCAGACCCTGCAATTCCTTGAGGCTCTTGATGCTTTTGCCAGCCGGCAAAATCACGGCCTGGACAATTTCAAAATAGGGGTCAGAAAAGTCGAATTGCTTTTTGCGCTCATCAGTGATGGTTGTGGAGGAAGCCACGATATCGTACTGGCCTGTGGCCACGCCGCCAAAAATACCATCCCAGGCGATATTGCGGTTTTCCACCTCAAAGCCCGCCGCTTTGGCTACGGCTTTGAGAAATTCCACGGAATAGCCCGTGGGCTGTTTATTTTCATCCAAGAGTTCAAAAGGCGGCCAGGTGCAATCGCTGGCCACAACGTATTTCTCAGCGGCTTGGGCCTGGCAAGACAATCCGCCCAGGGCAACACAAAAGAGTGCTGCCGCGAGCAAGAGGCCTTTGAGCGAAGTTTTCATAGGCATTCTCCCCTAGGTCATTTGAGGTTTGAGACAGTCCATGGTGCACGCGTTGAGAACTTGGCGTCTTGGCCTTGCGGTCAAAAGCAACGGCAGGGCAAGATCTTGGGCAAATCCTTGCAGATCCTGTTTGGGTGCACACGTAACGCCCAAGGCTCTGTGCGTTTAGGCCTCAGCCAACAATGGCTTGGCAAAAACAGAACGTCAGACAAGGGCCAAAAGGAAAGCCTGCTGACAAAAGCTTGCATGGCGCATGGGCTACGCTCCCATAGCACACAATGCCCCTTCTTGCAATCGACAAAAGCCAATACCTTGGCGGCTTAGAGGGCATAGGCATGGTCTAACGAACGCGTCTCGCCGCTGTCTGGCTTTGAGGTAGCAAACGAGGCCGTGGGTCCGCAAACCGTGCCATGTTTTCTTGACGTTGACCGTGGTTTCCTCTTTTCAAAGAGAAAAATGGCAGTTTTGCTTTTTGAAAAAGCCAGACAAAATCTGAGAAAATGCCTTTGATGGCCTGTGTTTTCAACTATTGTCGAGCCTTTTGCGGCAACACAGCACACGATACCTACCGATAGCTGACAAAGGTTACGGATTGGCCATTGCCATACTGATAACTGCGCCATAGGCGCAGAGAGGTCGGGAGGATCAAGCAAGAGCATTGCCAAGAGCTTTCAAACAAAGAGAAAACTGGCCTTGGTCGTGTCAAAGAGCGTATCAGAGCCAAAACCATGAACTCATATGAGCAAAGAAAGACGTGCAGGCTTATCGGTTTTGCAAGCTCTAAGACTCAACCAAGGCAGAAGGATGTGACAGGCAAAGCTTTCTTGCGTGCTCTTGCAGGTCTTTGATGCCTAAGCTTTTTCATGTCAAATCAAGCCTTGGGATCTCTGTCGATGCCATCCTTGCAAAAGGCTCTCTTCTTGGTCCTGCCTGCACACACAAGCCCAATCACGCACGCAAAGCCTTGGATGTGGGAAGACTCCTTGTAAGAGCCACCTCCTGTCTCTCGCACGTGGCATAAGTCCGTCACTGACAGACCTTGGGGAGAGTGTTTCTTGCGCAAGACAAGGCACTTAGCGATTCACAAGGAAAATGCCGCAAAAGATCAGCACAATACCCAAAAGTCTGCTTGCGGAAAGCTCCTCATGAAAAAAGCAGGCGCCAATGAGCACGAGACAGACGGCGAGGATTGCGCTGTGCACAAGTTGGCCAACACTGATGGGCCAACCGGCCTTGTACATATAGATACAGCCGGCCTCAAGGCCAACCAGAGCCAGCCCAAAGAGCACATAGGAAGCATTCAGATGGCGATACTGGGCAAGCAGAGAGGATTTAGGCGCAAGGAGAAAAAAAGCGAGAGCACTGACCAGAAACGAAACCGCATAGGTTACGGTTAAGCCGGCCATGGGGTGAATTTTGGCTGGAGCCAGTTTCGCACAGAGCTGATAGAGAATATTGGAACAAACAATGAGGATGATCGGCCACCAAAGCTGCATAGTGTTCCTCAAACGGAGAATAACTGTCAGCCGCAGGCTTCCTAAGCCTTAGGACGGTATAAGCCAAGGAGTAAACGGTAAGCTTACGGATTCTGACGTTGCCTGACAGAAGGTATGATTTACAACCACTTTCGACTACGCCGAAAGAGGAAAAGCGGCGCATACGCTACGCACGCACAAATAAGGGATCTATTGTTTCAATAGATCCCTTATTTATTTATGACTATAAAAAATTAAATTATAACTGAATCTTCTTGATTTTTCTTAGCGGCTTCTCTTTCAGCTTTTCTTTGAGCCCTTCTTTCTGCATTTATTTCTTTATGTTCTTCTCTCGTAGCTTTAGCGAGGTCTACTCTAGCCTTAGTAGAAGCAATTAATTTTTTTGATCTCAAATCAGTTCCTACAGGGTAATTACAAGCTTTATTATAATCTTCAGCACTAACTTGATGTACTTTTCTTAAATGATTTTTAAGATTTGGAAATTTCTTACCACATATACAACATTTTAACTTTTCTTCATCTTCATTTAATGCAGCATTAATTTCATCTTGATTTTGAGTTAACAGCATATCACGCTTAAAGAAAATATAAAAATCTCTATTTTTACTTGTTTCTGTATCAAGAGCTAGTGGCTGATTTTGAGAAACAGGTATTGCTGAAGTTGAAAAAGTATTATCCTCTTCTGGGTCAAAATCCTGCATTTTCTTCCAGTTCTTCATTGCTGCTTGCTGGGCTTTTAACGCCAATTCTTGCAATTCTTCAATTGGTTTATCAGGATGTAATCCAATATAAAACTGTAACCAGTAAGCAGATTCATTGGCATTTTGATTCATCATGACAAAAACTCCATTTTTATGTGAAAAATGAAAAAAGGCATTTGTAAAATTACCTATTTTGAAGTCTTTGTCAAGTGAATCAGTAATTTTTTTAAAAAACTGATGGCAAAAGGACGGATTAGTCCCATGTACGGATACCACGTTTCCAAGCATCTACAGGACCAGTCCGCTCATAGCTCAAAACCACAAATCAAAAAGGCGGTAGGTCCACTTCCTTTACTCCTCCTACTCATGGCCCGAGACTTTGCCGTTCCAAAATTTCCGTTGCCATTTTCGGTGAAAGTACCCATAGTAGCGGCATACAGAGCACATAGATGCGTCACAGGCGCTGTGAATTCTCCCGGAGAAATATCTTATTTTTACCTGCTCGACTTTCGACTAAGCCGAAATATGAAAAGGACCGCATGAGAAGCCGGTTTTCAGACGCCGGATTAAAGATTGCTACAAGTTCGCAGCCTTTGGCCCCTTTGCTCCGCATACTCTGTTTCAGTTG
>JAILPJ010000011.1 GCA_024699605.1 Desulfovibrio sp. | reverse complement strand
AGAACTTTTTTTCATTTCCCAAAAGTTTTTTTCGTCAGAAAATTTCTTTGGCAAATACTCTCAGTTCCCACGGCCTCGCTTGCACTTGGCGCGACACGGAGATATGCGCTTTTTTCTCCTCCCCGTCAAGCACTTTTTTTCGTTTACGCCAAAAAAATTTTTTTTCGGCTGTTTTGGCCCATTTCTGGCCAATTTAGCCGCCAGCGACTCCAGCCTGCAAATGCTGCCAGGCCTTTTCCGTAACCATGCGTCCTCGTGGCGTACGTTTCAAAAAGCCGCACTGAATCAGGTAGGGCTCGTAGATCTCTTCAATGGTTCTGACGTCTTCCGAACAGGCAGCGGCAAGTGTCTTGAGTCCCACAGGCCCGCCAGCGTAATGATCAATCATCACAGAGAGAATCTTGCGATCCATGACATCAAGACCCGAAGTATCGACATCCATACGGGCCAGCGCTTCGGCCGCCTGCTCCTGCGTTACCCCGCGGCTTCCGTGCACAAGGGCAAAGTCCCGCACTCTCCGCAGCAGACGATTGGCGATACGCGGTGTCCCCCGCGCTCTGCGTCCGATTTCAAGAGCCCCTTCCGCGGTAATACTCACCCCAAGAATACGGGCTGTACGCTGCACAACGCGGGCAAGATCCTCTGGCGAATAAAAATCGAGTCTGTGCACTATGCCGAAACGGTCACGCAAGGGAGATGAGATCAGGCCCATACGCGTGGTGGCGCCAACTAAGGTAAAGGGAGCCAGATCAATGGTCACTGTCCTGGCCGCAGGACCCTGGCCACAGATGATATCCAGATGAAAATCCTCCATGGCAGGATAGAGAATTTCTTCCACGGCAATGGGCATGCGATGGATTTCATCCACAAAAAGCAGGTCACGGGCTTCCAGCTTGGTCAGAATGGCGGCGAGATCGCCGCTGCGCTCCAGAACCGGGCCCGATGTGACCACCAAATTCACGCCGAGTTCCTGGGCCATAATCTGCGCCAGTGTCGTTTTGCCAAGTCCTGGATTGCCGTAAAACAGCGTATGATCCAAGGCTTTGCCTCGTTCTTTGGCCGCATCGATATAGACACGCAGATTCTCGCGCAGTTCGTTTTGCCCAATAAAGTCTTCCAGCCGCCGGGGACGCACAGTCTCTTCAGCGACAGCAGCCTCCAGCGGGCTTGCCTCAAGCTCTTCCTGACTCATCAACTCTTTTCAGCGTGCCATCCCAAGTCTTGCGCCAACGACAGATTGGCGCAGCATGCCCGGGGAAAAACGCTGCCTCCATGCTTTGTTCAGATTCGTTTTCGGTGAAGAAGCGGAATTTATTTGGACAGAGCTTTCAAAGCACGCTTCAAAAGCTCGGAAACCTCCAGATCCGAGTTTTCGGCAAGAATCTCGCGCACGACGGGATAGCTCTCAGATTCGGCATAACCAAGGGATGTCAGACCATCCAAGACACTGCGCAATGTCTGGCCTTTGCCGGGGCTCTCTGCCGTATCCAGCGGTGTGCCCAAATTTTTCAGTTTGTCCTTCAGTTCGAGAAAAACATGCTGTGCGGTTTTTTTGCCAATGCCAGGAACCTGGGTGAGCACCAAAGGATCGTCGTCAGCCACGATGCGTTCAAGATCCTTGGGGCGAAAAATGGAGAGCACGGCCAGTGCCGTCTTGGCGCCAATTTTCGATATGGTCACCAAGAGCTCAAAGGTTTGACGTTCTTCAAACGTGGCAAAACCAAAGAGCTCAAGGGCGTCTTCGCGTACCACCAGAGAAGTGTAGAGGCGCAGCTCTTCGCCGCGCCCGGGCAGAGAAGCCCTGGTGTGCGCCGGAACCGCAACCGCATATCCCACACCTCCCTTTGTCATCACAAGACAGATATTGTCGTACACTTCACTGAGGCGACCTTCGAGCAAGGCAATCACACTATCCTCCAATACCTGACATCACACTGTGCGCCACAGCCGTTTCCTTTTTGGCCCTCAGTCTGTCATAGCCCAAAGGCTTCGTCTGGCAAAGACGACGCAGATACGCCGCAATTTCCGCGTCTTCCACTGCCGGGTCACGCAGCATGGGACGCAGAGCGTATTCCTGGTCGTCAAAAAGACACAAGCGAATGGCTCCTTCACTGGTCAGGCGCAGACGGTTGCATGTGTGACAAAAATGATTGGAAAGAGGGGAAATAACGCCTATGCGTCCTTTTTTGCCAGTCATGCTGAACATCCGTGCTGGTCCGCCGAAACGCTCATCGGACGGAGAGGGACGCAGTTCAACGCGCTGGCCAATCAGGGTGAGCAATTCTGAGACCGGACAAAACAGCTGTTTATTCCAGAGCGTGGAGCTTCCCATGGGCATAAATTCGATAAAACGGATATCCACCCCATAGGTGTTGGCAAAGGCAAGAAAATTGTCGATTTCGCGCTCGGTAATGCCTCGCAGGGCAACGGCATTGATTTTCACCGAAACACCCTCTGCGAGCAGTTTTTCCAGGGCGTTGAGCACCTGCGGCAGAAAATTGCGACCAGTGATGGACGCAAAGGTTGCGGCGTCAAAGCTGTCAAGGGAAAGATTCACGGCCCCCACACGGATCCGTTTGAGCAAGGCGGCATGTTCTTCGAGCAAGGTCCCGTTACTGGTGATACGAATATCCAGTGACGGAAATTGCTGCCTTAGCCTGAAGAGAAAATCAGCGCAGCCTTTGCGCACAAACGGCTCTCCGCCTGTCAGACGCACTTTTTCAATGCCCAGCCTGTGCACAATGTTCACAAAACGCAGTATTTCTTCATAATGAAGAATATGCTCGTGCGGAATAAATTCGTGAACAGCATTACTCTGGCAATAGGTGCAGCGCAAATTGCAGCGATCAGTCACAGAAAGACGCAGATAATGAATACTACGGCCAAGGGCATCCCCTAAGCACGGAGAAGAAGACGTTTGACCCTGGGACATAGAACCTCACAAAATCCGCAGCTGAGTTACGCTTCCGGGCTTTGAAAACCCGGCAAAACAATACTGGCGTCTTCGGCCCGCCCCTGGCCCTTGGGGCAGTGATCCTGCAAGTGACAGATTTCACAGCCGCCGCGATAGGGATAATGGGTGACCACAGCATATGGCAGGGAAAGCAGAGAGGACGTAGGGCTTTTGTAGGGAAGTCCGAGCTCTTCGAGGACCTTGCGCAGTTTCTCTGTGGGTCTGGGTGACGGCGCACAGCCTGATGTTTCCACCTCGGGCAGAAGATTGCCCACGGCAGACATACAAAGGAACTGGGCAAGATTGTTCACCAGAAAACCTTCGGAGGCCGAATTCTGCCATACGCGCTCGACCTCGGCTTCACAGCTTTTCGGCAGCCAGACGGCAAGATAGGAAATTTTCCCCACCTGAATCTGGCGGACCGACAGTTCCCGGCTCCAAGCTTCCCACAGCTGTTCAAGACGTTCCAAAGTGGCTCCGCCGACCCGCGTCTCATGACTCATTTCGAGAAAGGCTTCGAGATCAAAGACCGGATATTCCTCGATAACGTTGATTTCCACGTTGTCCATCAGCTCACGGCACAGACCATGGCAAAACCATGGAGGATTGGCCGCCTCCTTCTGTTTTTTCGTTTCGTTTTTGATCAAAAAAAGCAAAGATCTCAAGCAAGGGGCCAGAGACTTGCTTGTGTCCTGAATATACAAAGAGCCAAGGCCTGGTCAAGGGATTGATAAAAAAATCCTGGGCAAAAAGCAGACAGAAAGCAAAACCATCTCACAAAAAAGCATTGAAAAACACTGACAAAACGTCTACAAAAAAAGCTGAAGTATTTCCGCTCTCTAAGGCCATCCACAGCAAAATCACGAGCAAGATCCCGGAACGCAGCACACAAAAAGCCACTTACGACACGTGGTCTCCATGAGGATGATTATGAAAAAGCGAAATGATCTGCCGCAAAAAATTCGCTATATTTACCATTTGGATCCTGGTGCGCACCTGAACCCGGTTCACGGTGTCTGGGGAGGCATCAACGGCCAAGGCGAAATCGAAATCAACTTCTATACGGAGAGTGAAAAATTTCCCGAATACAGCGAGCAGATAGTCTCGCCAGACGGCAGCCTGCAGCACGAAATGATCCCCCAAACCAATGTTCACTACGTCGTCCGTAACATCAGCAATCGTCTGCTGCTCAATGCACAAACAGCACAGGCTTTCGTTGAATGGCTTGAAGAACAGCTTAATGAGCTGGAGATGGACGTGGAAAGCGATGAGAGTGCCCCTGTCTTCAATCCAGGTTCAAATATCAAACAGTAATGGCCACTTTTCAGATCATCACCTTTGGCTGCCAGATGAATGTCAACGATTCAGACTGGCTTGGACAAGTGCTGCTGGCACACGGGCATCAAAAAGCTGCCCTGTCAGAGGCCCAGTGCATCTTTCTGAACACCTGTTCAGTACGTGAAAAGCCTGAACAAAAAGTTCGCAGCAGTATTCAACAGCTCCTCAGTGAAAGAAAAAACAATCCACCGGACTTTGTCGCTGTTCTTGGCTGCGTCGCCCAGCAGCTGGGAGAGGATTTTTTTGCGCTTTCTCCTCACCTGCGTCTTGTGGCCGGCCCTGACGCTTTGCCCAGGATCCCGACGCTTGTGGACGAACTGCTGGCTGAACCAAGGCTTAAGATATCTCTTCTTGACTTCACGCATAGTTATGAGGAACGCGAAGAAGGCTTGGCCCTGCCGGTGGGCCCCGCAGCCTATGTCAACATCATGCAGGGCTGCGACAATTTTTGCACCTACTGCATAGTTCCCTTCACCAGAGGACGGCAGAAGTCGCGTGCTTTTTCGGCCATAGTCGCTGAATGCCGTCGAAAAATCGCTCTGGGCGCCAGTGAAATCACGCTCTTGGGACAAAATGTCAATGCCTACGGTTGTGACAAACATGCTCAGGCGGCACGCGCCAAAGGAGAAGTTTTTCCCAGCTTTGCAGAACTCCTTCGGGAAATAGCCCAGCTTCCAGGCCTGAAACGACTGCGCTACACAAGTCCCCATCCCAAGGATATGCGTGAGGAAGACCTGATGGCTTTTGGCAGCTTATCCACCCTTTGTCCGCAGCTGCATCTGCCGCTGCAGTCCGGCTCATCGCGCGTGCTGGCCCGTATGGGGCGGGGATATAATCGACAAGAGTATAGCGAACTTGTGAGCAGGCTGCGCCAAATTAGGCCCGATTTAGCGCTGACGACAGACCTGATTGTCGGTTTTCCCGGCGAGACGGAGGAGGATCTAGCAGAGACCCTTTCCCTGATGGAAGAATGCCAGTTCCTTTCAAGTTTTTCCTTCTGCTACTCAGATCGCCCCGGAACCCGAGCCACGAACTTCTTTGATAAAATCCCCAAAGAGCTTCAACACGCCCGTCTTTTGCGTGTGCAGACGCTGCAGGACGAACTGCAGAAACATCTGCTGAAACAACGTGTGGGCACAAGCACCCTCGTGCTGCTCGAAAGTCAGAGCAGGCGCTGGACCAGACCAGGATACGCCTGGCAAGGACGCGATCCGTACGGTACGCTGGTGCATGTGGCCTTTGACCAGGAAGCCCCCCGCACAGGAGAGCTTGTTCTGGCGCAGATCACCGAAGCCGGCAGTCATTGCCTTTTCGCCCGCAGGGAGACCGCCAATGACCGAAATGATGTTTAAAGGTTTGATCGTCAATGCCGAAAAGACAAGCGACAGACACACCATTGTTTTGCAGGAAGTAGAAGGTCTGCGCGAATTGAGACTGGAACTGGGCAGTATGGAAAGTATGGCGCTGTCCTTGGTGATGCGGCCGGAAAAACTGCCTCGCCCACTGACCCATGATCTTTTGCTGCTCTGCCTCAAAGGTCTGCACGCACAACTGGCGCACGTGGAAATCACCGATTTCTCTGACGGCATGTACTATGCCGTTCTGGAAATCCATCGAGGAACAAAACGTCTGCGCATCGACTGCCGCCCGTCTGACGCCATTACCCTGGCCCTGAGAAACCAGCGGCCAATTTTTGTCAGCGAGGCCCTGCTTGGCCAAAGCTCAGAGCAAGCCAAGACACACGACGATTGTATTCCTCTGAGCACGCCTGATGCCGCCACAGATATGCAGCGACGCACGAGCGCCGACCATCTGCTACACATGCTCAGCGCTGATCCAGAACGTCACAAGCAGTCTTTTGAAAATACTCCCAAGGAAAATGAAAAACTCCTGGAACTCTTACGCTGTCTGGAACCAAGTACAAGACAAAAAATGTAGAGCCCATCAGCTCCTCGGCAAGCATTGCTATGAGCTCCTCAGACCAAGTCCAGTCTTAGGACAGCAAAAAGCGATAAAAAAAGAGTTTCAATTCCAATATTTTTTTGCTACCCTCATAGTCACTTCGGCCTTTTCCAGGCCGGCCTGGCTGACAAGGCCAAAAGCGTGCTTGCCAGTTTTTGGTGCATACGATAAAGGTTGAATCTTCAAAATAACGACGTTCGAGAGGCAAACGCATTTTGCATGGAACGACTGATCTTTGAAGACCCCAAGCTCGCAGCTCAGCTTTTCGGCCCGCAGAATCTGCATCTGCAGATTCTGTCAAGGGCAAGCGGCGCCCGTATTTTCAATCGCGGCAGCTCCCTGTGCATCGAAAGCCAGGATCAGAACGTTGAGAATTGCCTTGTCCGTCTCTTCTGTACACTCTATGACGAACTCAAGGAGGGGCTGGGCATAGACTGCCAAACCCTTGAAGGGCATCTGAATCTGCTGCTGCAAAATGCCGCCGAAATGGACAAAGATCCGGAATTCTCGCCGCTGCGAACGGACCTTCTCAAACGCCGGCGAGCTCTTTCTGAGGATCTGCTCTCAGACACGAGCCGCAAAACGTCAAAAACGGAGAAAACGGAAAAGCGCGCTGAACGTCGTCCAGCCTGGCCTGCCAATAGAAAGAACGCTTCGACCGACAGTCTTGCCCCAATCTCTGGGGCCAAAGAGCAGCTGCCGCAGGTCGAAACGCCTAAGAAACTCGTGCTCGCCCGCAATGCCGCCCAAAAGACCTATCTTGAACTGCTCAAAAGTCATGAAATTGTCTTTGCCACGGGTCCGGCCGGCACCGGCAAAACCTACCTGGCTGTAGCCTATGCCGTTCACCTTCTCTCAATCCATGCCATTAAAAAGATCATTCTGACACGTCCTGCCGTAGAGGCCGGAGAAAAACTCGGTTTTCTTCCCGGCGATCTTATTGAAAAAATCAATCCCTATCTGCGTCCCCTCTATGACGCTCTTTACGACATGCTGCCCGTTGCCAAGGTCACGGCTTTGAGTGAACTTGGCAGCATCGAAATTGCGCCTCTGGCCTTTATGCGAGGCAGAACGCTCAACGATTCCTGCATCATCCTCGACGAAGCGCAGAATACCACCTGCGAACAGATGAAAATGTTTCTAACACGTATGGGTTTTGGTTCCCGTATGATCATCACTGGCGACTGTACGCAGATTGACCTGCCCAGTGAACGACCAGGCGTGCCGCGTATGTCAGGCCTCGTGCACGCACGCAGTATTCTTGCCAAAATTCCTGCCATTGCCTTTCACACCTTCAGCAAAGAAGATGTGGTGAGACATCAGCTGGTGGGAGAGATAGTCAACGCCTATGACATTGCCGAAAACAGACAATCGAAAAGCTAGACTCATCAGTCTCTATCACGTTCTCAAAAGTCACCACCGCTGTGGCTGGGCACTGACACTGCTCATCGCCACACTTTTGCTGCTTTCTGTGCTGGCCGGAGTCAATTTTCAGACAAGCAACAAACTTTTTCTCGAAGGCGACATTGCCCAGACTGACGTCGTAGCCGACAAAGATCTCTTCGTGGAAGATTTCAAGGGCACACAGGAACGTCTGGAAAAAGCCTTGCGCCTGCAACCGCCAGTCTATGATCTGACCATCACGCCGTACCTCAAGTTTCAGGAAAAGCTGGTCAGCACGATGCGCATTTTGAACAACGACCCGAATTCACATACCGACGAAGAGCGCAAACAGCTTGAAGAACTCAAGGACAATCTGACACCCACCATTTCCGAAGAAATCCTGCCTGAGCTCGCCCGGCCGGAAGTGCAAGATGTGCTGTTAAAAAGTATCTTGCCGTTTATCTTGCAGAAAATGTCCCTTGGTCTGGTCAGTGACATCCGGCAATCGCATGTGGGCCGTTCAGGCATTCTGATTCACGACCTCGATGCCGACCGCGATATACTGCGGCCAGAGCTCTCCTCGTTACCCGATGTCCACTCCATGCTGGCGGAAATTTCCGTTAAACTGCGTCAGGACACCCGTCTCAATCCTCAGTCGCGCCGGGCCCTCAACGTCCTGTTATCCACCACACTGCCTCCGGCCTCGCTCTCCCTCAACCAAGAGGCCACCAAGCGCAAAGAGGAAGAACTCCGCACTTCCGTAGAGCCCGTGCTCTACCACATTCAACGCGGCGAAAGCATTGTCCGCAAATCCGAGCGAGTCACGCACGAGCAATTCATCAAATTACAGGCTTTTTATCGCTCCTCGGAAAATCTCATCGCCTGGGACAAAACCTGCGGCTCGTTTCTCTGTGCGCTGTGTCTTGCCCTGGGCTTCTTTGTCGCCCCCAGCGGCAAGCCAGGCAGCCCTCTTCTCGCCAAAGACGTCTACCTGCTCTCCCTGCTGCTTTTGCTCACAGGGCTCTGCGCCCTTGGTTGTTATCTCCTGGCCCTGCATACTGATCTGCGCTATCTGCCGGTGCTTTCAACCATGTTTCCTGTGGCCAGTGCCGTGGGGCTGACGTCGACGATTTTCGCCGCGCGACGCTATTGTACCATGGGTTTGCTCTGCGCCTTCTTCGCAACCTTGCTTCTGCACACCACCTGGCAGATCTTCATCTTTTACTTTCTGGGCAGCATGCTCTTCACCTGGCTTGTCGTCTCTTCCTACAGCCGCCAGGATACCGCCTGGACCATATTCCCCTTCACGATCGGGCAGATTCTGATCTGGCTCGGCGTCTCCCTTTTATCGCAATTGCCTACCGAAACGCTCCTGCCGCAGATCATTGCCACCATTGTCAACAGTTTCCTGACCATCTTCATTCTCTTTGCCGTCAGTCCCATTCTCGAGCTGATTTTCGATTATTCCACGCGTTTCCGCCTCATGGAACTGATGAGTCTTGAACAACCCCTGATGCAGCAGCTCATGGTGCAGGCGCCTGGGACCTATCATCACAGCCTGATTGTGGCCAATATGGTCGAAGCTGGCGCCAAGGCAATAGGAGCCAACAGCCTGCTCTGCAAAGTGGCGGCTCTCTATCACGACATCGGCAAGCTGACCTACCCGGCCTATTTCATCGAAAATCAGTTTGGCGGGCCCAACAGACATGACAAGCTTGCCCCCTCAATGAGTGCCCTGATTCTGCTCTCACACGTCAAAAAAGGTGTGGAATTGGCCAAGGAACACGGCCTGGGACAAGAGATTTGTGATATTATTCAGCAGCACCACGGCACGCGCATCATGCAATATTTCTATCAAAAGGCCCTCAAACAGGGAGAAAATACCTCAGAATCCGAATTTAGCTATCTTGGTCCACGTCCGCAGACCAAGGAATCAGCCATCATCATGCTGGCGGACTCCGTGGAAGCCAGCAGCCGCACCCTCACCGACCCCGTTCCAGCCCGCATCAAAAGTCATATCGATAAGATCGTCAAAGGCATTTTCGCCGAAGGACAACTCGACGAAAGTGAACTGACCTTCAAGGATCTGCATTATTTAAGTGAGAATTTTCAACGCATCTTGACCGGCCTCTTCCATCAGCGCATAGCCTATCCAGAAAGCAAGAAAAACAAGGAGGAAAACGGCCAAACGGTGGAAAAAACGCTCGAAAAGGAAGGAGAAAAAGACGGGGAGGGCAAAAACGAGGAACTTGGCGCAGGCTCAGTTGCCGGTATCATCAGCCGCTAAATGGCAGGACAGATTCTTCCCTGGCGCAATCCGGCCGCTCTCTGTCGGCTAGGTGCTGACCTCTGATCCTGTCAAAAAACGGGGTAAAGCCAAAGGACGCCTCTGGAAACGAACAGACAACAGGCCCAAATGTCTTTTGTGGAGAGCAAGCGCCGCCAATCAGACTTTGTGCTTGAGACGGCTGCGCACAGTACCAATCAGCAGGGGTAAGAGGGAGACAGCGATAATGGCATAGACTATCAGGGAAAAATGCGTTTTCACCCAGGTCAGACTGCCCAGAAAATAGCCGGCAGCCACCAGCGAGCTCACCCAGAGCAGGCAGCCCGTGATATTAAAAAGCAGAAATTTCACCGGCTGCATCAGAGCGATACCCGCCACAAAAGGCGCAAAGGTGCGCACAATGGGAATGAAGCGAGCCAGGATGATGGCCTTGCCGCCGTGTCGCTCATAAAAGGCATGGGCTTTGAGCAAATACGCCTTCTTGATAAAACGGCTTTCACGCTGAAAAATCACAGGTCCAACCTTGCGGCCAATGGCGTAATTACAGGCATCCCCAGCAATTCCGGCAAAGAGCAGCACGAAATAGATCAGGACAGGATCACAGAGACCGCTGCCGGCTGCAACGCCAGAGGCGAAAAGGAGAGAATCGCCTGGCAAAAAGGGGGTCACAACAAGGCCGGTCTCACAAAACACAATGACAAAGAGAAAGGCGTAGACCCACACGCCGTACTGCACGATGAAGCTTGTCAAATGCACATCAATGTGCAAAACAAAGTCCAAAAACCACGCCAGCCACTCCATAGTTCCTCCTAAAACCATCTTGTAGCGTAAAGGTCACTCAGGCACAAGCGATGGAACCTACTGCTTCTTCCTTTCCCAAACGCTTCTGCTACTCCGGGCTATTCCGCCTGTCACTGTTATGCGCAATCGTCTTCCTGACGCTCTGTCTGCTTTTTCCCGTACAGGTCAAGGCCCTTGATGACTTCAAAGTCGGTTTTCTCACTCTCGGTTTTTCTTATCTTAACGAACATCTCCGCCTTGATGTCAATGTCTGGTATCCCAGTGTTCGCAATCCGCGGGAACTAAACTACGCCCCCTACACGATCATGGCCGCACGCGAGGGCAAACCCTGCGACGGTCAATTTCCTTTGCTGATTGTTTCCCACCCTTCCCCAGGAACACGCTTTTCCTACCATGATACCTGTTCCTGGCTTGCGTCCCAAGGCTATGTGGTGGCTGCCCCCACACATACCTTCGACTGCATGGACAATATGCAACGGCTCTTTACCTGGGAACAGTTCAGGGGCCGCGCCCGAGATATCAGTCGACTCATCGACGAATTGCCCAAGCACAAATTGCTCGCTTCTGTCATTGACAGCCGCAAAATCGGTCTCGTCGGTTTCGGCTCGGGCGGCACCACGGCACTGTTACTCGGAGGCGCACTGCCCAACTGCATTTCCTGGCCAGACTACTGTTCTCAAGCCGGCAAAAAAGATCTCTACTGCAATCCCTGGTCACGCGAAAAAGTCAATGCCATCTGCCGGGAATTTCCCTTAAAAAAGCATCTCAAAGACCCTCGCATCAAGGCCCTGGCCATTGTCTCTCCGGCTTTCGGCATGCTCTTTTCCCCCAGTTCCTTTCAGAACTTCACACCCCCCCTGCTGGTGATCACAGCCGGCAAAGATACTCTCAATGATCACCGGCTCCACGCCGATGTGCTGACTGGCTACCTGCGAGCCCAAAGCCGAAGCCTGTTCATCCCCGAAGCTGACATGGGGGCGCTCATGGCACCGTGCCCTGAAAGTCTTGCCAAGGAACTTTCAGAACTGTGTCTGTCGGTCAGCCACAAAGAACGGGTCCTTATCCACAAACGCCTGCGTGAGGCTCTGGCTTCCTTTTTCAGCGAAGAACTGAATAAGACTGAGGAAGAAAGCTCGGCCAACAGGACAAAACACCAGCATCAGCCATAAAAGGCCGTTGGCTTCCTTCCGCATAAAAAAAATGCCTGGTTGGGCATTGTCATTTCTGCTATTTTTCTGTCATATTGGCTCATCCTTTTCCTGAAAAAAGTTAGAAGCCTGTTTTCTTTTCTCTTCAGGCACCTGCGCAAGGAGTATTTGATGCGCTTTCGAACCATCTGTTCCACCAGTTTTTTCCTTTCTATTCTTTTTGTACTCATTTTTGGTGGATACACGTTTTTCAAGGATCTCGATGGCCCAGAAATCATTCTGCCCAACAATAGCGGACGCATCTCGCAAAATGCGGTTCTGGCCATTCAGCTCAAGGATCCTTCGGGCATTCGCCAGGTCCAGGTCGGCATCCGCAAAAACAATGTCGTCACCCCGATTTTCAAAAAAGAATTCACGCAAATTGAGCCAGAGCAAAACGTGGAAGTATCCTTCAAGGATGCCCAATTACACGAAGGCGCCCTGGATTTAGAAATCAAGGCCACCGATGGGTCTAAGGCAGGCTTTGGCCAAGGGAACACACGCACAGAACTTCTGCCCTTCCGCTTCGACGCCAAACCGCCCTATATCTCCTTAAAAACCGGAGCCCCCAACGTGCGCCGAGGTGGTGCTGCGGTGGTACGCTACGAAGTCGACGAAGAAGTCCAAAAAACAGGCATCATGCTTGACTCCTTCTTTATTCCCGCCTCTCTGCAAAAAGACGGCAGCTATATCTGCTTTTTCCCCTTTCCCTATTCCATGACAGCCCAGGATTTCAAAAAAGCCATACAGATCATGGCCCAGGATCTGGCTGGGAATGTCACGCAGAACCGGCTGAATGTGCTCGCCTATGAACGCAAGTTCAAAAACGACAAACTTGAGCTCTCCGACGAATTTCTTCAGACTGTTCAAGCCAAGCTCCATCACCTAGCCCCCAATGCCCAGAATCCGCTCGACTGCTATTTAACCATCAATGGCCAAGAACGCGCCGCCAATGCCCGCAAACTTCTGGAAATCGGCCGCGATACGGCTCAGGCCATGCTTTGGAGCGGTGTTTTTATGCGTCTGCCACGCTCTGCGGCTCGCGCGGGTTTTGCCGATCACCGTTTTCTCTTCTACAAAGGCCGGCAGGTGGGTGAATCCTTCCATCTGGGCTTTGATTTTGCCTCTGTACGCAATGCCGAAATTCCCGCAGCCAACAATGGCCGCGTGGTCTTTACCGGTGAACTGGGAATCTACGGCAAACTCGTGGTCATCGACCACGGTCTGGGATTGATGTCGCTCTACTCGCACTGCAACGAAATACTTGTTCAGAAAGGGGAGATTGTCACGAAGGGAAAAACCATTGCCCGTACAGGGACAACCGGTCTGGCCTTTGGCGATCATCTGCATTTCGGCATTCTCGTGGCTGGCATTGAAGTCACACCACTTGAATGGATTGATCCCAAATGGATTCGTGACAATATTACCTCCCGTCTGGAGCTGCCTGCCCCGGAAGCCCCCAAAGCTCCCTAGATCTGCCTTCCCCTGCGCCAAGCGTTTTCTCTCTGTCTCTCAAACATCTCAAGCTAAGGAGCAACGATATGCCTGACTATGCTGCAATGGAAAAGACCCTGATGGATGCCCTGCGTCTCTATCACCACCCCGTAGCGGTTACCTTTCTCACCAGTGATGACGAGGTCAACGAGTTTACGCGCTCCCATCAGTATGTCGAACCCGTCAAAGCGCTGACTTTCTGCCAGTGGGAAATCGCCGCGCGCATGCAGGGCAAAACCGTGCTCGGCACCAAAGAAAAACTGGCCTGTACCAACGCCCAGGTCAGTTTTGGCTGGCGCGAGATCGACGATAACGAAGTCAAAACCCAGATGAAGTACTGTGTTGACGAAGATCAGGCCAGGCGTTTTTTGGCCTCCAAACCGCATCTGCCCTTAGGCAGTCTCAAAGCCATTGGCGTAGGGCCTCTCGGCAAGGCCAGCATGCAGCCCAGTGTCGTGCACTTCTACTGTGATTCTCTGCAGGCCTATCATCTGGCTGTGGACTATATGGCAGCGACCGATACCCATCCCCTCAGACCCCAGATCTTCATGAGCTCTTCGGCCTGCGGCGGCTCAGTCTACAGTTTTAACGAACGCATGTTCAATTTCTGTCCCCCCTGTTCAGGCTCCTACAATGCCGGCAAGACCGAACGCGGAGAAAGCAATGTGATGATTCCAGGCTGTCAGATCAGTCAAGTCGTCGAACGCTTAAAAGTCCGTATCGGCAAACACGGTAACAGTTCCATCACAAGGCCCGGAGATCCCTTCCCCGGTGGCGACATTTGCAAGAACTGCCCTCTGATCATTTTCAAAAACGGCGAGCAGACTCCCTGTACGTCCTGTCCCAAGGCTTAACAACGCTTGTTATCCAAAGGAGTGTGCATGAAAAAACCTTTTCTTCCAACGCTTCTGATGCTCTGTACCGTAACGCTTCTGCTTACGAGCCAACCGACTTTTGTGCAGGCAGATACCTCTTCGCCTGCGGCTCAGGCAGAACAAAACGCTCCGCAAAAAGGGAACTTCGACGTTCAGGCCGTCAGCAATGAACGCCTGAAAAAGGCTATCCTCTCGGCGCAAAGCGAGGGAAAGCTCACTCTGACCGCTGAACAGGGCTTTCTCGGCATACCGGGTGCACCACAGGTGAATATGCTGCTCGCCTTCTGCTGGGCGGTCTGGGTTGGCTGGATCTTTTCCAGTGTTGGCGCCTTTGGCGGTGTCATGGCCTCAGTAGGCCACATCAGCGTCTTTGGCCTGGGAGACTATGCCGCCTCTTTTGGCAAAGGCATGCCCATGAACAAGCTTGTGACTGACTCCATCCGTGTTTCCAACCAATGGCTCGTGGGCACAAGTTCTTTGATCTCTTCCTTCAAGTACTGGACCTTGGGCCGCATTGTGCTGCCTCTGGGTATTGCGTTGGGCGCAGGTTCTCTTGTGGGCTCAATCCTCACCCCCATCCTAACCCAGGGCAAAATCTCCTTCCGCGACTATGTGGGATACTTTGGCATCTTTGTGCTCGGTCTAGGCTGCTATCTGCTCTATGGCACCACCGAAAGGGCCAGAGCCAAAAAGCAAAAATCCACGCTTGCTGCCAAGGCCTTCGAAGAGGCCAGTAAAGCCCATGGCGCAAGTGGCACCAAAGGCACGCGCGTAGCCATCAAAAAAGTCAGCCTGAGCCGCGTGGAATTTTCCTTCTGCGGCGTGGACTTTGCGTTTAATCCGCTGGTACCGGTCATCGCAGGCTTTATCGTCGCCACAGTGGCCTCATTCTTGGGCGTGGGCGGCGGCTTCCTCTTGGTCCCTGTACTTACGGGCATAACACAGTTGCCCATGTACCTTGCTGCCGGCACTTCAGCTTTTGCCGTCTTCGTGGGCATGGTCACCTCCATCACGACCTTCATGACCAGTGGCACCCCGGTCTATTGGCCACTCATCGGACTAGAACTCTGCGGCATTGTGGTTGGGTCCTGGATCGGTCCCATCACTTCACGCTTTTTGCCCGATATCTGGCTCAAGCGTCTGTTTATTGTCATTGCCTTTATTGTCGGCATCAACTATGTCCTCCGAGGCTTTTTCGGCATGCGTCTCTGGTAACGTGGCCGAACTGACTTTGGAAAACGGCAGAGCTTTTCCCTGAACGCACGAAAAATGGCCGGAACCAGATGGTTCCGGCCCACTTTCACGCTCATCCTTTTTGGAATACCATGGTCCTTCCAGCCTGGCTTGATGCCCTCCTGATCCTTCCTTTCCGCTGCCCAGACTCTCCCCGTCTCGGTTTTTGGCTGGGATCTTCCGTGCTGGCCCTCATCTGCCTCATCCTTGGCGAAGTGACCTTTGCCCTGATTTTCTTTTTACAAAGAACCTTGAGCAGTGCACAATCCAACAATCATCTCGATGATCTTGTCCGCTACCACAATCTCTCAGTGCAAGCCATTCACGAAGGCAATAAGGAAGCCTATCTCGCCACCAACGCTCTAGCCCATGAACATTTCGGCCGGCATTTCTTTGCCCAGGCCGCATCTGGATTGGCCAGTCTCTGGCCGCTGCCCTTTGCTCTGGCCTGGCTTGCCCAGCGCTTCGAAGGCCTCACCCTCTATATCATCCCCCACACATCCATCGCCCTTGGCTATGTTTTTGTTCTGCTCACCTGCTATATCTGTGAACGACTGCTCTTTGGCCGCATCAGGCGACATCTCCCGCTCTTTGGTCGCATTGAAGCCATCAGGCGTGCCGAACGCGAAAAGCGAGGCAAATTACAATCCTTTTAGCGCACAGCGCCTCAGTTTACTCATTTTGCGAAGAAAGATGGCCCGTCAAAAAATTATATGGACCAAGGTATCGTATATATTTCGGGTGGCATGGGAAGCAGATCGTGCTGCTGTTACTGGCCGGAGACAAATCAACTCAGCCAATTGATATTGCGCAAGCGAGGACATTCCTTGCCGATGTTAAAGAGAGAAACGTATGAATACTGAAAGTATACAGGCAGCAGTTCCCTATGATGACGTCGCAGCCCACATGTACGCGGAAGACCCACAGCTGGCAGCGGACATGCTCAATGCATGTCTGGAAGAAGGCAAGCTGGACGAATTTATTATAACGCTCCGACATATCGTCAAGGCATATGGAGGGCTACACGAAGTCGCCCGAGAAAGCGGATTGCACGAAAAATCGCTCTACAAGAGCCTTTCTTCCAATGGCAATCCAACGCTTAATACCTTGCTTGGCCTTGCGGCTGCCATTAACCCTGACTTCCCGCTAAAATTTCTGTGCACATCAGCGGGAAGAAAAAATTCCGCCTGGAGAGCCTTGAAAAAAGGCCTTTTTTAAAAAAGTATTGACAAAAATATTGCCTTTATTTATACTGTGCACATAAAAGTAACTTTTCTGTGCACACAAATTTTTGGAGGTAATATTTTGTATATTTCATATTCAGGTAAAAACCACGAGTACGCCACAGCCGCCATCTCAAAGCGAAATGGCAAGAGAATTATCCATGAATACTTTCATCTCGGAAGGGTCATAGACCGTGAGGCTGGTATCTACGAGAATCGAGACATGGGCATTTTCACTTTTGATCCCGTTACATGCCATTTTGGAGTCCCTAAAGAGGAACCCGTTGCGATAGAGGAGAAACAAGAACAGGTTCGTCGCAGAAGAATGGTTGATTTCGGAGACTGTTACTTTTTCAATGAGTTTCTTTATAAATCTGGGATAATGAGCATTGTAGACAATATTGAATATAAAAATCTTGATACCCTGCATGCAATGCTTCTTTTTTATTCACTCTCCTCTTTTGCCAATTATGATGCGATTCATTGGTATTCTGGCAATATAGTTCAATTATTATATCCTAACGCAAATATAACGAGCCAAAGAATTAGTGAGTTTTTATCTGAAATAGGTTCTCCAGAAAATAGGATGGCATTTCAGGAAGAATATATAAATTTTGTAATAAAATACTATAATAATGATAAAAATATCCTAATAGATAGTACGGGACTACCAAATAGTATAAACTTTTCTCTAACCTGCAAAAATATTTATAATGGAGTATTAAACAACGAGATTCGATTAATATTTGTTGTTCAAAAATCTACAGGACTTCCCATATTTTATTATACAGTTCCTGGGAATATAATAGATGTCTCCACGCTAAAGCGGATTTTTTTGCATCTCGAGGAACTAGAAATTGACATTGACTCATGTATATTAGAAGCAGGATATAATTCTGATGAAAATATTGACTTGTTTTACGATGAATCTCATAATGCTAGAATTGGGTTTGTAATACGTATAAAATCAAACTTTAAAATATTTAAAGATATGATAAAGGATGAATTCGAGAGATTAGAAGCTAAAGAAAATTTTGTTAAATATGAAGATCGCTATCTGTTTATAAAGAAAAAAGAAGTCGTGGTTGGTACGAATAAAAACAATCCAGCATGGTTATATCTTGGTTTAGATCGCGCCAGAATGCATGATGAATATAAAAGTTTAGTGAAACGAGCAAAAAAGAACGGTCTTTCCAACGAAGATGTATTCAATGCATTACAAACGGAAGGTTTGTTTGGAATACTTTCTAACCGTAACTACTCGTGTGAAGAAATTCTTCCTGCATATTATCAGCGACAAGCAGCTGAACAAATATTTGATTTTAGTAAAAATTATACTAAACTTTTGCCGATAAGAACCTATACCGAAGAGACGTTTCAAGGACATATTTTGCTATCATATATTGCTTCTTGCGTAGTAAAATTAATTCAACTAAAGCTTAAGATTTCAAATTTATATTTTGGATCACGCCTAGCATTTATGAGAAATCAGAAATGCTTTATCCATAAAAGGCGTATTATAACCGATCCACCACAAAAAGAAGCTAATGATACCTATAAATGCTTTGAAATATCTTGTCCAGAAAGTATAAAGTTAGAAGATGGAAAACTAAAATACACACCATCTCCAATAGATATTCAATCGATTTTGCCCAAGAAAAAACGTCAAAACGTTAGCATAGCAAATATCACTCGAGAGTGTAGTCAAACAACACCTCAAGTCGAAGAAGTATACGCTCCCGCAGACACAACCAAAACATCAACAGACACAGGTGTTACTCTGCAAACCAAAGACGACGCCAACACCTCGTTAACAAAGCGAGGTCGTGGCCGCCCTCTTGGTTCCAAGAATAAGAAAACCTTGGAACGCGAGGCGGCGATGGCCAATCAACCTCCGTCGATCAAACGAGGTCGCGGTCGTCCGAAAGGCTCCAAAAACAAGAAAACCTTGGAACGCGAAGCGGCGATGGCCAATCAACCTCAGCAAATCAAACGAGGTCGCGGTCGCCCGAAAGGCTCCAAGAACAAGAAAACCTTGGAGCGTGAAGAAAAATTACGAGCAACATCAGTCAGAGAATCGCAGGGACAAGAGGTCTCCTGAGGATATACCTCGGGCTTTCTCCCCCACCCGTTGAAGCCAAAGCTCTGCGATTGAGCAGATCCTCATAGCAGTTGACCTTCCGTTGTGCGGTGTGTGCACAGAAAATTTTTCGGGAAGTCAGGTTAACATGCGCTTGGCTTTTATTCCCAAAACTACGCAAGCTGTCGGGGCTGAATGACCCGAGATTTAGGCGTTCCTCCTTGGTTAAGACATCCTCCACGTCTAATCGGATGTTGTGGCTGTTTTTTTTATGACTTTGGAGAATCTATACCTGCAAGCACACCTACCGAGCGCTCGTGCGAATCAGTGAACTCCAGCCAGTGTGTAAATTTTACTCAGTAAGGGCTTTCATCAAAAAAGAATCAATAATTTCACAAGATGTGGCGCAAGAAGCTGCACGCGCAGCGTGTACAGAGCAGTCAAAGTCTTCCCCACGCCCGTGGGGGTGTGTTTTCGCAATTACCCATGTCCTTGCTGCCAGCACTTCGGCTTTTGCCGTCTTCATGGGTATGGACACATCCATCATCACCGGCATGACTACCCCGTTTGTTGGTCTCATCCGTGTCTTCGCTTAGAAAACCTCTTTCTTCAAGACCCTGATTGTGCTCAGGCAAATAAAGAAGGCCAGAACTAGCAAAGACTGTTCCGGCCCGTTTGCGCTCCATCCATTCTGGAATTCGTCAGGGTTTACCAGCCTGAGGACCACCTGCTCCTTCCTTTCCGCTTCCCGGACTCTCCCTCATCTGAAAAAAAACCTTTCAAACTTTCATGAAAATGTGCTGGGTCTGCCCCTTGCTGACGAAAAGACTGCGCTCTTTGCCGCTCTGGCGCTGCGACACAAAAAAAGCCCTGCGGCAAAAAACGCGGCAAACCGGTCCCAAGCCATGCGCAAGGCTTTTGTTCTGCTATTCACTGGCCGGGGGAATTTCGCGTCCACCGTCCTGCAGGGCCTTCAAGAACTTGTCCCGGCAATCGTAACTGCAGAAATGGTAGACCTTTTCCCCGTCGCGCACGGTAATTTCCGAGTCCTTGGAAACATAGGTGCCGCACTGAGGATCCTTGACCATTTCTCCTTGGGCGATTTTCTCTTCCATTTCCTGCTGTTCCTGCTTCTCGTCCGCCTTTTGCTTGTGTAAAAGATCGTTTTTAAAAAGCCGAACAAGCAGATAGCCCACCACAGCAAAAATCAGAATTTTCCAGACCATTGTTTTCGCTCCTTCTCACAAGTTTTTTTCACGACTATCGCTGAATCAGTCTAAGCCATTTAGCGGCACAAAGCCAGATCTTCTCTTCGCGTCAAGGCTGAAAGATTCGTAACCCTTCTCTATGCCATGTCAGTTGGGCAAGATACTCAGCCGCTGTTTTGCCCAAAATCAAATATTCGGGCGCAATCTCAGCCAGAGGACAGAGGACAAAGGCCCGCTTGAGCATCCGCGGATGCGGCAGGGTGCAAAAAGGCGTTGTCAACACGCGATTTCCGAACAGAAGCAGGTCAAGATCAATACGCCTCGGTCCAAAACGTGGCACACCCTCGCGTACACGGCCAAGCCTCTGTTCAAGTTCAAGAAGTCTCGCCAGAAAAACAGGCGGTTCAGAATCTTCGACAGAGAGCATCAGCACAGCATTGATAAACCAGGGTTGATCAGGATAGTCCTGCGGTGCAGTTTCATAGAACGATGACAGCCTGAGCGACTCACAACCGGGAAGGTCAGCTACCGCCTCTGCAGCCAAAGCCACATTTTCCTGAGCCTTGCCCAGATTGGAGCCAAGCCCCACAAACACTTCTTCCCGCATCGCCTTTTTCCTTCGCCAAGCCGCGACCTTGCCCTTACCCGCCAATACCGCTATCATCAAGTCATGGATGGCGCAACTCTTCTCCAAGCCTTGCGAGAGCTTCTGCCCCGCTGGCTTGACCGTCTTCTCGCCCAGCGCGGTCTGGCCCAAAATTCCTGTCTAGCCTATGAACAGGATCTGACGGATTTTCTGAACTTCCTCGACCAGAGCGACTTCAGTCAACGCCAGAACGCTAGCGTGGAAGAAGACGATATTCTTCTCTATCTCGCCTGGCAAAGTGCCCATGCCCAAAGCGAGCGCACCAAAGCAAGACGTCTTTCCGCCCTGCGCTCATATTTTGCCTTTGCCATACACACCAAGCTTTTGACCAGCAATCCCGTGCAGTTCTGTGAAAATCCCGATATTCCTCTACATTTGCCTGAGTTCTTAAGCCGCGAAGAAATGTCACAGCTTTTGTCTAGCCCTGACCTCACAAAAAACGCCGGCCGCAGAGACGCTTGCATCTTCGAACTCCTCTACGCTGCAGGTCTCAGAGTTTCTGAACTCTGCAATCTGACCCTGGAAGACCTCGACCTGCAACGTGGCATTCTTCACATCGTCGGCAAAGGCAGCAAAACCCGTTTCGTGCCCATTCACAGTCTCGCTCAAAAAAAACTGCTCAACTATCTGGAAGAGACCAGACCGGCCTTTCATCCCAAGGGCAAATGGGTCTTTGTCAATCGTTTCGGCAAGCCGCTCACACGACAGTATATCTGGAAAACTGTCAAAGCCTGCGCCGCTGCGTGTCAAATCACACGGGAGATTTCACCCCATACCTTCAGGCATTCCTTTGCCACGCACCTGCTGGAAGGCGGAGCTGATCTGCGATCCGTGCAGGTTCTCTTGGGCCATGCCGACATCAGTGCCACTGAAATCTACACCCATGTACAGGTGGACAGACTCCTCGAGTTACACCATAGCTATCATCCAAGAAACAGGGAGCAAGGCAGTGCACCGTAACTCCGCAGCCTGACCTTCGACAGGACAAGGCCTGTTTGTCTCTACAAGACTTTTTCCTCAACCCGCAACAAACTGCTCTTTGCCAGGTCATGAGGCTAAGCCTGTTTGCCTGGCTCAGCTATGGAAAACCGATGAGCGTTCTCGTCACCTGCCACGCCAATGCCGACTTTGACGCCTTTGCGGCCATGATTGCCGTACGGCATCTCTATCCCGGCGCTCTCCTGCTTTTTCCGGGCACTCAGGAAAACCGTCTGAAACGCATCTACGAAAAGCTTGATAAAGCGCTCTACGGTTTCACTGAGCTTGTCAACATCCCCTGGCAGACGATCCAAAAACTTGTCATCGTCGATACGCGTCAGCCTTCACGTGTCCCTCATGTCAAAGAGCTTCTTGAACACGCCTTGAGCATCGAGGTCTTCGATCATCATCCGCCTTCAAGCAAAGACTTTACTCAAGCCCTGATTTACGACTGTTCATACGGGGCTGTAACCAGCCTGCTTGTGGAACGGCTGAAAGCGGCAAAGATCTCCATTACTCCTGAAGAGGCCACCCTGATGGCGCTCGGTATCTACGAGGATACCGGCGCTTTTACCTATAGCTCGACCACGGCCTCGGACTTTTCAGCTACCGCCTGGCTCGCTGAGTGTGGCATGAAAATCACGGAAATCGCCGAGCTTGAAATGCAGCAGTTGAATGGTCTGCAGATTCAGATGCTCAACACCCTCATTGAAAGCAGTCAATCCTACCGTGTACAGGATCATGACGTGGTCATTGCCGACATTGCCATGCAAGAATCCTATGACTGCGCCTTTCTCGCCTATCAGCTCATGGAGGCTGGCAAGCATCAGGTAGTTTTTGTGCTCTGTCAGATCGACGATCGCATTCAGGTCATCGCGCGCAGCAAAACCGATGCCATTAATGTCGGCGACATCTGTAGCCTTCTGGGCGGCGGCGGACACGCCTATGCGGCTTCGGCCTCGGTCAGGAACATGCTGCTGCCGGCTGTGCGGGAAACAATCCTGCGTCAGCTGCACCTGCAAAACGATCTGAAATCCGTACGTTCCTATATGTCCACACCGCCCATTGGCGTTCAGACAACGACGCTGATTCGTGAGGCCGACGAAATGATGTTTCATTTCGGCCTCAAATCCGTTCCCGTCTATCAGCCAGGCAGCCACAGGCTGGCCGGTGTCCTCGATGTGCAAACCGCTCAGAGAGCCATGAATCATCAGCTCAGCGAAGCCTGCGTGGAAGACTACATGCAGCACCGCATTCAGACTATTTCCCCTGATGCGCCCATGAGCGAAGTCTCCAAGATCATTATTGACAACAATCAGCGCATGGTCCCTGTTGTGGAAAACAACGAAGTCATCGGTATCATGACGCGTACGGATCTGGTGAACATCTTTGCCGAAATCTCTGTGCAGGACAATCCGCGCAATCCCAAGTACTATTCCATTGAAAAAATGTTGCGGGATCGCCTGCCAACCTGGCTCCTGCAGCTTCTGAACACTGCCGGTGAGGTGGCCCGCTCCCTGCAGCTTGCCGTCTATGCTGTGGGCGGTTTTGTACGCGACTGTCTCTTGCAGGTACCCAACCACGATATCGATCTTGTGGTGGAAGGCAACGGTGCACTCTTTGCCGAACATCTGGCCAAGGCGCTGCACGGCCGCGTCAGTTGCCATGAAAAATTCATGACAGCCATTGTCATCTTTACCAATGAACAGGGGCAGGAGCAGAAAGTCGACGTAGCCACGGCACGGCTTGAATATTATGAACACCCGGCAGCCCTGCCACTCGTCGAGGTTTCCCCCTTGAAAATGGATCTGGCCCGCCGCGACTTCACCATCAATGCCTTGGCCGTACGCCTGGACAAAGATTCAGGACATCTGGTGGATTTTTTTGGCGGTCAGCGCGACATCAAAGATGGTGTCATCCGCGTACTGCATACCTTGAGTTTTGTGGAAGATCCCACGCGCTGTCTGAGAGCCGTGCGCTTTGAACAGCGCTATGGTTTTCATTTGGGCAAGAATACCGAAAAACTCATCCGCAATGCCGTGAACCTCAAAGTCCTCGACCGACTCAAGCACCACAGGCTGCTGCATGAATTCATGCTCATCTGTCAGGAAGCCGATCCTGTGGCCTGCTTCAACAGACTGGACGATCTTGGCATTTTAAAGGAAGTTTTGCCCAAGAGTCTGCTCACCAAGACCAGGCGCCGTCTTTTGAGCCGCATTCATCAGTTCGTCACCTGGTATCAGATGCTTTATCGCCCTGAAGAACTCAAAGCCTGGATACTCTATCTCTGGGGCTTGAATGAGGGACTGTCCTATGCCGAGACCAAAAGTAATCTGCAATTGCTGCAGATTGCGCAGGCCAATCTCGACTATCTGCTGACCTTGCGTCCAAAAATCCAGTTTCTCTGTCAGCGCGCCGAGAAATGGAGCCGACAGCAGCACGACAAACCCAAACTGAGTCTGCTCTACGCCCTTTTTCAAAACGTGGAGATTGATGCCATCGTCTATATCATGGCGATCAACAAGGATGAGTCCCTTTCGCGCTATCTTTCCCGCTACGTTACACAATGGCGCACGGCAAAAGCCGACATTCGCGGCAAAGACCTGCTGGCCATGGGCATCAAGCCAGGACCAATCTATAAAAAAATCCTTGACCGTGTCCTGGCCGCCAAACTCGACGGCGAAGTCACAGACAAGGAAAGTCAGAAAGCACTGGCTCTGGCTCTGGCAACGAAAGCCGAACAAAGCAGCGAAAGTGAAGCTAAGCAGCCGCAGTGTGAGAGCTAGTCCCAGGAACCATCTCTAGGCAGTTTCGCTTTACCGGATATTTCAGACGGTTCAAGACAAAGCACCATGGTACGCGTCAGGGAATGAGCAATGGCCTGATCGGCTTGCTGGAGCTGTTCTGGCAAGTATTTGGCCGCAAGAAGCTTAAGCAAGCGTTTTTTTTCTTCCGGCTCTGTCACCTCGGTCACAAAACCGTGCACCATAGCGCTTTCAAAATACGTGGTGAAATTGTCCGTATAGACCGGCTGCGTACGGCCTACGACCACAAAAGACGCCTTGGGGTTCTGCGTAAGTGCCGCAATTTTTCTGCCTTCTTTGGCACAGTGAAAATAGATCTTTCCCCCGTCAACAAGATAGGAAAGAGGTATGCCATAGGGACCTTCCGGGGTCTCCAGGGAAAGCACGCCGTACTCTCCGCCTTGGATTACCTGCCAGGCCCAGGTGCAGCTCATGGCTCGGTCACTACGTCGCATCATCACTCCTTCGCGTTTTTTTATCCTCCGCAACGAGGACAGGGTCTAAAGCCAGATAATTTGGCCTCATCGGCCGATTTGAAATAAATGGTGCTGCTTTTGCTCTTAAAATAGGGACACGATCTATTGTGATAAACACGGGTTTGCGGATTGCCTTTGCGCAAATTGGGCTGCTTTAAGGGATTTTTACCGCCGATGGTCCTCTGTTGCTGCACAGGCGCCCCTCCGACAAAGGCCACGCTCTCCTGCAAGACAACGATCACAGCCAAAAGCACTATACAAACGCAGAAAAACACGCATCGTCTTCGCTGCATCACGTTTCAGCACGACCCTGAGGGTCAACGCTGCCTCCTGATTGTGGTTATGCGGAAAGCGCGTCTTTCCGCTTTTTTTCTTTGCTTTGATCAATCTGGCACAGTCAGCCGTTTAAGACAAGTACCGACAGCTCACGCTTGTTTACGCGTGCGCACACGCCAGGGTGCCCATGCAAAAACGATACCTGTCGCTCAGGCCAGACAACGCCCTCTCGGGCGAGAAGCGGTCTTGGCCAGCTTGACCAAGAGCACACCTTGTGCTGTCAAACTTCCCTAGGGCTTGCGCAAAGGCCGCAACGTGTCTTTTCAATGGCTTGCTCTGAGCCGAAACACTAACGCAATCCGAGTCTATCGTGCGAGAAATCCTGCCATTTATCCGTCATCCCAGTCATTTTGCGGGCATTGAAGACGGTATCTGTCTCAAAGAGGCAGACGCTGTTAGCCTCCATCTGGCGCTCGCCTTTCCCGATCTCTACGAAGTCGGCATGTCCTATCTCGGACAAAAAATCCTCTACGGCATTGTCAACGCCAACCCTCGCTGGTGGGCCGAACGGGTCATGGCCCCCGAAAAAGAAACCGGCGAATACCTGCAAGCCCATCATCTCCCGCTGTGCACCTTGGAATCGGATACGCCTCTGGCCAAGCTCGATCTTCTCGGTTTTTCCATCACCCACGAACTCTGCTACACCAATGTGCTCTATATGCTCGACCTTGCGGGCATTCCTCTCCGTGCCCAGGATCGTGGCCGGCAACTGACAGGCTGGCCCTTGATCATCGCCGGTGGAGGAGCGCTCTTGAGCGCAGAACCGCTGGCCCCCTTTATGGATCTCATGCTCCTCGGTGACGGCGAAGAGGCTCTGCCGGCGCTGCTCCGTCTGCTCGAAGAAGCGCGGGCTGCCGGTCTGAGCAAAGAGGCTTTTCTCCTGAAAGCCTCTGAACTGGCTGGCATTTATGTTCCCTCCTTCTTCAACGAAGTCCAGGGAGAAATGCGTTCAAAAGTCAAGCCTCAGTATAAACCCACACGCACCATTGTGTCGGATCTTGACACAAGTCCCTACCCGGCCCGTCAGGTTGTTCCGGTGGGAGCTGTGCACAACAGACTCTCCATAGAAATTGCCCGCGGCTGCACACGTGGCTGCCGTTTCTGCCAGGCCGGTATGGTCTACAGACCCGTGCGCGAACGCTCCGTGTCCACGATCACGCAGCTGCTCACCGACTGTCTTGAAAAAACAGGCTTTGAGGAAATTTCCTTTCTCGCCCTGAGCAGCGGCGATTATTCAGCGCTGAAGACCTTAAGTCATGCTACCCTTGACCATTGCGCAGCCCATCAGATCACGCTGTCTCTGCCTTCTCAGCGTGTGGGATCCATCGACGACGAAATCATGGCACGCATGGCAGACCTTAGACGCACAGGCATGACCCTTGCTCCAGAAGCCGGCTCGCAGCGCTTACGCGATGTCATCAACAAAGGCATCAGCGAAGAGGAGATTCTTTTGCACGCCCAGAAGCTCCTCGAGCATGGCTGGCGCATGGTCAAACTCTACTTCATGATCGGGCTGCCCACGGAAAGCGATGAAGATCTGGAGGCCATTGTCGATTTATGCTGCAAAGTCCGCGACGCAGCAGGTCCAGGCAATCCCAGGCTGCAGGTCACAGCGGCCCTCTCGCCCTTTGTCCCCAAACCCTTCACGCCTTTTCAGTGGGCAGAACAAATCAGTCAGGAGGAAATCAGCCGCCGAGTCTTCTTCGTGCGCAATCGGCTCAAAGGCAAAAAATGCCTCAGCCTGCGCTGGCATGAGCCGGCTGTCAGTCATCTTGAAGGCATTCTTTCCCGCGCTGGTCGCAATCTGGCCGATGTGGTGGAAAAAGCCTATCGCAAGGGCGCCATTTTTTGCAGCTGGACAGAACACTTTACGCTCACACCCTGGCTTGAAGCCCTCAAGGAGTGCCAGCTTTCCGATGCGGCGCTCATTGCGGCCCGTAATCTGGAAGAGCGATTGCCTTGGGATCATCTGGAAGCGGGTATCTCCAAAGACTTTCTCAAACGCGAATGGCAGAAGGCCCTTAAAGGCCAAACCAGTGCGGACTGTCGCTACCATCATTGCCAGGGCTGTGGTGCCTGCGATACCGCATCTTCCCCTTCACGCCTGCGCACGGAACTTGTGCACGAAACACGCCCGTTCACCAATCGTCTGATCTTTACGCAAAGAGATCAAAATGCCCACGCGGCACACTTTGATGAAAACGGCAAGCTCAGCATCCGCGAAAATGCGGCACGCACGCCCAAAATCAACACTGCCCTGACGCAAAACGTCGTCCAGTACCGCATCTGGCACAGCAAAATGGGTGGCTGCGCCTTTTTGAGCCAACTGGAGCTGCAAAGCGTCATCGAACGCGCTCTGCGCCGGGGCAAAGTCCCCGTCGCCTTTTCCAGAGGCTTTCATCCTCTCCCCCTGCTTTCCTTTGGCCGGGCATTGCCTGTGGGCGTGGAAAGTTTGGCTGAATGGTTTTCGCTGACACTGACCAGTTTTCTGGAAGCGGAGGCCATCGCCAAAGCCACAGAACCATTTTTGCCGCAAGGCATGCATTTTCTGCGCATCGAAAGTGTGGACAAAAAAAGTCGAAGCCTTGCCTGTACAGGCGAATGCTTCGACCTCGCTCTGAAAAAAACGGACTTTGCAGAAAGCCTCGCCCGTTTTCAGCATTTTTTGGATCAAAAAACCTTTTGTGTGGAAATTCAGGGCAAAAAAGGGCCAAGACAGCTGGACCTGCGTCCACTTGTTATGGCCATGACTCCGCAGCCGGAAGAAACGGCAAGCGATTGGCGTATTCTCTCTCTCAGCTTTGACTGGACTGGCAGCTATCTTTCCCCCTTACGCCTCGTAGAGCAGATTTTGCATCAGGAGGAGGGAAAGCCCGTCCATCTGCTCAAACGCGCCCAGTTCTTCACCGATAAACGCAGAAACTTTGCCTGCGATCATTCCTGGCCGCTGGCAAATCAGAGCCAGGCCAGGCTGAAAGACCGTTAAAAAAGCTCTTCATCAAGAGGCAGGCGGTCCCAAAACACACGCCCTTTTTTGCGGTACTTGCGCAAGAGCACATAGATGCTGCCAGGTCCGCCGTCAGCAGGCTGAGCCGTACAAAACGCCAGGACAACGCGCTTCAACGGTTCCTGTGTCAGCCACTGTGGCAATTTGCTTCTGAGAACACCAATGCCGTCCAGAGAATTACGCCCCCGCCCAGGAATCAGCAAAAGACTGCGCAAGCCCTTGTACCACGACGACTTGATGAAACCACGCAGAGCTTCAAAAGCCTGAACCACTGTAAAACCGTGCAAATCAAGATGCGCTTCAGGACTGAAGCTGCCGCCGCGTAATTTGTCCATGATCAGCTGATCGAGGCCAGTAATCTGGCCTTCAAGATACTCATCACGGCAAAACAGCTGAAATTCCAGGCGGCCTTCCAGCAGGCTAGCAAAATCACACGTGACAGTCGTTGCCGGCTGCGGCTGATTTTCAGGCATGACAAGGCGGCCGCGCTGCTCACTGAGCGGCTCAACCCCGTCCATAGCTTTCCAAAAGGCCCGCAATTCTTTTTCTGTACTCCACGCATCAGCGTTTTCTTGGCCGGCACTGACGGCCTGGGCTTTTGTGTCCGTTTTTTTTGACTCAGACGCCTTTTGCCCCTCGTTCTCTTCCGAGACTTTTGCAATCTTGGCTGTGTTGCGCTGTGATTTTTTGCCCATCTTCTGTCCATTGCCTAAAAGCTCACGGCACTGCTCACCAAGGGTCTGCAAGGGTCTGCCTCCCACAGAAGCTGCCTGACTCGCAAAGCGCCCCACGGCTCTCAAAAACATGGCCTGATCTTCACTCGTAAGCAAAGCCTCGTTCTCTGCCTCTGCCCGTTGCTTCAGATACGCAGCGCGCTTCTTCTCCGCAGACTTTGCTTGCTCTTTAGCATGATCTGTCAGATGCCACTCCTGGGCCAATGTCTGAAAAGGATGATTGGCAAAAGCATCTGACATAGCTTGCGAAAAACCTTGTCAAAAAAGGCAAACAAAAAAGGCGGTGAAAAGAGCCGACCTCTGCCCTTTTCACCGCCAGAAAAACACCAGATTATTTACTGCCAGCCTTCTCAGAAGCCGGTTGTGCCTTAGCAGCAGGTTCACTGGCAGGCAATGGCTGACTGCCCGCATGACTGTCTTTGGCGTCTTGCGCAGGCTTTTGCGCTTCCTGTGCCGTATTGCTCTGTTCAGCGGCTGCAGGCTTGCCGTCAACTGGCGCAGCCGCTCCGGCAGCATCCTGCGGTTTGGCAGGCGACTCAATCTGCACATCGAGAATAGTCGATTCCTTCTCGGAATGCGAGCTTGTCACATAGGTATACGACAGCGAAGTCACCACAAAGATCAGCGCCATGAGGGTTGTCAGCTTGACGAGAATGCCGCCAGCACCGGTACTGCCGAAAACCGACGAATTGCCGCCGCCAAAAATAACCCCCATGCCCTCCTTACCCGATTGCAAGAGAATAAGAATGACAAGCAGAACGCAGACAACAATGTGCAGCGTCAGAATCAAAGACTGCATGCAAACTCCTCCAAAACCTCTGGCTGCAATGCCGCTTACGCATTGATAATGTTAAGAAAACTCTTGGCCTCAAGCGAGGCTCCACCCACAAGCAGGCCGTCCACATTGGCCAGGCCGAGCAAAGCCTGCGCATTGGCTGGCTTAACGCTGCCGCCGTAGAGCACGGGCAGAGAGGAAAGATCATCACCCTGCTTTCCCAGCAGTTCCTTGACTAAGGCATGGGCCTCGAGAACTTCCTTTTCGCCGGCAACCTTGCCCGTACCAATGGCCCAAACAGGCTCGTAGGCAATGATCAGTTTCTCTTGCAAAAGGCTTTTGGACATGCCCAGCACACCAGAAAGACCCTGCTCAATCTGCCGTGTCAGAACGTCAGAAAGTCTCCCGCTCTCGCGTTCTTCAAGGGTTTCGCCGATGCAAAGGACCACCCCAAATTGTTGACGTAAGGCATACTGCGTTTTCTGGGCCAAGAAACTATCACTCTCATGCAGCACATGACGCCGTTCAGAATGCCCCACAAGCACCCAGCTTGCGCCGGCATCGGCGAGCATGGCCAGAGAAATTTCACCGGTATAGGCCCCACTCTCAGCAGGATAAAAATTCTGTGCCCCCACCAATGTGCCGGCACGGCCGCCAAGGACGGTATTGACTTCGGCAATGGCCAGAAAAGGCGGAAAAACCATAACGGTACGATCAGCAGGCTTTCCCGCTGAAAGCCCAGAAGCCAGCTCTTCGGCCGTTGCACGCGCCTGCGCACGGTTTTTGTTCATTTTCCAATTGGCGGCAATGATTTTTTTCATACTTTTTCCTTGACGCGTAGTGCCTGTTCCCGACATAGAGAAACAAGACGAAACAACGCCGTTGTTGACCGTTGAAAGACTTGTCAGTCGTTTTTGAGGCAAAAGCTGTAAGAAAACAGCTGGCTCTGCCTTCCAGAAAAAAAATTATGTTGCGATCTCAGGCGGAAAGGGTCAACGCCAAAACGAGGGCATCTTCTCCTGTATCGGTATAATACTTGTTCCGTCGGCCACAAGGTTGAAAACCACAGCCGGCATAGAGTGCCAGCGCCGCAGTATTGTGTTCACGCACTTCCAGCCAGACCTTTTGTATGCCAAGCTTTCGTCCCGCCTTCAGTGCTGTTGTCAGCAGAAAATGTCCATGTCCCTGCCTGCGCATCTCAGGTACAACAGCCAGGTTCAAAATCTCCATTTCATCGGCCACATGATAAAAGGAAATATAGGCAAAAAGGGCCTCTTGCTCTGAAAAAAGCCCAAAAGCGGCAAATGCTAAGCGTGAAAAGGAGAGACGGCACTGTTCGAGACTCCAGGGCAAAGAAAAACAGCGCTTTTCCAGAGCGTGCATCTTCATGGCGTCGTCTGCAGTGAGCTTTCGGCACAATCCATGCTCACGCGACACAAAAACGACCTTTGTTGATCAATTCAGCAAGTTCCATAGCCGTCAAAAAGCCAGGGGAGCTCCATGGGGAACAATCAGAGACGCACAAAAGCGGCTCCACTGCAAGAGCGCCTGCTTGAGTGTACAGACAAAAACAACAGACTTCTCGGCTACCTGCCAGAAAGCCTCGTCCGTCAACAACGGCTCTGTCACCGACAGCTTGTGATTCTGATCGGCGATGAATACGGACATTTACTGTTTCGTCTGCAGGAGGAAAACTGTCTGGCTCTGCCTGTTCAAAGAGACCAGCCGGCAGGACAAGCTTTCACTGATTATGCGGCAGAAACGCTCTTAGAAGAAAATTACAGTCCGTATTATCAACTGCAAGACTTGGGCTATCTCCAAAGCCCTGGTCAAAATCCCCTGCGTCTTTTCTATGCGCGCATGGCTCACAGCCATCTCGTCAGAAAAATCACCACAAAACAGGACGGTCTGCTCCTTGATGCCGACGAGCTCAAAGGCTTATGGACATCAGCTCAGATCACAGTCGAGCCGCTATTGCAAACGCTTTTGACGCACAAAATCTTCGCCGATTTTTTGCAGGGAAAAAAGTTTCCCGCAGGCACTTAGTTGACAAAAACCGTCCGGTAGACGTCGGGGGCAAGCATGGTCTTGGCCGTACCGCGTAAAACCGTGGTCAGCGGGTCGTTATCGAGATAGACCTGAAGGTGGGTTTCACGAGCAATGTACTGATCAAGCCCCTTGATCATGGAACCGCCTCCGGCCATCAAAAGACCGTTGCGATAAATATCAGCTGAAAGCTCAGGCGGCGTGCTTTCAAGAGCACGCAAAACCATTTCGCTGATCAGGCGGGCAGTATCGGAGAGAGCCTCACGCATATGCCCCTCGGTGATCATGACCACTCTGGGGGCTCCCTGCACGAGATCCTTGCCGGAAACTTCAATGGCCAGAGACTTTTCCTGCGGTGTCACGCAGCCTATGATCTTTTTGACGTTTTCCGCGGTATTCTCTCCCACCTCAATACGAAAAACCTCTCTGATGTAGCGCTGCACGGCCATATTCATGGCATCGCCAGCTACCCGCAGCGACTGGGCACAGGCAATGCCGCCCAGAGAAATCACCGCCACTTCGCTTGTTCCACCGCCAATATCCAGGACCATATTGCCAATGGGCTCATTGACGGGTAAATCCGCGCCAATGCCCGCGGCCATAGGTTCTTCCACAAGACGAACCTCACTGGCGCCGGCCAGTGTTGCCGAATCAATGACCGCCTTCTTTTCCACCTGCGTGATGCCCATGGGCACGCAAATGACAAATGATGGCCGCACAAGACGCACGCCGCGGATGATCTTGCGTACAAAATACTCGATCATTGAACGCGTTACGTCAAAATCGGCAATCACGCCTTCTTTCAAGGGTCTGATGGTTGCGATATTTCTGGGCGTACGCCCCATATAGCGCTTGGCATTAGCCCCTACAGCCAGGACAGTTTTTTTCTCAATATCCAGGGCCACCACCGAAGGTTCATTGATCACAATGCCCTGCCGCCGAGTATAGAGCAGGGTATTGGCCGTACCCAGGTCCATGGCAATATCTTGAGAAAAAAAACGACGCAGACGCTGCCAGAACATACAATCGCAATCCGCTAATTAATGTACACCGCCCAAACCGTCGCCATGCACCTTGACCTTGGGCAGCAGCTGACGCAGTCGAGTACGAAGATAAAGGTTTTCCAGAAAAAAGGACATTTGTTCCACCGCCAGACGAACAAAGCTGCGCAAGCTTTCATCGAAATGCCGGCCTTCACGCTGTGCCAGGCAGAGAATAGCCCGCGTGCCCTTGTCTACGGCTATGGGCAGACACATCACGGCCTTGAAATCGACCACATCGGGTATTTTGCCAAAAATAACAGGACAGGGCCCATCATCAAGTCCTTCGACAATCAGCGACTGATCATTCTTAAAAACCCAGCCGGCCACCCCAGTATTCATGGGAAGGGAAAGGGGGAGGTTGTCTGTGAGAAGCATAGGGCTTGTTTCGGCCTCCACGGCATAGCTTTCCCCGGGCGTCTCCAAAGAAGCAAAAGCCGCATAGTCAAAGCCTGTGGCAGAGACCACGGTCTGCAAGAACTGGCGCAGATATTCACCCCAACGTTTGTAACGAAAGGGGAGATCCTGCAAAACGGCAAGATCGGCAAAATAACGGGGTATATCAGCGAGAAAATCCTGCTGTCCGCTCTTCACGCGTAAACGGGCTATTAATTCGGCAAAAAGCTGCAGGATCTTATTGTCTTTCTCGGAAAAGGCGTATTGACGTTTACTGTCTAGACAAAGAACTCCCCCACAGGAAATCGGGCAGCCCATAAAGGCTTTAATCGTTTCTTCCTCACGATCCAGATAGTAACCAAGATTGCTTTGATAGTGATCAAAATTAGGGATGCAGAGAACTTCGTGATTTCTGACAATCCAGCCCACGAGACCTTGGCCAGGCGCAATCTGCGCATTTTGATCCACCTTATTGCCAAGGCTGTAGTGCGCTGTCAGACTACAGACTTCACTGTCTTCTTCAGGCAAAAAAAGAACGGCAGAATAAGCGTCAAAGACACTGCAGACAATACTCAAAATATGTTCTTCAATGGAATTTGCATTCATCGGTTATCTGCCTATTGATGATCCAGCAGGGGAAAAGGAAGCGATCAGGCACTCTTGAGCCATCGCCAAAAGCCATACGGCACTGACCAGAGAGCAAATCTAGGGAAAAAAAGAAAAAGGAAGGAGTTGCGGCAGAGTTGACAAAACAAAGGCAACCCTGCTCGGCAAGAGGTCAGAAAAAGGCAAAACGCCAGATTTTTTCTGAAATCGCTGATCAAAAAGGCGGAAAAAAACGGTAAGCGCTATCAGGCAGGAACTCTCTTGACCCCCTCTCTTCTGCGCAGGAGAGTATGGAGCAAGAAAGGCAAAAAGGCAAGAAAATATCATCTTCTCCAAGTTTGGCGGTCCAGGCTCCCTCCGGGAAGCGAGGACCGCCAGTTCAATCAAAATCCGATCCAGCCAAAACCTTTGGCCATAACCACCAGCAAGGCAATACCAACGCCCAAAGGCCATCTGAGGAAACGCAGTTCAAGCGATTTGATTTCGCTGTGCACTGGCTCATAGACCTTTTTCAGACGACTTTCGAGATCTCTGAGCTCGGAAAAGCCCTGAGTCATGCAATTTTTCAATTCACTGCGCACAGCGGCAATGTCTGAAATCACCTCATTGCGCACATCGGCATTGCCATTTTTCAGTTCATTGCGCACCCCGACAATATCTGCTTTCAATGCGGCCTTCACATCAATTATTTCTCGACTTGACGCCAGCATTCCCTGCCGCTGATCAAGCAAATCCACAAGCGCATCAAACTGTTCCTTGGTAAAAGCTTTTTCCAATTTTTTCACAGAATCAAACAGTAACATAGTCCACCCCACCCTTATCTTGGGTCTATAGGCTTAACTTCGCCCCTTACTGACAAAAAGAACTGTTTTTGAAGACTTCTTGCAAAAAGATGCTTGGCTGCCAGACACAAAACAAGCATTGTGGCTGGCAGCCACTTTTGTCCTCAAGACAAACCGCTTTTATGAGAAATTCGCCGCATTGATGGCCGCATCATCAAGCACAGCAACGAGCTGCACTTCATTTTGGCCAATGGTATCTTGCGTGACGATCTCTGTATTGCTTAAGGCAAGAACAACTGCCCCTCCCGAATTATCTGCATTGACGGCCACAAGAACAGATTCATTGCCGCCCACGGCCGCATCCAAACCGCTCAGAGATCCTAGCGCATCGATTGAATTTGCTAATAACTCTGAGACAGTGGCCTTATCTTCTATAAAATTATCAATAGCTGAAATAAGTTGTTCATTATTTGAGTTTATTATATAAACCAAAGCGTCTGTTTTCGCAGAAATGGCCTCCTCCAAACTACCACCGCCTGATATAGTGTTATTCGAAATACTTGTATTGTTACCATTGTTTAATGATCCATAATAATTAAATTTGTCACTCTGACTATCAAAATTATACAAAATATCAGCATTAGTAGTTGACTTTACATTAGACCGAAAAGTATCTTCACCATTACCAAGCGTAAATACATTATACCCAGTCCCACCTTCTAATCTATCACCATGATTTCCTGCTTTAATATGCATTTGCGTCTGCACGCCATCAGCTATTCTGAGATAATTATGAAGAACATTTCCTGCTTCACCTGCTGTAGCTAATTGTAAGATACCATTTTCATTACTTGTAAACTTGACAACAAAGCTTAAACCAGATTGACCAACAGCTTCTGAAAGAAACACTGTGTCATCCTCGCTATCAGCTGTTATAGTTGTGACATTTTTAAGTGTATTTTGATTAAGTGTTATTGTTTGTTTTTCACCATCATCTTCTGACTCACTACCGCCAAGATTAATCGTGGCTAGACTGGTTAAAGTCGCTTTTCCCAGATCAACACTTGTATTTTCACCACTTATAAAAAATTTCGCCTTTGATCCAGTTTCTATAAAACCAGAAAAATCGGAAAAATTAAAAGTATTATCTGTAAAAGATATTTCAGTAGCCAAATTTTTATTACAATCATAAACAATAATATTCTTTGATCCTGTCCCCACAGAGGTAATCGTCGTAAACTCTGGCAACTGGCTATCAAGTAATGATAAATTCATATCTCCAGATATCGTTAAAGCATCAACACCTGTTAAATCTAAATCAATAATATCAAAATATATACCGCCATTGATAAAAATATTTGAAACATCCAAGTTCTCGAAACTACCAACTAATTTTGAACCTGTACCATATGATATAATAGAAAGAGTTGATGCATCACGCATAGTTATAGAACTGTTAAAAACATCTAGATTATCATTTAACGTAAAAGTCCCTTTGATTGTATCTGAAGCTCTATTTGCACCTCCATATTCTAAGGTACCAGTCACAGCAACTTTATCGACATCATTAGTTGAAACATTTTTAAGAACAAGGTTATCTTCTTTATTATTTGTTAAAAATAACGATGTTAAACTCGGCATTGCTGGGCCTGAAAAATCGATAGTCAAGGCTTCTGTACTTGAACCTAAACCTACACCTGCCTTCCCAGAAATTGTAATATTGGTCTCAGACAGCTTTTCATCACTTAATTTTATTGTTGCTACAGAATCTTCCACATATTTACCATCAATTTCTACCTGACCGTCTGATCGTAATTTTATGTTAATAGTATCCGTTGAGCTTAATGCAGCTCCCTGATAAACAATTTGATTATTTTCTACAACCCAATCCTCATTTACTGTTGTACTATCAATTTCTGTAGTCAAACTAAGATTACCAGTCTCTATAGGTAATATTTTACCTTCTTGATTTTTAGCTATTAGTGTAAAATTATAAGTATCAGAATTTTGGCCAGATTTTTCATCATCATTTCTCGTATAAACAAGATCAACATCAACAGTCTTAGAGCTACTACCATTGAGTTCAAGATTTTGTTGTTTAAAAGCGAATTTATGGCTATCGAGCTCATTCAGAGCTTCAAGAGTCATTTTTGTACCAGTAACAGTAGTAACAAAAGTAAATATTTCTGAACCGTCACTCACTGTTACTTCTCCGGCATCGCGCCCTAATCCAGAGATCCTTAAAGTAAAAGACTCTGCTGTATCATCAATATTTGTTTCACTTTGACTATAGTCAAAATCACCAACTTTAAGCAGAGCAAGCGACAAATTACTTAATGGAAGTGTCGCCACACCACTTGTGTTATTTTTTGTCTCTAGTATCAATTGACTATTAGAAATGGCAAACACATCATCATTAAGATCAGTTCCGCTAATTTTAAAAATATAATGATCATCTGATAAACATTGTTGCTCTGAATCACTTCTTATATATTTAAGATGGGCAGTCACACATCCATTTTTTTCACCAAAGACTTCACTGTCTACTTCTTCTAAAGTAAACTTACTTGAGCTATTCGACATTGGTGTCAATACTACCTTTGGGCCTGTAACGGTAACTGCAAACGTAAAATCTTCATCACCATCTGAAATTGTGGTGGTTTTGGCATCTTTACCAATGCCACTAAGCGCAAAGGTAAACGAAGATGCCGTGTCAGAAAGCGACGTAAGTTTTGTAGACGCAGTAGCTAAAACATCGTCAATGGCAAAGAGAGATAACGCAAGATTTGACGATCCTAATTCATCCATGCTTGTAGCCAGGGAAAGAGTATGCTGCCCCACAGAAATGGCCGCACCCTCTGTGTCTTTGGCACTCAAGGTAAAATCGTAGGTGTCTCCCTCTCGGCCATTGCTTTCAGCTTCACTTCTTACATATTTGACCTTGACTGCGACGCTTTCTCCCTTCTCGCCAGCAACTTCTGTGTCCAGAAGAGTAAATTTGTCACTGCCTGAGACATTGGTAAAACGAACGCCTGTCCCTGTGTGCTCAACGTTGAAGCTAAAGGATTCTTCCCCATTGCGCAGCGTAATGCTCCCTGCATCCCGACCAATCCCCGATATGTTAAAGACAAAGGAGTCCGTATCATCTGAGAGATTGGTGGTAGCCGTGCCATCGCTAACGCTTTTCCCGCCAATTTCGCTAAGCAACAAAGCAAGTGCTGATCCTCCAAGCTCATCCATGCTTGTGCTCAAACCAATATGGCAGTCATTTTGA
>JAILPJ010000004.1 GCA_024699605.1 Desulfovibrio sp. | reverse complement strand
CAATACATACGAAAAGGGGATAAAAGTGACGGACAGCGAGATGCAAGAGTTCAACCTTACGCGTGATGAATGGCATGGTGATTGGAACTACATTATCTCGCCTCAAAATTAAATGTTATTTTTGGGCAGAGCCTTAGTGATCAAGAGGCTGTGAAGACGATGAATACGCCATGGTTTTCCAAGCGAAAGAAGAAGCCACAACGTCACAAAAAACAGTACGTATCGGTCGTATCACGGTGTTACGCGTTTCGAAAAATGCGCCGCAGCCCTTAGGGAACCAAGGCCTGTGCCCCGGTCAAGGGGCGTTTTGTCGTTATCGGCCTTGCTGGGCTTAGCCTTGGCCCCTTGGGCTTGCGACTGTGGCTTGCGGAAAACCATTCAGTCCTCGTCTGATCTGAGAGGAGCGAGCTTGGCACACGTTGTGGAGAAAAGTGGACCACAGCCCTTGAGCGATCTTCAGGCAAAAAGGCCAAGCGGAGTGTTCGCTTGTTCCAAAAGATCCTGATTCTTGGCTCGATGATCAGACGAGGATGGTGGACAAAGCAATCTCTCTAGCGCAAGGCGGCGAGAATGGAACTGGCATTGACGGCACTGAGGATTTTTCCGTCCACAAGGACGCAGGGCAATTTGCCGATGCCGAAGTAATTCATGACCTGCGTGGTCTGGAACATATTGATATTGCCGGCGTCGTAGCTGTACTTGGCAAGCTTGAGCTCGTCGCTTTCCGGCACCGGAGGCGTTAAGCGCTGCAGATAGGTATAGTGGATGGGATAGTCCGTGGTTTTGGCCGTAGAATCAAATTCGTGGGTGAATGTCTTGACGCGCCCCTTGGCTTTTTGCGCGGCCTTGACCTCGTTCCAGCGCTTGAGCGCAAAGTTCAGATAGGGCAGGGCTTGTCCCTTACGGGCGTAGGAGATCCAGATCATCAGACCGGTCAGATCGGTCCCGTAGAGCTCGCGGCTTTTGCCAAAGACAACGATCTTGGCCTCATTGGGATTGAGAGAAGAGGCCGCCTTGGTGACTTCAGCCATGATTTTTTGACTGGCAGGCTCAGAAAAATCGAGGAGTACGAGGATTTCGTGGGCTGCGCCTGTGGAACCAAAGATCACCGGATAGATCTCTTCACGCCAATGCGGTCTGTGTGCCGCTTCACTCTTAATGGACTGCTCCCTTCCGCCCATGGCTCCCAGAATGGTATCCCCGTCTTTGGAGAGGTGGCGCGACTGCGGCAGTTTGGCATTGCGCCAGGGATTGAAGATATCAGCTCCACCGGCCTCGGAGCTCATGACCACTTCGGATGGCTGATTTTCCGATTTTGAGGCGCAGGCCGAAACAGCAAAACAGAGGCAGAAGACAAGACTCGACAGAAATACGGTTCGCATGCAAACTCCATGATTTTGCTCACACGTTGCGCGTGAGTGGTCGTAACTGAGAGAAAATGGCTTATCGAACAAGGCCAGCAAAAGAGAAAAGAAGAGATGTTCGCCGATCAAGGGTCGTGGCAGACAGGGCCTGGGTCGGCCTTTGCCGTCTTTGGCCTGGGTACGTGGGCGGCGGCTAGGAGATGATCCAGCCAGATTTCAGCAATGGCCGAATGTTCCACAGTCCCTTTGAGCACAGGCTTGCAGAGGTGTCCTGAGGCCTCCAGACGGCAGCGCCAGGAGGTGCGTTCACAGCCAGCCATGTCTTTGAGGGTGTGGCGCCCCACCGTGGCCAGCAGAGGCATCAGCCAGACGCGTTGGGACGTAAGCTTCGGCAGGAGACAATCAAGGGTGACAAGCCCTTCCATGGTGCCCACATGCACCTTTTTGTCCAAGGCTTGCACAAGCTCGTGCAGTTGCGCGTAGCGGACAGCAGCCGGGTGACGCGAGCCGTGGCCCATGAAGATCACATCTTCCGAGGCAGCCCGGGACAGCGGCAAATGCTGCAAAAGCGAACTGGCCACACGACGGATGTCCGCCTCTGAGGTCAGGAGCGGTTCGCCCACGCCAATACGCATCCCCGTTTCCTGCACAACCCGTGCGACATCGGCCTGAAGCTCTTCGAATTCACGTCCGGGAATGGTCTGTAAAGGCTGGAGAATGACCGTTTCAAAGTGCTCGAACCACATCCGCAGGAGCGCCTTGTCCACTGCATCGCTTTTCTGACGCTTACCGGCCAGGCGCTTGCGCAAAATATCAGAACTGTAGGCCCAGCGTACGGCATGACCCGGAAAGACCTCGCGCACACGCAGATCAAATTGCGCAAGGACGCGTCGGCCTTCGAGGGTGCAGGCACCATAGGCGACCAGAAGGATAGCGGGCTTCATGCTGAGTTTTTACTGCACTTTGTCAGCCTTAGCAACCGCATACGACACTGCTTTGCGCAGTTGCCTCAGCGCTGTTGACGCCCAAGAGTGCAGAGCATAGGATTTGCGTGCTTTTTCCCCCTTTGCCAGCCCCAAGGAGTTGTCTATGCCCAAAGCGCCTGCACCGTCCTTGCTCAGGAGCATGGCCTCGTGTTTTCTTGTTCTCTTGATATTGTGTCTGGCAGGCACATCTTATGGCGGCCCGAAGACGTTTCAGGATCTCAAGCGCATTGCTGATAATCTTGTGGTCACCTCCATCAAGTACGGAGCGATCCCTGCGATTTTCAATCCCAACTATATCAAGGTGCAGGAAGCGGATCTGAGCATGGAGCGGGAGGAAATCGTCTTTGTGGTCATGATGCCCGACGGTCCGCATATTTATCCGCAGAAAATCATGGTCTGGCATCAGATCGTGAACGAGCTGATCGACGACAATGCCTATGTTGTCACCTATTGTCCCATGACCGGGACGCTGGCCGCCTATGATGCTTCCATGAACGGCCTGAATCTGCTCTTTGACAACGAAGGACGCCTTTTTGACGGCAATTCCGTGCTCATTGACCGCAATACCGGCAGTCTCTGGCTGCAGGAACTGGGCATGGCCATCGAAGGATCGCTGATGGGCCGGGGGCTTCCCATGCTCACGGTCTACTGGACAACCTGGGGCGCGGCCTCCAAGGTCTTTCCCAGCGCCCAGGTTTTGGATGCCCCCAATGGCCGCAAGGCCTACGGGCGGGATCCCTACGGCAGCTATCTGCGCACCGGCACTTATTACGACAACGATGTCACCATCTATCGCATGCAGCGTCGGGATAAGCGTCTGCACAAAAAGACGCCGGTGCTCTGTTTTGAACTGCAGGGCGTGCTTTTGGCCATTGATATCAATTACGTTAAACGCAAGGGCGCGGTGAATTTTTTCCTCGGGCCCCAGGCCTTGGTCGCCATGCATGACACCAAGCTGGATGTGGTTAGGGTCTTTGACCGCAAAGTCTGGTCCGAACCCTTTCTCTTTGTGCGCAGGGATGGTCGGATCATTGATCTGCACACCCGCAGCTTCTGGGATGCTTCAACAGGCACGGCGATTCAGGGCGCCATGAAGGGGGCTAAACTCAAGCAGTTCTTTGGCAATTACGCCATGTGGATGGCCTGGAGCAGCATGAATCCTGAGACCTTTGTCATTCCGGGGCCCGGCGAGGTGCCGGAAAAACTGCTCTCGCTGGAGCCTGTGGGCCAAGCCGCTGATTCCCCACAGGCTCTCGATCCCTTGGATCCAAAGGCCCTGCCCTTTGGCGCCCAGGCCCCGCAGACGCCCGCTGGCAAGCAGAATCCCGCGCAGTTTTCCGATCCCCTCGACCCCCAGTCACTGCCCTATGGGGCAACCATTCCGACCATGGAGGGCGATGCGCCCAAGCCTCTGAACGGGGAAGAAGAAAAGCCTAAGCCGTAGCAGGACAAGCAGACGCGCCATCAGACCTTTCTTTGGACAGCGGCCTGGGACAAGCCACAAACGGCCTGTGTCAGGCCGCTTTTTGACTAGGTTGGGCAATGCTTACGTTGTGCTTGCAAGAAATGGCTCAGGAAGTGGCGGGAAAAAAGGCGAGAGGCGGCACTTCTTCCAGAAGACCCGCTTGGGCTGATTTTTCGTAGAAGAGGCGCAGGCCTTGCTGCTCACCAGCGCCTAGGCTAAAGCAGAGAGCATGACTGTAGTAGAAGAGGAGTTCTTCTGGCGAAAGCGGCGTTTTCTGGCGCACCGCTGGCAGGCACAGGTCAAGATGGCTGAGTCCCCAGGCGCGGCTTTGTCTCAGGCAGAGGGCCGGGTCGGTGTCAAAGCGTCCCTCTTCCGTGCAGCGGCGACTGATGATCCACACGCCAAAGACAAAGGGCAGGCCGGTCCATTCTTTCCAGGCGCAGGCCAGATCGGTTTTGACGGCAAAGAGGGGATGGGCGCGTAAATTGAGGGCTTCGTCGCCGATGGTCAAAACCCCCCAGGGCTGCTCGCCGCCATCGAGCGCCTCACGCACCTGGCCTGTGCGGAAGGTGGCGTGTTGTACGTGATAGCGTTCCTTGAGCAGGAGTTTGGTTAAGACCACTGAGGTATGGCTTTGGCCGCTGATCAGGATTTCATGGCCTTCTGCGCATTCCAGGGGTTCGCGGGAAAGCAATAGCACGCTCATCACCGGGCCGTGTGAGGCGATACAGAGATCGCTGGCCAGATAATAGTTGCGCCAGCGCCGTGCGTACTCCATACACGAGCAGGAGGAGATGGCCAGCTCGCCGTTTTTCATCTTGTCGTTGAGTTCTGCGGGATTGCCGTAGACCAATTGGTAGGGGTGCGGCACAATGCCGTGCTCCAGGGCGTAGTAGACGGGCAGAACATTGATGAAAGCGATGCGACCGAGAGCTAAGGGCAACATGGGGCTGTTCTCAGACAAGAGGCTGTGGATCAACGGGGCGGTAGTCCATGGTGCGTTGCACAGGCTGATAGCCTGCCGCGCGGATCACCGCATGGATCTGGGCCCGATCCATGTGGAAGCTGACGCCGGCAGCGGCCACCACGTTTTCTTCGATCATCAGGGAGCCGTAGTCATTGGCTCCGTAGAAGAGGGCGCATTGACCGATTTCCGGGCCCATGGTGACCCAGGAGGCCTGGATATTGTCGAAATTGTCCAGAACCAGGCGTGAGACGGCCAAGAGTCTGAGATAGGCCGGGGCTGGCAGGGTCGGCACGTGAATACGCGTGTTTTCCGGCTGGAAGGTCCAGGGAATAAAGGCGGTAAAGCCGTGGGTTTCATCCTGCAGCGCACGCAGGGCAAAGAGGTGATCCAGACGGTGCGAGGGCGCCTCCTCGTGGCCAAACATCATGGTCGCTGTGGTGCGCATGCCGAGTTTATGGGCCTGGCGCATCACCTCAAGCCAGGTGTCGGCAGAACATTTATTGGGAGAAACCTGAGCGCGAACCGCATTGTGCAGAATTTCCGCGCCACCGCCGGGAATGGAGGCCAGGCCGCAGCTTTGCAGGCGCTTGAGAATCTCCGGCACAGGCAGGGCGAATTTTTGTGACCAGTAGGCGATTTCCGGCGGAGAAAAGGCGTGGATGTGCAGATCTGGCCAGTTGGTGTGCAGCCAGCTGAGCAGCTCCTCGTACCAGCTCAAGGGCAGATCCGGGTGATGGCCGCCCTGCAAAAGGATCTGGGTGCCGCCAAGTTTCAGCGTTTCCTCGACTTTCTGGCGCATCTCTTCGCGCGTGATGACATAGCCTTCACTGTCGCCCGGAGGCCGGAAAAAGGCGCAGAAGCGACAGCCGCAGACACAGACATTGGAATAGTTGATATTGCGGTCGCCCACATAGGTGACAATGGCCTCGGGATGTTTTTTTAGGCGCAGAGCGTGGGCAAGATGGGCCAGGGTTTCGAGACTGGCCTGATAATAGAGGGCTTCGGCCTGGCTGCGCGAAAGTCTCTGGCCGGCTTCAACGCAATGGGCGGCTTCTGCCACCTCGGCCGTTTCGGCAAAGGGATTGTGGGCCTTGGTGAAGAGGCGCGCCTGGCTAAGCCAGGGGGCTTCTGGCTCCTTGACCTCTTCCTTGGACGCAATCTGGCCAAAGGTTGCGTTGCGCCTGACAGGTTGAAAGCCGGAGCGTTGGATCATGCCTGTCAGTTCTGTGAGGGAAAGGGCCTGGGCGGAACGTGCGCCTGCCATGTGCCCGATATGTTCTTCCAGAATGGTGCCGTCCAGATCGTCGGCGCCGTACCAGAGGGCGGTCTGGGCAAGCTTGACGCCCAGCATGACCCAGTAGGCCTTGATGTGGGCAATATTGTCGAGCAAAAGACGCGAGACGGCGATGGTGCGCAGCTGATCCAAGCCGTTGACCGGTCCCTGGCGATTTTCGGGCAGGACCACGTTGTTGTTTTTCTGCAGGAAGGGCAGGGGGATAAAGCAGGTGAAGCCGCCTGTGGCGTCCTGCTGGCTACGCAGACGCAGCAGATGATCCACGCGCATCTCCAGGCTTTCCAGATGGCCGAAGAGCATGGTGCAATTGGTGGTAATGCCCAGGGCGTGGGCCTCACCGGCAATGCGCAGCCACGTTGCCGAATCGGCCTTCTGCGGACAGAGCTGGGCGCGCAGGCCTTCGTGGAAAATTTCGGCTCCTCCCCCTGGCATCATGACAAGACCCCGGGCTTTCAGGCGGCTGAGCACTTCACGGCTTGTGATGCCCTCGAGCTTGGCAAAATGGGCGATTTCCACGGGCGTAAAGGCTTTGATGGGCAGATCGGGGGCGAGGCTTTGAATTTTGGCAAAGAGCTCTTCAAACCAGGCCAGCCTGAGTTTGGGGTGGCAGCCGCCCACAATGTGCAATTCGTCCAGACCCGGTGTCTGTCGAAGCGCCTCACGCACGCGCGCTACAATATCGTCCTGGCTCAAGGCAAAGGCGCCGGAAGAGCCCTCGTCCCTGCGGAAGGCGCAGAAGCGGCAGCCATTGACGCAGATATTGCTGTAATTGACCTGGCGATTGACGACATAGTAGGTTTTGTCGCCGTGCAGCTGGCAGCGTCGGAAAAGGGCCAGAGCGCCCACGGCTGTGAGATCAGGACAATGGAAAAGGGCCATGCCGTCGTCAAAGCTCAGGCGCTGAGCGTTCAGCACTTTGTCATAGACAGTGCCCAGACCAAGGGATTGATAGTAGGTGGCGTTGAGCATCGTTTGGCTTTTTGCCAGAGAAAGAAGCGTCTGGCAGTCTCCTCACGGGAGGGCAAGGGTTTGCTGGGAGTTTCTCCGTCAGGGAGGAAAGGGATGAGGTGCCCAAAAAAATCTGTGGGCGGAGAAGCTTTTTCTTTTTAGGTCGCAATGCCGGCTTTGGCAAGACGCCCTGGGATTTTTTTGCCTGCCAGACTCTGACCAAGGCCCAAGGTTCAAAGCCTATCGTGCGGCAAAGGGGCCAGTGACTTGTCTCTGCGGGGAAAAACAGGTATTTATGCCAATATTTGCTCAGTACAAGGAAGTCGCCATGTCAGCCTGTCAACTTGGTCTTTCCCCCTGTCCCAACGATACCTTTATTTTTCACGCGCTCTTGCACGGACTGGTGCCGGCTCCCTGCGCCATTCGCCCGCATCTGGCCGACGTGGAAGAGCTGAACCGTCTTGTGGCCCAGGGGATACCGGAATTTTCCAAAATCAGTATTGGCGAGCTTGTGCGCAGCCACGGCCGTTACGCGTTGCTTTCGGCCGGTGCGGCCCTGGGCTTTGGCTGCGGGCCTCTGCTTGTGGCGCGCAAGGATCTGCGCCCGGAGAAGTTCCGTTTTGCCAGTATTGCCATTCCCGGGGCCATGACGACGGCCAATCTGCTCTTGACCCTGACTGGGGAATTTCTGGGTGAGCGTCGCGAAATGCTGTTTAGCCGGGTGATGGATGCGGTTGTTCAGGGGGAGACAGAGCTTGGCGTGATTATTCACGAAGGCCGCTTTACCTATCAGCAGAAGGGCCTTGTGAAAGTGCTTGATCTGGGAGAATGGTGGGAGCAGAGCTATCATCTGCCACTGCCCTTGGGGGGCATTGTGGTGAGGCGCGATGTGGATAGAGGGCTTGCTGTGGGCATGAATGAGGCCATAGCCCAGAGCCTGCGTTTTGCCCGCAAGCATCCGGAACAGAGCCAGGACTATATTCGCGCCCATGCCCAGGAGCTTTCCCCTGAGGTGATTGCCGCCCACATCAAGACCTTTGTCACGGACTTTTCGCTCGATCTGGGGCAGGCCGGCCGGGCGGCTGTGACGCATCTTTTGCATGCCGCGTTGGAGCGTGAGGGCCAAAAGCGTCCGGCTGAGGGCTTTTTTCTGGAGAATAGCGCAGACTAAGGGGATTGGTCCTGCTTGCGCACCAGCTGCCAGGTCATCTTGATCATGCTCAAAAGATCGTTGAAGCCGGGAAAGAAGGTGAACTGGGGGCTTGTGAAGGGCGGAAGCTCCCCCTTGCCATGGATTTTCCCCTCGCCGTCGGGCAAAAGAAGCAGACCTGGATCCAGATCCTCCTCGCGGAGGGGAATGCCAATCCTGTTGCCGCTTTTGGCCTTAGGCTCGTCCTGGCTGTCAAGATCGGGCTCACAGTTCTCTGTCCTGGCTGTGTCGCCACTGTGCGCAAGCCTGCGTGAAAGCTTTTGGGCGCGTTGCTCACTGGCCTTTTCTTCGCGCAGGCTCTGTTCTTGCTGTTTGATGGAGAAATTGCGCAAAAGGCAAGCGGCCAGCGACGTATTGCCCAGACGCTCTTCAATGGCTTCGTGCAGATAGGTGAGCATCAGTGAGGGGGAACTGGCCAGAATGCACAGTTCAGCCATTTTTTCGCCGGCCACTCCCGCGGCAACGGTCTCCAGACTTTCCATGAGGGTGGTCACGGCCGCTTCGTATTCGCCGTCAAGAATCTGCTTTCTGGCCTGCACAAAGAAGGGATTACGCGTTTCGCCAAGAGCCGCCAGGCGCGCAAAGACCATGCGCGCGAGCTGCCACTTGCCGGCGGCCACAAAGGCGTCGCAGGCTTTTTGCAGCCAGAGCGTCATCTCCCGCTCCCGGCCCTTGCCTTTGTAGGCGCAGGCCATGCCCAGGGCCGCCTCGCCCTTGATCAGTTGCGAGGCCAGGGCCCGGTGAAAGGCGGAAATGGCGCTGTTCCACTTTTTTTGGGCCAAACACTGCATCCCCACCTGAAAGAATTCTTCGGGCTTGTGGCGACTGGGTTTGAGCAGGGTCTGGAGATTGTTCAGGCATTCCTCAAATTCGCAGGTATCCAGCTTGTTCTGGACCTGGGCCAGCTTTTGCGCCTTGAGACAGAGCTCGGCTAAGGTCAAGAGCTCGCTCTGCATATCTTCCACGGAAAAAGGCCTGGCCAGCAGACTGCTTGCGCCACAGCCAAGGGCTAAGAGCTGATCGCGCTCGTTTTCCGAGGTTACCACCAGAAGCAGGGGAATGGCCACAAGGCGAGGATGCAGGCGCACAAGGCTTGCGAACTGTTCACCGGACATGTCCGAGAGCCGTTCGTTGACCACCGTGATGCGCTGAGCTGCGGCAAGGGGATCCTGGGCTAGGAAGCGGGCAGCCTCTTCACCAGAGCTCATGCTCGTGATCTGCGTGCAGCCGGCCTCACGAATCACCTTCTTGTCCACGGCATTGGGCGAGAGAGTGTCTGAGAGCAAGAGCACGGAAGGGAAGAGGAGAGTGTTTTGGGCCATAGCGATCTCTTTGACGAATGGTGCCGCTTGTCTTCCACAAGACGCAGGCACCCTTTTGTCAATTTGCCCGAAGTGCGGGGAAAGTCAAGGGGCAGATCTTGCCTTTTGCGCAGTTATATGCATAATTTGTACCATATGCTTGGGAAAAGCGCGCTCATTGTTCGCCTCCTTGCGAAGCGGTCATAGACAGAGGCCTAATCTTGCATGAGCTGCTTTCGGAGAGAGTCATGGATCTTGCCAAATACAGAAAAACGACTCGACTTTCGACTAAGGCGAAATATGAAAAGTACCGCATGAGAAGCGGGTTTTCAGGTGCCGAATCTTCCGCTGCATAATTTCTTATAAATTAATGCGTTACGTTAATATTTGTTATCGTGTTTGCTTGTCTAAAAATAGTAAGTTATATTTGATATTATTTGTCTGCTCTCTCAAAAATTCTTTGCTAATTTCGAATTTTATTGATTTAC
>JAILPJ010000099.1 GCA_024699605.1 Desulfovibrio sp. | reverse complement strand
AGGCAAAGTGCGGCGGCTCCTACAAGGATGAGACCATATCTCACGAGTACCTTGGGGTTGTTCTTGATGGCAATGCCCAGTATGATGACAACATGGATCATTTTTTTCTAAGCAAAAGGCCCAGAAAAGCGCAGGATTTATTCTGAAACATCATAGTTAAGCAGCGACGGTTTCAATGACAAGTTCGCCATCATACATTTTTTATTTCGAATGGAGAGAGTTAAGAAACTTTGAGTTCCTACGTTAATTTTTCGGAGATGACACGCATCATTACTCGCAGGAGTGCGATGTTTTTGTCGAACAGATTCGCGTTCTCGCAGAGAAGGTTAAAGATCTGAAAACCGTGATTTGAGAGACTCCGAGTATCGACATATTCATCCTTCGGGGCGTCGATGAGTCGACATGGGCAGCTCCCATGAAAAATGAAAGACGCATAAATGGTCGTGTTCAGGTGACGTCTCTGATTTGAGTGACGACTGCTATGACCGAATGCGCAGAGAACAGCCGCCATTTATGCCGATCGGTTTAATTCATAGGAGCTCCCCATGAGTCTTGAAAGATTCGCCCCGAAGCATGAAATAACCAGCTTCCCTGGCCCTACTGATGAGGGGATGTCCGCAGCCTTGAGCAAGGCTGAAGCTCCGTCCATCCGCCCGGAGTCGATAGGACCGACAGCTGGGAGGTTGAGCGTATGTTGCACACGCCCACTTTGAGGCAGGGTCCCGTTTTTCTTTACCTCTCCCCTTGATTTTCTTCCATTCGATCTTACTAATTGTATTGAAGGCTACAGTATGGGCGGCATTTATTTGGCACTTCGTTGCCGTATGGGAACTTGCTCTCCTTACGTTTCGTGCGTACCCCGATATGTCGCTTCGTGCACCAATGGGAAACTGTGGCTGCAAGGGGTAAAACCCTTGCATGCATTTACGAGCGTAGGGGTAGCCTTCAAGCTTTTCTCTCGGAGGATCGAGTGGAAACGACTATAGTTCTCGATGACAGGCCCATATGCCATGAATCAGCCATAGGCCTGGATGTCCACAGTGACAATGTTGTCTGTTGTAACCTGCAAAAAAGATCGGATGGAACATGGCTCCAGACAAGGGAGGTTTTTCCAACAACATATGCAGACCTCCCCAATTTTGTAGGTTGGTGTTCAAAATTCAACCCGGGTGCAATCCTCATAGAAAGCACCGGTCCCTACTGGATGTCACCGTATGATGCGCTTGAAAATGCAGGACTGCCGATCTCAGTCGTGAATCCGTCGCATGTCAAGCGTTTAGCCGGCCAGAAGACGGACCAGGAAGATGCAGCATGGCTGTCTCTTGTTGCCGTAAACGGCAGCTATAAGCCTTCCTACATACCCACGCAGGAATATCGCAATCTTCGTGCAGTGGAAAGAAATTATACGAAAGATATTCAAACGTTATCCGGCTATAAAAACCGCGAAACCAAACTTTTTACCATTGCCGGCTTTCGCCTGGATATTTTTTCCGACCAGTTTGGACAATGTGCTCAGGCAGCCAAAAAAGCTATTCTTGAAGGAAAAACACCTGAAGAAGTACCTGGCATAGTTTATGCCGTAAAAGGCGCCAGGAGACTAAAAGCCACAAAAGATGACTTACTGAAAGCGTTCAATGGAAATATGACAGATTCGCTTAAAATTGCCATTGAAAGCAACAGAAGACTCTGTCAGGCTCTGGAGGAAGAAATCAAAGTTCTGACTGATTATATTCTTTCAGAAGTCAAAAGACTTGACGGGCAGTGTTTCGAATTGCTCAAGACCATCCCCGGAATCGATGACATGTCATCAGCGATTATTCTCATCGAGATTGGCGGAAGCGAGAATTTTTTAAAGGCCTTCACACAGGCCAAAAGATTCGCCTCATGGTTAGGCCTTTGTCCGGGCAATCATGAATCAAACTCCAAAAGAACCGGCAAATCCAGAAGGCACGGGGACTGGTATTTAAGAAATACTTTTTGCGAAGTGGCTACAGGAGCCTCCAGAACGAAAAATTCGACTTTTAAATCAAAATTTCAAAGTCTGAGAATTCGTCCTGGATATAAAAGGAGCATAGTAGCTATTGCGCATAAAGTTGCAAAGATGGTCTACTACGTTATCTCTAACAAGACCCCCTACCGTGACCCGCAAATAGACTATCAGATGCTTAGCTGCAGGAAAAATCAGGCACGGTGGATCAAACAGTTAGCGAAGCTTGAAGGACTTCAATTAACGGCAGTCAATAAAAAGACTGGCGAAGTGTACTCATCGGAAACGTTCCCAAATTATTATATAGGACTTCGGCAAAATGCCAAAAATCATCGGGTAGGCAGAAATTAAGCCGGAGCATATCTGATAAAAGGAGCGTTTACACACTGCATAAACCGTAAACCAGGAGGTGAAGCTTTCAAACGCTCTTATGTCACGAGCCTGGCTGACTATACCGCGAAAATAATAGAGGTACTGACAGCAGCAATAAGATTTATGACATAAGGACGTACGACATAACCAAAGTATCTGCGTAAACGTCTGAAAAGCAGTGTGGCGGAATTATGCAGTTTGTACTTTGGAACAGTAGGACTGAGATCGCTCAAGGTCTTCGGTGCTCTTTATCATATCAGAGAGCGAACACTCTGCTGTGGCCTGAAATCAACGATATGGGACGATACCGAGTCACCCCGATCCTTCACCAGGG
>JAILPJ010000037.1 GCA_024699605.1 Desulfovibrio sp. | reverse complement strand
CTGTCGATATCTCTAAAACCGGCTTATATTGGGGCTTTCCACCATCTTCGTTGACTCGCCTCCAGGGGAAGCCAGAATTATTCAGGAAACCAGCTAAAAACAAGGCTTTTCAAGGGGAGATGCCCCGTCGAAAGTCGAGTTCCTTAACGCCATCACTGGTGTACTTGGGAATGTTTTGTGATGGAAGCAACTCCATATATTCCTGAAGTCGATGCTTGTCGATCAAGCCTACATTATGCAATCCCTGAACTGTTTCATGCAATTCTGAAAAAAGCCTACTTTGTTTTGTCATAATAAATCTCCATCAATTCACCAGATTTAATGGCATCAGCTATTTCCGTATCTGAGAAACGCAATAAATCCTTGGCGATTTCCTGCAAAAATCTCAATTCATTGGCCTTGAGGCTTGCGCGTTCGTTATTTTCGAAGCCAAAAAGAAAAATCCAGCGATCATCAAATGACGTGGCAATAATAGTACGTGCAGAGCCTCTTTTGCCACGTCCTGGGAGAGCAACTCGCTTCTTGTAAACATAGCCACCCAGATTTGCATCGACAAGACCATTTTCCATTTCCTCAACGGCAAGGCAAAGCGCCGTGTCGCTCAATGATTTTTCTGATCGATGGGAGTTCTGAAAATATGCAAGATATTTTTCACGTTGCAAAGAAAAAATTTTTTCACGGAAAATGCGAACTACATTGCGACCTGAAGCCCAATTTGCTAGCATAAAATGAGTCGGTTTTCCCTTTCCGAAGACCAACGGCAAAGCAACGCCGCCGCACGAACTTTTGCAGCTAGGAGCCTAAGCCATGCCTGTGACCATGCCATACATGGGCAGCGTTCCAATCATTCCCCCTGTCTTTGAGGGAAGGTTCAGGACTGTAATTCACGCGTTCGACAAGATGGAATGGAACTGTGGCCCGTTAGCCCTGTCAGCCACCCAGCCCGTCTTGTTTGAAAATGTTTCGAAAGCCCGTCTGACTATAGATTCCGTGCTTGAATCCATGCAAAACTTGCATGACCGTTTCGAGCGCCTGTCTGTGTGGTTGCGGAAGGAATGCCATAATCCCGAAAAGCGGCAGGTTGAACTTGCCCTTCTCACGATGCTCCGTGGCTTACAACAACTTTTGTCCGACATGCAGGTCCAATGGGAAAAGTTTCCAGAGGCAGTTCACATCGTCACACGGAATCAAATCGATGACATTGAAAGGCTGATCGGCATCTATAATCTGTCATGCGCTTCGTATGAATCATATCTCGCGGAAGAGGAGCATTTTTCCCTTAAGGGTTCCATGCTGAATAATTCCGTACAAGGGTACAAACTAACAGCGTCGATCCGTGTACATGTTGAAGACGATGACACAGGAAAGCACGCGTCCTGCCTTGAAATACCGCAGGTATACGGTTTTGGCGAAACGGAGAGCGAAGCTCTGGCCATGCTGGAGAGGGAAATCCTCTCACTTTACGAAGACTTGCAGGAAGACGTGCCACTTTCCGAAGAATACAGGTTGCTCAGGGAGCAGCTAGACGCGTTGTTCAACAATGAAAAATAACGACTACGATACGTTGAGGGTGAAATCCGTCTGCGAAAACAAGCTGGGCATTGAGTTCAGGAATGGCTCTGAATCCAATGGCTGGTTTGTGCATGAGGGGAAGCGCATTGCCCGCGTGACGGTTCCGTACGGCAGAAAACCCATACCACCAAAAACTTACAAGAGTATGGCGTCACAGCTCAAGCTGTCAGTTTCGGAATTTGACTCTCTGCTGGACTGTCCATTGAAGCTGGAGCAATACCTTGACGCCCTGCGCAAACAGGGATTGATAGACCCTCAGCCATAGCCTACCATCCCCGAAAGTCAATGCCGCCCGCAAGACGCTTGATCTGCATATGCAGCCGAATTTCGGAGATCTTAAGGCCCGTGGCAATGTCCAGTTCACGGGTGTTTTGGGAAATGCGACGCTTTCGACGCAGGTCATGAATCCCGTGATTGTCTGCCGGAATGACATGAACGAGGTCGTCAGGGGAATACTTTTCCCCAATTTCCATACTTCCCCTTTTGAGCTGCAGCATTTGCGTACGTTTTCGGATGAAGCCTTCAGGCAGGTACTGGCGTCCTCTGTGATACCCTGTGACTATGTGGATTTTCAGGCGTTCGCTATCTCGGCCATATTGAAGGTTGTATCACGGACTGCCTGCAAAACAGCTCTGTGTGTGACATTTTCGATGTCCTCGATTTCATCGAGGGACTGAAGGTATGGCATAAGAACTCCCCCCCCCCTTTGGGCTGTAGGCAATAAAAAAAAAGGCCTACGTTGATACGTAGGCCCAATATCTCACAGCTCTGAGACCGTGTTTAGTGAGACTCAGTTTCTGCTTACTGTTATTGGTGACAAACGCCAATGAACAGAAGATCCCGGCCCATAGCACCTGGGTCGGGATCAAAAAACTTTACATGCCTAGCCGTACAGGGGACGCAAACCAATGCGCCGTGCCAGCCTCGATCTGTTCGCGCAGACCGAGGCTTCTTGAATTTTTTAAGCCCATGTTGCCAGCTCGTCAAGAAAGCCGGGCATGTGCTCACAGAGTGGCTCAAACGATCTGAATGGCAAAAACGCGCTAAGAAGGCGAGGAGGGCGCACGTCTGGCTCACCGTATTTTTGGCGGCTTCCTCCTCCAATGCCTGGTTGTCAGCCACATCTCAGGTCTCTGCCGCTCAGTGCTAGCTAAGTTACTTTGCTGGAAAGGGAATGACATCGACCACAAAAAGGAGAGGAAGGATCACACGCGGTATTTGCTCCATGAAATCCTACAGACTTGCCTGTGGAAGTCATGAACGAAGCCGTGGGATCGTTTCAATGCTTGCTGCGCCTTGAGCACTGATTGGTCTTCACGGCCTTGAGAGGCAATCCCTCCGTGCCGTTTACGCTGTCGCTTAGACAAGGCTTGGTCCGCCCACTACAAAGAAAGCATGTTTTGGCGCCCAACCATTTCCTCGATTTCTGAGGCTGTGTTGTCTCGGAGAAAGTTGCGCAGGCCTGCGCAGATTTTGTCTTTCTCCTCTGGCAGATGCGCCGTAAAGTGCACAGGATTGAGATAGTGGTAGCTGTAGAGGAAGGTTTCCCCTTGCAGCTGCTCCACAAAGGCGAGTACTTCGCGGATTTTTTCCACTTCCGAAGCTTCCTGAAAGCGGCCATCTTCTCGCATCTGCCATAAGGGAGTATTGGGAAAAACGGTCAGACCCGTTGTGGAGATCATGCGACAGCGCACCTGATTGAGCAAGTCCGCCGTGCATTGGGCATTGCGTTCCCAGCTGCCTGCGCCGCCACCGCCGAGCATGTACATGGGCACGATACCGATCTCCGCCTCATTGAGCCTTTGCATTTGTTGCAGAGCGGTCTTGACGTCTGCGCCTTTATTGAGAAGCGTAAGGATGGCGTCGTCACCACTTTCGACGCCCAGAAAGAGCTCGTTGATGCCTGCTGCCCGCAAGGCTTTGAGCTCATCCAGGCTTTTTCGGCGTACGTCTGTTACGCGGCTCTGCATGGCGATTTCTGAAAAATGTGGGAAGTACTTGCGCAGAATCTCAATGTACGTAAGCAGGCGATCTGTGGGCAAAACCAGGGGATTGGAGCCGACCATCCAGACTTTGGTGTTCGACGGATAGTATTTGACCTTGGCTCTCAGTTCTTCCTCAAACTCCTCGTAGCTGGCGTAGAGGAAGGGATAGTCTCGTGAAACATAGCAGTAGTGGCAGCGATTCCAGGTACAGCCCTGGGTGACCCGTACGAGCAGGGCGTTGGCGTCCAGGGGATGACGATATTCTGGTTCGGTAAAACGCTTTGCCATAAGCTTCTCCCAAGAGGTTTTTTCCGTGTTTAGGTGGAGCGTTTTTTTGCGACGAGGAAAGCTTTATCATATGATTTTTGATATGTCAATTTTATTTAACCGGATGAGCGGCAATGTTGCTTTTACGTAAGCATTGCCTTTTCCGCTATTTCTGGCAGGTTTGGCTTTTGAGCAGGCCTGGTAGGCCTTGTTTCTGCCTAAGGCTTGTGGCGTCCGGGCTTGTGCTCCAATCAGCCTCTGCTTGCCTATAGATCGCTCTTGTCTCGGTATCAAAGAGCATTTTTTCTTCAAAAGTCGTGGCCCGTTTTTTCAAAAGGACCTGCATGGCGTCGACGGCACGGGCCTGTCGTAAAAGAGCTGTTTCATCGAATCCTTCCAGGGCAAGCTCCTTGCCATAGTCTGAAAGCGTATAGGTAAGGTCCAAGAGCTCAAAGCGTGCTTCACGCCAGCCCAAAGTCCAAAAATAGTCGGTATAGGAAAGCCAGCTCTTCTCGTTGAAGGCGTGCTTGTGGTTGGGATTTTGCCAGGCAGCCAGTGAGAGCTCATAGGGGACGCCGAGGCGCAAGGTGCCACCTTCTTTCAGCAGAGTCAGGCAATTGGTCATGGTCTGGATGAGATCGGTGACCGTCGGCAGAATATCGTAGAGATAGATGCGCTGAAACTGTCCCTGACGCAGAGTGACTTGGCCAAAACGTTTTGTCTCATAGACCTCTGTCAAGGAGAGCGTTTGGGAGATGTCCAAAACAATGTCTGGGCCAAAGCGGGGATGGCTGGCAATATTGATGGCCCGATCCATGAAGCTTTGGCCTGTTCCGATATTCAGGGTCGTGGGCAGAGTCTTTCGAGGCTCTGGGGCAGAAGTCTTAGGGGCCGGCCCGATTCTGGCCTCGAGGATCTCCGTATAGCTTTTGGCTGAAAACTCCGCAAAGGCTGTTTCGCCAACGCTCTGCAGAAGATCGGGCTTTTCCAGGGCAAGACGAACGGTGTCAACCAATTGCTCATAGGGGGCATAGAGGCAACAGGACTCATAGCCTGTGTGCATAAAGGAATCGCTGTTGCGCTCGCAGACCACGCATTTTTGATTGGCCCAGAGATAGCCCAGACGGACGATTTCCTGAATGCCTGGCAGATAATAGTGCACATTGAGCACCAGGCGCGAGCGGGCGATGAGAATATCGCGTGTCAGGCCATAGACGTGGCAGAAGGGCATGGCATTGATGTTTTGGGCCCTGAGTTGATTGATGACGGCAAGGCGCCGTTCATTGACGTCGCCGTAGAAGAGCACGTCAATATCCTTGGGGTAGTTGGGATCAAGGCGGGTCATTTCCGGCGTGTAGCCCAGTGGCACGTGTTCAACGCTCGTGATGCCGTAGTCTTTGACAAAGCGTTTGACGTTGAGGAGACTGTAGTCCCAGACCCGAAATCGCCGGCAGGCCTCGAGATAGTCTGGACGCACTCCCTTGCTGCCCGGCACCAGCTGTTCCAGATTGTAGATAATGCTGTCCTTGGGCAATTGGCTGAGATTGAGATCGCTGGCATCGCATAAGCCCATCAGGATATGGCTGCCTTGCCTCTGCCAGCGATTGTGTGCAATGGAGCAGTCATAGCCTAAACGCCGAAGGGCGTAGAAGAGCGGCAAGGCCACGTCGTCAAAGTCTCTGGCCTGCCCAAAGAGAACAATGACAACGTTTTTCTGCAACGGTGTGCTCATGGTGCTTCCTGGAAAGACAAAAAGACGTTAGTCTTGACTGAGGATGCGGCTCTGCGCCAAAAGCCTTTGCAGGGAAATGCCAGACACGACCCGTGCCGCATCGTTGGTATACCAGGCAAGTTCTGCGTTGCGATCAAGGGCTATGCCTTTTTCGCCCATGGTGATCTGCGAAATCTCCCGATGCTTGCTAAAGGCCAGATTGTGGCTACTGAGCGGATCATCGAAATGTTCCACAAGCAGCAGGGGCCAGAGATAGCCATTGATCTGGCCCTGGCGGCAGATTTGCATCTGATATTCTGTCCAGCCATGGGTTTTCAACGGGCCGACAGTCAAATACCCGTTCCGCCGCTGAAGACTGCGCCGAAAAAGATAGCAGCAGCCGCCGATAAAGGCATCGGGGATGAGCTGCACTGTGTCAACGTCGATCACCCGCTTGGCCAAGGCGGTCATGTCCACATAGCCTGGATTGAAATGAAAAGCGCCGACTACGCCAAGACGGGGGGAGCGCTTGTGAGCTGCAAGCAAACGTTTCAGCCAGCCCTGCGGACAGAGCGTGTCGTTGTCCACCTTGCCCACAAATTCGGCCTTGGAGGCCCGCCAGAACGCATTGGTTGGAGCGGCAATCCCGTAATTGTGGTCCAGAAAGTGCAGGTTGGAGAGTATTTTGCCGTGGCTGCGCGCGAACTGTTTCAGATAGTCCACGGTACCGTCTGTGGAACCGTTGTCCACAATGGTCAGACGAAACGGGACTTCAGCGTTGTCCACAAGGGCTGGCAAGGTTTCCCTGGTGTAGCTGAGTCTATTGTACGTGATGTAGAGAATTTCGATTTCCGTTGACATGAGGGGAGCTTGTCTTTCGGCAGCCTTTGCTGCCATAAGGTTTCCTGTGTTTGCGGCGTATTCTGGCAAAACCTGGATGGGATATGCAAGTACACATTGGCATTGTGACCTGGAATCGTCTGGCGCTCACCAAGCGTTGTCTTGAGTCACTTTTAACGAAAACGCAAGGGGATTTTACCTGCACGGTCGTTGATAACGGCAGTTGCGACGGTACGGTGGAGTATCTGAGCCAAAGGGCCCAGTGCACGCCAAAGCTCACTCTGCGTTTGCTTTCCCGCAATATGGGGGTCAGTGTGGCCTCTAATCTGGCCTGGGATGCGGCCAAGACTGCTGACTTTTTCATCAAGCTGGACAACGATGTGGAAATCGTAGACCCCCTGTGGCTTTGCCGTCTTTTGCAGTTGGCCAACAATCAGCCCTCGTTTGGACCGTTGGGCTATCAGCTCTATGCCAAGCATACGGGAGCGGAAAAACGCCTGGCCGACGGCACCCGGGTCCTTGAAGTTCCCTGCTGCAATGGCGCCTGCGCCTGTATTCCCCGCGCTTTGCACGAGCAATTGGGCTTTTGGAACGAAGGCTACGGTGTCTATGGCTATGAAGATCTTGAATACAGCTGGCGGGCCTTACGGGTGGGATTTACGCCCGTCTATCTGCACTGTGAGACGCCTGCGCTTCTGCATCACGGGGAAGAACCTGAATACTGGGATCCTCGGCAGGAAGCCATCAAAAAAACCAGCCGCACAGCCCCCCTGCAGGGCACCAAGGCCTATCTCTTGCATCTTTTTCTCTTTGAGCAGGGGCTTTTGCCGCTGAAGATGGTGCGCAAGTATCTGCCAAGTGAAGACCATGGCTCCTATCGTTTTACGCTTAATCCCCGCTACAAGACAATTCAGCGCCTGCTCAAAGAGCTCGTGCAACGCGTAGAAATCACCCAGGATGGGGATCTTTCACGCCTTGATCTGCGTGCCTGGCAGCGTTCCTAATCCCAGGCTGCCTAGTAATGGCCTGCTTTTTGGCTTAGAGGAGGTGGGCTTAAGCTGCCTTGCCGCCTCTTAAGAGACGTACGAATTTTGGCTAAGCCTTGATTTGGAACGTGGCACACGTGTCTTACAGCCTTTTTTGCAGCGCAAGGAGACCTGCCAGAATGCTCCAGGGATTGGGCGGGCAGCCCGGAACATAGAGATCCACGGGAATTTCCTCAGGGATGCCGCCCAGGCACTCAGAACTTTCGGCAAAAAGCCCGCCTGAAATGGCGCAGGCGCCCACGGCAATGACAATGCGCGGGTCAGGCACGGCCCGGTAGGTGTCAAAGAGCGCCTGGGCCATATTTTTGGTCACAGGCCCTGTGACGAGGATGCCGTCGGCATGTCGTGGCGAGGCCACAAAGTCAATACCAAAGCGCCCCAGGTCGTAGAGGAGCGTTCCCAAGACATTGGTGTCGGCTTCGCAGGCGGCACAACCGCCGCAGCTGACCTGCCGCAATTTCAGAGAACGCCTGAAAATGGGCGTTTTAAACGGCTTGCTGGGCTCTGGCGTGGGCTCTTTGGTGTGGGGCGAAAGCACAAGATCTGTGCGGCAAAAGCTGGCCATCTGATAGTTGCGGCTCATGCTGATGGCCCCTTGCGGGCAGGCCTTGGCGCAGGCTCCGCAAAAAAGGCAGCGGCCAAGATCAAGGCGTATGGCCTCCCCCTGGCGCTCTATGGCCTGGCTTGGGCAAGCCTCCTGGCAGAGCGAGCATGTGCCGCATTGCTGGAAGTCGAGCGTGGGTTTTCCCTGATAGCGTTCTGGCAGGAAGGGCTCTTTGGCCGGATAGTCGAGCGTACGGTATTTTTGATGCAGACGTTCTTTGAGAATGCCAAACATAGCTTGCCTCACAGGTCGTGGCCGCAGTAGGAGAGATTGAAGCTTTTATTGCAGAGGGGAAAGTCAGAGATCTGATTGTCGCGCAGGGCAAGGGCTAAACCTGGCCAGTTGCGGAAGGAGGGATCGATGACCTTGTAGACCTGGAAATGCTGGTCTTCTCCGGTCACAGCCAAATGCACAATTTCTCCACGAAATCCTTCCACCTGGGCCAAAGCAAGCGTATGCGGGGGCATCTCTTTCCCGTGCTCTGCCCCTGGCTCCCGGCTTTCGTCTTCTTCCAAGGCACAGAGATCGTCTTCCACCATGGCAAAAGAGGCGCGCATTTCCTGCTCGCGCACCAGAACGCGTGCCAGCACATCGCCTGACTGGGCGAGCGCCGGGGCAAAATTGGGCGAGGGCGTGAGGGGGGAGGTGAGGCGGGCGTCGCGGGCCAGGCCGCAGGCTCTGGCGCACACGCCCACAAGGCCCAAGGCCTTGGCCTGATCCAGGGAGAGCGCGCCTGTGCCGCGCAGCCGCTCAAGCACACTTTCGCTTTTGAGCATGACCTTGACTGAGCCCAGGGCATCGCGCCTGGCCTTTTCCAGACGCTCGCTAAGCTCTGCGCAGAGAGCGGCATCAAGGTCGTTGTTGACGCCACCGATGGCAAGGTGACCGCGGCCAAAACGATTGCCCGTCAACATCGCTGTCATGGTCAGCACATCGCCGCGAATGCGTCCGTTCCAGGCAGAGCTTGGCAGAAAGCCCGTATCCCCGGCAATGGCACCAAGATCGCCAATGTGGTTGGCCAGCCGTTCCAGCTCAAGGGCCAGGGTCCGTAAATGCCAGGCTCTTTCGGAGCAGGTGAGGTCTTCGAGGCGCTCCATGAGCTGCGCATGGGCCAGGGCGTGGCCAATACTGGTATCGCCGGCTACGCATTCCAAAAGCGGCAGACGCTGATGCGCCTTGGCCTTGAGCAGCAGCTTTTCACAGCCTCTGTGCTGGTAGCCCAGGGCAATTTCCAGATGCAGCACATTTTCGCCAAAGCATTGAAAGCGGAAGTGCCCTGGCTCAATGATGCCGGCGTGCACGGGGCCCACGGCCACTTCGTGCACCTGCCGGCCTTCGGTGCGGAAAAAGGGATAGCGTTTTCCGCGCTGAATACCGCTGTCAGGTGTTTTGCGCACGGGTTTGGGCCAGGGGTGATCGGAAAAGATCAGGCCATAGTCTTCAGAGAGCTCACGCTCAAAGAGCTGGCATTGGGGAAAGCGCAGGGCAAGGGAGGGCAGGCGCTCTAAAGGCTTTGAAACAAAGGCTGTGAGACGCTTTTCTTGATCTGCGGCCAGCACCGCCAAAAGCGGTGTGGGGGCCGCGTGTGGTTCCAGCGCTGTCAAAGCGATCAGGCGAAGGCCCTGGCTGAGTTTTTGCGCAAGCTCGGCTGTGAAGTTTTCCCCCTGGTAAACGGGGAGATCTGCCAGGGCAAGGGGGGTATGCCAGGCAAAGGAAAAAGACTCGGTCATGGCGAACTCCTAACCGATCAGGGACGCGGCCCGCACCAGAAAATGCCAGAGCGCATCGGGCACGCAGAGTCCCAGGCCAAGGACACAGATGGCCAGAACCAGGGGCGGCAGAACGCTGAGTACGGGCTCGCGCGGGCTTTTGGGCATATCCAGGGGACGGTTGCCCTGTACCATGCGCAGGCAGGCGACGGAAAGCCCCACAAAGATGATGGCCAAGAGCACGAGATAGCTTATGGCCAGCCAGACATAGCCCTGGGCCAGAAGGCCTTTGAAGATGAGCATTTCACTGACAAAGAGGCCAAAGGGCGGCGAGCCGGCTATGGCAAAAAAACCGGCCAGCCAGAGACTGCCTGTGAAGGGCATGGTCCAGCGCAGGCCGCGCACGTCATAGCTGGAATAGGTGTGATAACGGGCCAGAATATTGCCTGAGAGGAGAAAGAGCAGGCACTTGGTCAGGGAATGGACCACGGCGTGGAGCATGGCGCCCTGGCAGGCCAGGCCGCCCACGCCAATCCCCAGGGCCAGAATGCCCATGTGTTCCACACTGGAATAGGCGAGGAGGCGTTTGTAGTGGCCCTGGCCCACTATGAAGACGGCAGCTGTCACCAGGGAAAAGAGGCCGAAGAAGATCAGCATCTGCGAGCTCATTTCCCCCAGCTGAGCCGCCTGCATGATCTGATGGCCGCGCAGGAGACCCAGCATGGCGCAGTTTAAGAGCGCGCCGGAAAGCAGGGCCGAGACCAGAGAGGGGGCCTGGCTGTGGGCATCGGGCAGCCAATTGTGCAGGGGTGCCAGTCCCATCTTGGTGCCATAGCCAACCACAAGAAAGACAAAGGCCGCTTTGAGCCAGGTGGGGTTGGCGTTCTTGGCGTGGGCAATGAACCAGGCCACCTGATCAAAGCCGGCATCAGCCGGGGCCTTGGGCGAATAAAAGGCCACCGAGAGCAGAATATTGCCCAGCAAAGCCAGGGCAATACCCACTGAACAGATGATCAGATATTTCCAGGTGGCTTCCAGGGAACTTTTGTGGCGGTGAAAATAGATGAGCGGCGCACTGGAGAGGGTTGTCGCCTCAACGCTCACCCACTGCACCCCCATATGCGGGGTAATGGTCACAAGACTCATGGAGGCCAGAAAAAAACAGAGAAAAGCGGCAAAACGGCGTTCGGGCTGATTGGTGAACTGGCCGTGGTCCAGGAGAATATTGGTGTGAATGCCAATGCGTTCTTCTTCGCGCAGGTAGGAGACGGTATAGAAGGAGACCGCCAAAAAAAGCACACTGGCAATGGCCAAAAAGAGCACCCCCAGGGCGTCCGGGGCCAGCATGCCGGCCAGGGCGCTGGGTTTTTGGCCGTGAGCCACCTGCCAGGCAATGGCCGCTGTCAGCAGCGTGTGGCAGAAGGCTGTCACGGGCAAGAGCAGCCGGCAGAGCAGGGCGCGGCCAAAGAAGAGCATGATCAGGCCTGTGACGATCGGCAGAGCAAGTATGGCAATGAGCATGAGGCCCCCTAGTCGCGCAGACTTCTGAAGCGGTCCACATCCATGGAGGCAAAGGAATCGCTGATTCGGTTGATGGCAATGCCCATGACAAAGACAGCCACGAAAACGTCCAGTAAGAGTGCCAGTTCAAACCAGGTGGTGCCCTGGGTCATGAGCGGCATGCCCAGAAGAAAAATGCCGTTTTCTGCCGCAAGATAGCCGATGACCTGGGTGATGGCCTTGACGCGGCCAATGATCAGAATCAGGCCGCAGAAGAGGGTGGTCAGCCCCAGGGGCAGAAAGAGCTTGGGAAAAAGATTGAAGGTGAGATCAGAGCCCAGTCGCGCATCCAGCCAGATGGCAAAGGCCAGCCCCGCCATGCCGGCAATGACATCCAGGGCCACCAGTCTGTGCGGACAGATCAGGGAGTCCTTGGGCATTTTGGCAAGCGTATGCCAGAGCAGGCCCGGCAGAACCAGTCCCTTGATCACGAGCACGGCCACCGTGAGCACGCTGTGGCCAAAATCAAAGAGCAGGGCTGCGAGCAGAAAGCCCTGCAGCGCGGTATATTTTGTCATCTGCGCAACGCGCGAGGTGCCAAGCAAGAGAAAATTGGAGAGCACGAGCAGATAGAGACAGATATTCAGCAACATGCCTACCTCATTTGCGAGAAGATCAAGACCAGAGCGGCCATGGCTCCGGCACCGCCGAGAAAGGTGGTCACGCGTTTGAGCGGCAGGCGAGCCATACTGGCTTCCACCAGGCCAATGGCGCAGGCCACCAGAAAAATCACGGCAATCCAGAGCAGAGAGCTTGCAAGTCCCAGATCCGGGACCAACAGTCCGGCCACAAGGCTGGCAAAAAACCAGAGCTTGAGCGCCTGGGCATAGAGAATCAGGGCCAGATTTGGCCCTGAGTGGTCGAGAATCATCACCTCGTGAATCATGGTCAGTTCCAGATGCGTGGTTGGGTCATCCACGGGAATGCGGCAGTTTTCCACAAGCAGCAAGAGGAAAAAGACCACAGGCAAAAGCAAGAGCTCATACTTGCCCGAAAGCCAGGCTCCGGCGCTCTGTCCGCCAAAGAGCAGGGAAAGGGAAAAAGCCTGATCCTGCGTTTGCCCAAGATCCAGATGGAGGCTGGTGAGGACGCTGATGGCCAGAAAGAAGATGGGTTCGGCAAGGGCGGAAAAGGTCGCTTCCCGGCTTGCGCCCATGCCTTCAAAGGAGGAGCCGGTATCAAGAGCTGCCAGAATCAGGGCAAAACGGCCAAGGCCCAGCAGATAGGCGGCCAAGAGAAAATCGCCGGTAAAACGCAAGGGCGAGGCCTGGCCGCCCAGGGGCAGAAGGGCCAGAGCCGCCACGGCTACGGTCAGCTGCAGCGCAGGGGCCAGGCGAAAGAAGAGGCCGCAGGTCGGGCTGATCACTTCACTTTTTTGGCAGAGCTTGGCGAGATCGTAATAGGTCTGCAGAAGGGGTTTGCCGTGGCGGCCGGCGATCCAGGCCTTCACACGGTTGATGATGCCTAAAAGGAGCGGGGCCAAAAGCAGGGCCAGGAGGAGATTGAGAAGATAGATGCCAATCATACCAGCCCCCAGATCAAAAGCCCGACAACCGTGACCAAGATGTAGAGAATATAGAGATGGATCTTGCCGTGCTGGAAAATTTTGAGGGCATTGCAGAGCGTTTCAATGCCGGAAAAAAGCGGACCATAGACCTTACGGCGCAGTCTGTCGGGCGCCTTGACCAAAAGCTGTCCTGACTGGGGAAAAATGGCCTTGTCCTGACTCTGACTGACGTTTTGGCCCATCAAGGGACCCAGGATGCGGGCCAGCGGTTCACTGAAGGAGGCATCGGTGTACTGGATGCGGGCATTGCCGCCCTGATAGCCACAGGCCCAGGTGGGCATGAAGCGGATGCCGCGTTTGTGCAGCACGCGTTTGCGCAGCCCATAAACGGCCAAGGTTGCGGCCAGCAAAAAGACAAAGATTGCGCCTGCTTTGGTCAGACTGTCCAGGAGGCTGGCCTTGGCCTTGGCATAGCCTGTGAGGGTCTGCAGCGGCCAGAGAGAGCTTACGCTTTCACAGGTCAGGGAGAAGACAAAGGCTGCAAGCAAACCCATGAGCAGGCAGCCCAGGGCCAGGACAGAGATCGGCCAGAAATGCTGCCAGGATTTCTGCGGCACGTTTTCGGCAAAGCCTGAACGCGGCTGGCCCAGAAAAACCAGGCCATAGGCCTTGGCGTAGAGCGCAAGTGCCAGGCCGCTGATGGCGCAGAGGGCTGCGAAACTGAGCAGGAGCAGTAATTGATGCTCTGTGGCGGCCAGGCTTGAGCCGTCAAGCAGCGCCAGCGCCAGCACCAGTTCGCCGGCAAAACCGTTGAAGGGCGGCAGACACGCAATGGCCGCACAGCCTACGGCAAAACAGGCGGCCAGAAAGGGCATTTTTTTGGCAAGACCACCCAATTGCGCCATATTCACGGTGCCTGTGGCGTGCAGGACTTCGCCAGCCGCCAGAAAGAGCAGGCCCTTGAAGCAGGCGTGATTCAACATATGCATCAGGCAGGCGCAAAGGCCGGCTATGGCCATCCAGCCATTGCCCAGACTCTGGCCGATGAGGGCACAGCCCAGGCCCATGGTCATGATGCCCATGTTTTCCACACTGGAATAGGCCAGAAGGCGTTTGACATTGCTCTGGGCCAAAGCCTTTAAAATGCCCATGAGCGCCGTGCAAAGACCGGCTGCAAGGATCAGCCAGCCCCACCATTCAGGCGGTCTGCCATTGCAAGTCAAGAGGGAGACTGTGCGGATGATGCCGTAGAGGCCGGCATTGATCATGGCGCCGGAAAGCAGCGCTGAGACATGGCTTGGCGCTGCCGGATGGGCTTCGGGCAGCCAGATGTGCATGGGGGCAAGGCCGGCTTTGGCGCCAAAACCCAGCAGAGCCAGCAGGAAGAGGAGGCTGCGGCTGGATTCTGAGAGTGTCAGCTTCTGGACGGCCTGCCAGGCGGTTGCGCCCGTCAACTGCCAGAAGAGCACAAAAAAGGCCAAAAGCGCCACAGCTCCCAGATGCGCAGCCACGAGATAGACCCAGGAGGCATCGCGCACGCGACTGTCGCCATCGTTAAAGTCGATCAAAAAGAAGGGCGCAAGGCTCATGATTTCCCAGGCCACGAGAAAGAGCACAATATCGCGGGCACTGAGCACCAGGCCGAGGCCCAAGAGCAGTAACAGGTAAAAGAGCCAGTGGGATCCCAGATTGTGCTGGCTTGGCCGTTCATGGCGCAGGCTTAAGAAACCCTGGATGGCGCAGAAAAGGCCAAGACCAAAAACCGGAAAGAGAAAGAGACGGCTTAGGCCGTCGAGGACCAGGGTGAAGCTGCCAAAGGGCAGGCCAAAAGGCGCCTGAAAGCTCGCCTGGCTGGCTACTGGTGTGAGAAAAAGGGCGCAAAGTCCTGTCAGTGAACCGGAGAGTGTGCCAACTAGGCCCAAAAGATTGGCCAGATGCGCTGACTGTTTGCTGGGTCTGAGCAGCGCAGGGATCGTGACGAGCAGCGCAAAGGCGGCAAAAAGGCCTAAGGCTGTGAGAAAAAGCGACATGGTCATGGAGACTGTCCAGAAAAGGGTAGAGGGCCTTGCCCGAGAGCGTGGAGAAAAAAAAGCGCCGGGTGTCAACCTGCGCTTAAAAAAAGGCCAAAACACGCGAATGTGGTGTCTGACAGCTTAAGAAGACGATAAGAGCCTTGGCAAATACGCTTTTTGTGCGTTTTTGGCAAGAGCCTTGCTCTTTTTGGGGTGTCGCTCAAAAAGCGTGATCACAGGTAAAAAAGCGCTCTGAAAGGCTCTTTCAGCGCTCAGCAAACTCGCTTTCGCGGAAAAAGACAGAAAAGACAACTCGCCTTGTGGCAAAAGGAAAAGAACAGGGGAGGAAGCAGAACGCTTTACTCCTCTTATCTACGTTTTCCAGAACGGTCGCTGACTGAAGCTTTTTCTCAGCGCAGACGTTACGCACAGCGCTCAGGTTTTTGGCTCAAGCCTGGCTCTTAGATGTTGACCAGTTCGTATTGGCGTGTGCCCAGGCCAATGGCTTCGGCATATTCCACCTGATGGTAGCCGCGTGTTTTCGGGTGCTGGGCCTGGAATTTGTCGTAGCCAGTACTCTGGCAAGCATGCTCGCCAATGGCGCGCAAACTCGGCGTGTCTTTGACCAGATCAAAGCAGGCCGTATCCAGCGCCACTGGGTCTTCAGAGGCCAGTATACCGATGTCCGGCACAAGGGTTTGATCCGACCAGGCAGCACAGTCGCATTGTGGGGTGACATTCATCAGAAAATTGATGAAGAGCAGGCGTCCTGCCTTGCCTTGTATGGCCCCAAAGGCATATTCCATCATGCGCTCAGAAAAGTCTTCGTATTCGTTGGGCTGACCTAAGCCGATGGCTCTCTGTTGACAGACACTCATGCAGGCGTAGCAGCCAAAGCAGAGATCCTTGTCCAGCACGCAGCGCCGACCTTTTTCCACTTTGACCAGCGAAAGGGCCTGGCGCGGACAGATTTTCACGCACTGGCCACAGCCAATACAGTTGTTCAAAATGACTATTTGGCGTCCGTGCTGATCGATTTTGCCCTCCTGCGGGGCACAGCCCATGGCCAGATTCTTCAGGGCACCGCCAAAGCCGCCCATGGCGTGGCCCTTGAAGTGGGAGAGAACCACCATGGCATTGGCCGAGAGAATACCGTCGGCAATTTTGACGGATGTGAAGTGCTTGAGGTTGACTGTAACTTCCCGCCAGGCCTGGCTTGTGACGCCATCGGCAATGACGACCGGCGCATTGACCACGTAGGGAGTAAAGCCGTGCAAATACGCCGTTTCCAGATGATCGGCGCCATTGTGGCGGAAGGCTTTGTAGAGCGTACAGGTATCCGTGAGAAAGGGTTTGGCGCCAGCGGCTCTGACCTGATCGACCACTTCCCGCACAAAGGTCGGGTGCAGGTAGGTGTCATTGCCGCGTTCGCCGAAATGGACCTTGATGGCGCAGAGTTGATCACAAGGGGCCAGATCAAAGGGCTTGACCTTTTCTTCGAGACCGGCGGCTTTGCAGAGACGGCGGATTTTGGCAAGTTTATTATCGGCAGGATTTTTTACGTGCAATTTGGCAAAATATACGCTTGCTGCCATGGTTTCCTCTCGGTGCTTTTGGAGGCCAAGGGTCTTGGCTCCAGGTTTATGCCCAGGTCAGGTTTTGCCCGTAACCTACGAAGTCCGTGCTGAAAACATCAGAAAGCCGTAATACCTCACTATAGCGTATGTTGGAAAACATGAAGCGCTCCGTTAGCGTTGGGAATAGGAAAAAAACAGAAGACAACGGCTTCGCCGACGAGCAGGGGGTCGAGCAATGGATTGCAATACCGTATGTGCCGGTTAACTCTGCTGAAAAGAAGTCTGTGGCGTAGAGTAACGAGTTTGCAAAGCATGCCTTTGAGGGGAAGAATGAGGAGAAAACATCAACGATACTTGCTGCTGCTCAGGTTCAAAAAAGCATGTTGTGCGTTGTGGGCAAAGGGCGGACATGTTTGCCGAAAAGTGCGTATGCAAGACAATAGCGTTGAGAGGCTAGAAGAGGGTCGAACATGGCCAGATATCCGGACCTTGCAAAGGGGAAAGTGCAGCCAGCTTGTTTTTTAAGGAAAAAAAGGATAATAAGAGCAGATAGAAAAAAGACGTTTGCGGATTTGACTTGGCTTTTGTCTTTCTGGGCGTAGGTCTTGGAGTATAGATCACAGACGTCATTTTTTCAAAACCTTTCTTCGCTGTTTCTTGGAGCACAGGCCGTTGCGGAAAGCGTCAGCCTGTTCTTTTCTGGGCCTTTGGCAGCAGAGGGCGCGTGTGACTGAGCCTTGTCATCCGCTGATCTGGCATTTTGGCCAGATTGGCTCTAGTCTGGATGTGGCCTATACCCTTGCCAAACGTGGCCTTTTGGCGCCCTTTGACAGTGTCTTCTGCATCAGTCAGACAGCTGGTCGCGGTCAGATGCGTCGCAACTGGACGTCGCCTCCAGGCAATATCTACGCGAGCCTGAGGCTTCCTTACGACCCCCCCTTCACCACGGATTATGCCGCACCGGCCACAGGCTGTCTCTTGATCTGTGCTCTTCAGGCTCTGGGGATTTCCGCAAAAATCAAGTGGCCCAATGATCTCGTGAGTGAGGAGCAAAAGACGCCTGCGAAGCTTGGGGGAATCTTGCTCGAAGAGCGGGGCGGCATTGTCCTTGCTGGCATTGGCATCAATCTTTGCTCCTGTCCAGATCCTGCCTCGTTGCGCCAAGACCACGTCCTGCCGGCCACGTCGCTTTCGGCCCTTGGGTTTTCCGATCTTTTGCCGCAAAAATTCTGGCAAGCTCTTGTCATAGAGACTATTAAAGCCTACAAGGAAACGGATACCTTTGCCGTATCCTGGCCCAAACGGCTTTCTCCCTTTTTGCTCTGGCTGGGCGAAAGGGTTGAGGTGGAGCGGTTAGGAGAGGCGTCCGCTTTGCCGTGTTCTGGACTGTTACGCGGTCTTGGGCCAAACGGCGGTTTTTTGCTTGCGCAGAACGGGACTGTGCGCGAAATCATAGGCAGCAGTCTCAGGCGCTGTTAAGCGTCTTGGGTTGACTGCCCTGTGGCAGCGTAGCGTACGCAAAGTGTGTGTTGCTTGTTTTCGTGTTTTGAGAAGATTGATTACGTTGCTTGTAAGCAGTGCTCATCAGGGCCTTGTGCCTCTGGCCGGGGAAAGGGCTCCCCGCAAACTAAGGTGTTGGGAATATGGCGCATAAAACATTTGCCGAAGTGCAGGAATTTCTCAAAGGTAAGGTCATTCTCGTGGCCAACCGCGGTATCCCCGCTCGGCGTATCTGTCGTTCCATCCGTGAGGGCTTTGGTGCCGTCTCGGTGATGACGGCCACCGATGTGGACAAGACCGCTCCTGCCGCTTCCGCTGCGCAGGAACTCTTGCTTCTGGGCAATGAAGCCCGCTCCTATCTGCACATTGACGAAATTATTGCCAAGGCCAAACGCCGCGGTGTCATAGGCATTCACCCTGGCTGGGGTTTTGCCTCCGAAGACACCAATTTTCCCAAACGATGTAAAGACGCTGGCATCACCTTTATTGGTGCCAGTGCCGAGGCCATGAATCTGCTCGGCAACAAGGTTCAGGCCCGCAATGTGGCCAGAAAACTGGGTATTCCCGTTGTTCCCGGCAGCGAAGGCGCCGTGGATGTGGCCACAGCCCGCGAGATGATCAAGGAGATTGGGCTGCCTATCATGCTCAAGGCCGAAGGCGGCGGCGGTGGTCGCGGCATTTTTGCCATCAACGACGAAGCCGAACTTGAGGATGCCTTCTTCAAAGCCTCTTCCATGGCCCAGGCCTCCTTTGGCAATCCCAGGCTCTTTGTGGAAAAGCTTTTGAAGAACGTGCGCCACATTGAAATCCAGGTCATTGCCGATGTCTACGGCAATGTCTTTGCCTTTGATGAACGCGACTGCAGCGTGCAGCGCAACAATCAAAAGCTGATGGAAATCACGCCCAGTCCCTGGCCAGCCATGAGCCGGGACCTCAGAGAGCGTCTCAAGGATTATTCGCGCAGGCTGATCAAGGCCGTGGGCTACTCCTCTCTGGCCACGGTGGAATTTCTGGTGACTGCTGACGGCAATCCCTACCTTATTGAGGTCAATACCCGCCTGCAGGTGGAGCACGGGATCACCGAAAGCCGTTACGGCATTGACCTCGTCGAAGAGCAGATCGCCATTGCCTTTGGCTCTGAGCTGCGCTACCGCGAAGATCAGCTCAAGCCCTCCTACTGCGCCATGCAGGTCAGGATCAACTGCGAAAATCCCCAGGACAATTTCGCCCCCAATGCCGGTTTGATCTCACGCTATGTTTCGCCTGGCGGCCCCGGCGTGCGCCTGGACTCCAATATCAGCGCAGGCTACGATTTTCCTGCCAATTACGATTCTGCCGGCGCGCTCCTGATCACCTATGCGCAAAACTTTGAAAAAACCCGCTCCATTATGGAACGGGCCCTGGATGAATACATCATCGGCGGTATCAAAACGACCATTCCCTTCTTCAAGAAGGTCCTAAGCAATCCCAGTTTCCGCAAGGGCGAGTTCACCACAGCCTTTATCAGCGAGCATCCGGAGCTGATGCAGTACACGGATGTGGCGCCTGAAGCCGAACGTCTGGCCAGGCTTGTGGCCGAAATCTCGGCCAAAGGCTACAATACCTTTGTGCAGCGCGGCGAATACCGCTCCATCACAACCCCCAGACTGGGCCATTTCTCTCCGGTTCTGCCGCGCATTGATCAGCAGACCCTGCGCAGGCCCTCTCCCTATCCGCAGGGAGACCGTCTGGCGACCCTCGATTTTATCCGTGATTCCAACTACGTGCATTTCTGCGACACAACCCCCAGAGATGTCACCCAGTCCAATACGAGCAACCGTTTTCGTCTGGCTGAGGACCGGCTGATTGGTCCCTATCTGGACAATGCGGGCTATTTCTCCATTGAAAACGGCGGCGGCGCGCATTTTCACGTGGCCATGCTCGCCAATATGACCTATCCCTTTACGGAAGCGCGCGAGTGGAACAGTTTTGCGCCCAAGACCTTGAAACAGCTTTTGGTGCGCTCAACCAACGTGCTGGGCTATACGCCACAGCCCTCCAATCTGATGCGGATCACAGGCGAAATGATCTGTGATCATTATCAGGTGGTGCGCTGCTTCGACTTTTTGAATCACATAGAAAATATGCGGCCCATTGCCGAAGTGGTTTTGTCGCGCAACGACGTCATCTTCCAGCCGGCCATCTCCATGTCCTGGGCCAAGGGCTTTGATGTGGCCCACTATCTCTCGGTCACAGAGGCCATTTTGGGCATGGTGGCCAATATTATGGGCTGCGATGCCAAAACCGCCTCGCGCCACATTATCCTGGGCCTCAAGGATATGGCCGGTGTCTGCCCGCCACGCTTTATGACCGAGCTTGTGGGACAGCTCCGCCGGACCTGGCCCGAGCTTGTCCTGCACTATCACAGACATTACACCGACGGTCTTTTTATTCCCGCCTGCGGCGCTGCCGCCAAGGCCGGAGCGCATATTCTCGATGTGGGGCTGGGCTCAAGCGTGCGCAGCTACGGCCAGGGCGACGTCCTCGCCACCTGCGCCTATCTTGAGGATGAACTGGGTCTGGAATGCCATCTGGACAAGCAGTCCATCCGCGACGCCAACTTTGTCTGCAAGCAGATCATGCCCTATTATGACCGCTACTGCTCACCGTATTTCCAGGGCATTGACTACGATGTGACGCGTCACGGCATGCCCGGCGGCGCCACTTCCTCGTCGCAGGAAGGCGCCATGAAACAGGGCTATATTCAGCTTTTGCCCTATATGCTGCGCTTCTTGACCAGCACACGCAAGGTCGTGCGCTACCACGATGTCACGCCCGGTTCGCAGATCACCTGGAACACAGCCTTTTTGGCCGTGACCGGTGCCTACAAACGTGGCGGAGAGGAAGAGGTCAGCTATCTTCTGCAGGTGCTCGAGGAAGTGACCACTACGCCGGAAAATGAACTCTCAGAGGAGATGCGCAAAGCCAGACTTTCCATCTATCAGGATTGCAACGACGCTTTCCGGAATTTGCTTCTGGGCAAATTCGGTCGTCTCCCTCTCGGTTTTCCTGCGGACTGGGTCTATGAGAGCGCCTTTGGCCGCGACTGGAAGAAGGCCGTGGCTGAGCGCACCGAGCAGTCGCCGCTTCTCAATCTCAAGGACGTCAATCTGGCCGTGGAGAAAAAGGCCTGCACGGATCTTTTGAACCGTGAGCCCAATGACGAGGAATTCGTCATGTACTTGAATCACCCGGCCGACGCCCTGAACACCATCCGCTTCAAGGCCAAGTTCGGCGATCCCAATAATCTCCCGCTGGATGTCTGGTTTGAGGGCTTGAAAGTGGGTGAGGAGCTTTTCTTCAACGACAGCAATGGCAAACCCCACCATCTTGTTCTGCTGCGCATTCAGCAGCCCAATGATGCGGGCGTTTCCATCTGCCGCTATGTGCTTGACAGTGAGTTCATGAGCTGTGAAGTGCAGGTGCAGAAGCCTTCCGGCCAGAGAGTGTCCAACATTCCCATGGCTGATCCCAATGATCCCTATCAGATCGCTTCGCCAAGTACCGGTGATCTCTGGGTGATGTATGTGCATCCCGGCGATATCGTCAAAGCCGGCGAGGAAGTCTTCAATATTTCCATCATGAAACAGGAAAAGGCAGTGCTCGCCAAGACCGATGGCATAGTCAAACGAGTGCTGAAGACCGCGGATTTCAAGGAAAACAAGAAGATGATTCCGGTGACCGAGGGCGAACTCATTGTCGAGCTCGGTCCTGTGCCCAAGCTCTGTCCGAGCGAGGCCTGCGGTCATGTTTTGCCCAATGACAAGATCAATTTCTGCCCGTTCTGCGGAACGAAAATTAACTGAAAAATGGCTCCTGTGGCGCTAAACGGGGAGTTTGACTAGACAAGAAACGCTGCGGGGTGTACTATTTCTCACTAAATCGTTTCAATCCAATCGCAAGATCGGAGGAATACCATGGCAAAAAGCCGCGAAGAAAAACAGTCCCAAAACGTTGAAACAGAAGCCAAAGATATTGAGAAGCTCCGCCAGAAGCTGATTTTGACCGGAGCTGATATTGTGGCCATCGGGCCTGATGCGGAGATGATCGTTGGCGGTAAGAACTACAATACCGCCTTGATTAGCCAGATTGAGGGCATTCAGGCACCGCATTTTCGGGCGGTCTCCTCGCTGGCCTTCCATAAGCTCCTTGATGAAACCAAAGTCAGCAGCAAGGTGCTGCGCAGTGTGGTGGACAAGGAGTACAGCCGCATTGACTGGAATGATCCTGAAATCAATCACGATCCCGACTTTTTGCAGAAACTCGTCCGTCAATTGGGTAAACAGACCCACGATGCGGCCCGTGCCGAGGGTGCCGATCAGCCCCGGACAAAATTGCGCACCTTTATCAACAATATCGTGGAAGGCTTTGCCACCTCGCCTGAAGGCATTGATCAGCTGCGCAAACGTTCAGTGATGGTGCAGGCAGCCATTCTTTCCGTGGATATCCCTGATGAGATCCAGTCGGCTGTGAAGGGCGCCTATCGCGACATTTGCCGTGAAAACAGCGACGACATGACGCCTGTGGCTGTGCGTTCATCGGCTGCCGGCGAAGATTCCCGCAAGAAAGCCTTTGCCGGTTTGCAGGATACCTTCCTGAACATGGTCGGTGAGGACAAAGTCGTTGAAGCCTATCACTGGGATTGCGCTTCGGCCTATAATCTCAGATCCATGACCTATCGGCGTGAATCCATTCTCGATGCCCTTGCCAAAGCCGAAGAAACCGGCGACGAGAGCATTGCCGAAAACGCCAAGAAAGACTGGGCCATTGAGCATACCTCGCTTTCGGTCTGCATGATGCAGATGGTCAATCCCATGGTTTCCGGTACGGCTTTTGCCGCTGATACCTCCACCGGCTGCCGCGGTACTGACCGCAAGGACTTGGTGAGCATTGATACCAGCTACGGCCTGGGTGAAGCCGTGGTGGGCGGCAAGGTCACACCCGATAAATTCTATGTCTTCAGCCGTGACGATGGCAGTGAAGTGGTCATCCGTCAGATGGGCTGCAAAGACATGAAAATTGTCTATGATGAGAAGGGCGGAACGCGCGAAGTCGAAGTGCCTGAAATCGAAGCCTATCGCTGGGCGCTTTCCCTGAGCCAGGCCGAGCGGGTCGCCAAGGGCGTGCGTGCTGTCAGCCGCGCCTACGATGGCATCATCATGGATACGGAATTCTGCTTTGATGCCAACGACAATCTCTGGTTTGTCCAGGCCAGACCTGAGACCCGCTGGAATGAAGAGCTGGAGCTGCATCCCAACACCATTTACATGCGCCGGCGTGAAGTGGATCCCAAAGCCGCAGCCCAGGCCGAAGTTCTGGTGGAAGGCAATGGCGCATCCCACGGTGCCGGCCGCGGTACCGTGCGTTTCCTGCGCAGCGCTCTTGAGCTGAATAAAATTGCTCCTGGTGACATTCTGGCCGCTGAACGCACCGACCCCGACATGGTGCCGGGCATGCGTGTGGCTTCCGCCATCATGGCTGACGTGGGCGGCGATACCAGCCACGCGGCCATCACCTCCAGAGAGCTTGGCATTGCGGCCGTTATCGGCATCCAGCATCTGGATATTCTGCGCAGTCTCGACGGTGTGGATGTCACCGTTGATGGCAGCCGTGGCCGTGTTTACCGCGGTCTGCTCCCCCTGCACGATGTGGGCGGTGAAATCGACGTGGCGGCCTTGCCCCAGACGAAGATGAAAGTCGGCCTGATCCTGGCTGACGTCGCCCAGTCGCTCTTCCTCTCGCGTCTGCGCAACTTCCCGCAGTTTGAAGTGGGCCTGTTGCGGGCGGAATTCATGCTGGGCAATATCGGCGTGCATCCGCAGGCTCTGGAAGCCTTTGACAGCGGTGAACTGGAAAGTATCGTGCAGGCCCATGTCAAACAGCTTGAGGATCGTCTGACCAAGATTTTGCGCGAGCAGATGGCCACAGGTCTTCTCGTCTTCAACTTCAATCTGCGTGAATACGTGGGTGCTGTCACCGGTCTTTCGCGTGAGCTTGAGGCCATTGCCGACGTGGATACCTCACAGAGCGCCGAAGAAATTCTCATGCAGCACAGAAAGATGCGTGAACTGGATCATAAGATCGATCAGTTCATGGAAATCGCCTCCCGCCGCATTGAGATTTTGAAGACCTCAGACAATCTGGCCGACCATGTGCGCCTGATCATGGGCTACGACGACGAATTGCGCACCCTTTCCACCACGGATCCCGAGGCTGTGAAGCGGGCTGCGGAAATTGAAGCCAGTGTGGAAGATCAGGTTTCCAAGATCAAGGATCTGCCCCTGGTGGTCAAGGTCTTGAAAGACATTCACCATCTGCGCGAAGAAGTGGGCCTGCGCAACGGCATTAAGAAGGAAATCGATACCCTGCGCAATCTTCCGGACAAGATCCGCTTCATCATCAAGTCACACGGCTATCGCACCGGTAAGGAACATTATGTGCAAACCCTGGCCCAGAGCCTCTCGCTCTTCGCCATGGCCTTCTACGGCAAGCCCATCACCTACCGTACCACCGACTTCAAGAGTAATGAGTACCGCAATCTCCTCGGTGGCAATCTCTTTGAACAGGTGGAAGCCAACCCCATGCTCGGCTACCGCGGTGTGTCCAGAAACGTGCTGGACTGGGAGCTGGAAGCCTTCAAGCTGGCTCGCGGCGTCTACGGCGGTTCCAACCTGCGCTTGATGTTGCCGTTTGTGCGTACCCTTGAAGAAGCCCGCTCCATGCGGACCTACCTTGAGCAGGTGCATAAGCTGAAGAGTGGTGTGGATGGATTGAAGATCATTCTGATGAGCGAAATCCCCTCCAATGCCATTCTCTCCAAGCAATTTGTGGAGGAATTCGACGGCTTCTCCATCGGTTCCAACGATATGACACAGATGGTTCTGGCCACCGACCGCGACAATGCCAGACTTTCGCACATCTACGACGAAGAAGATCCCGCTGTGGTCTGGGCGATTCTCTCCAGTATCTTTACCGCTCAGAAGTACGGCAAGAAGGTCGGTTTCTGCGGTCAGGGCGTCAGCAACAGTGTCATCCTGCGCGGCTTAGTGGCCATTGCCGGCATTGTTTCCGCCTCAGTTGTGCCTGATACCTATGCGCAGACCGTGCATGACATTGCTTCGGTGGAAGCGGAAAACATCCCGACTTCTCAGCTCGGCAGCTGGCTTGCTCAGAAGCACCATGACCGTCTCTCCAAGCTCATGGAGAAGGAAGGCTATGGGCACATTCTGAAGAAGTACACCGAGCCTCAGGATCTTTTGGAGTGGTATGAAGGTGAATTGCAGCGCCGTCATGAGCAACTCCGCGATCACCTGGATACCCCCAAGGAAGCCTTCTATCGCACGGAACTTGAAACCTTCCGTTCGGCATTCCACAAGCCTGTCATCTACGCCACCTGGAACTGGAACGATACGGTGGAAGATGCCCTGCATCATTCAGGCTTTGCCACCTTTGAAGAACAGGCTGAAGCCATGGTCAGAACGCGTGAGCTGAACGATTAATGCAGTTGTGATAATGAACAAGAAAGCCCCTGCAGCAGCGGGGGCTTTCTTTGTCTGTATGAGGTTTGGCATAGGGATCGTTTGCTCAAGGAGTCTCTCGAAGGCGATAGCTGGGCTCCCACTGTCGAACTGGTGACCTTGATCAAAGACCCATTGAACAACGTTGCAAAATGCCAGGAAGGTATGAATGGTGGCAAAGAGGAAATGGCGATGATTGTACAGCCCATCATCAAACGCCGAGACATGATCAATTGCGTCCTTTGCAGCGACGCGCCTTGTACTGCGGCATGTCCTTTGAACTTGCAGCCCGCCGAGCTTTTGCGAAGCATTTGGTTCGACGGGGAGTCTCATGCCGCCTTATCATTACCAAAGGCCAATCTCTGCAGCGACTGTCAGGCTCCTTGCGAAAAGGTTTGCCTGCGTCGTGGTCTTGTGCCAATCAAAAAACTCCTTTCGCGCCTTCACCAGGAAGTGCGCCCCGTTTTGAACATCTCCCTGCCCGCCAACGAGGAAGCGCTCAGGACAGAGCTTTGTGGCATTCCCTTGGAAAATCCTTTTCTCCTATCCTCCTCGGTGGTTTCAAGCACGTATGAGATGTGCGCGAGGGCTTTTGAAGCGGGCTGGGCCGGAGCGGTCCTCAAAACCATCTGCAATTTTGCTATCCACGAAGCTTCGCCGCGTTTTGCCGCTATCAGCGCGGACAGCGTAAGCATCACGGGCTTTAAGAATATCGAGCAGCTCTCTGTCCATAGCCTCACCGAAAACATGGAGCTTATCCGGCGGCTTAAGCAGGCCTATCCGCAAAAAGCCATCGTTGCCTCAATTATGGGATGCAACGAGGAAGAATGGGGAATGCTGGCCAGACTTTGCCAGGAAAACAAGGCCGATGCCATTGAGCTGAATTTCTCCTGCCCCAATATGGCGGACGACGGTCTTGGTTCGGATATCGGACAATGTCCTGATTGGGTGGAGCGCTTTACCGCTGCGGCCAGGCGTGGGGCATCCATCCCCATTCTGGCAAAGCTTACGCCCAATGTGGCTAGTATGAGCCCAGCGGCCGAGGCGGCAAAAAAGGGCGGAGCCAATGGTCTTTGTGCCATTAATACCATCAAGAGCATCATGCGGCTCAATCCCGATACCTATGTGAGCAGTCCCTGCGTTCAGGGAATTTCTGCCGTGGGAGGATATAGCGGCAATGCCGTGAAACCCATCGCCTTGCGTTTTATTGCTGAATTGGGAAAGAATCCGAGACTTGCCGGAATGCCGATCAGTGGCATGGGCGGCATAGAGACGTGGCGAGATGCGTTGGAATTTTTGCTGCTTGGTGCTGGCTCTGTGCAGGTCACGACATCTGTCATGCAGTACGGCTATCGCATCATCGACGATCTCAAGGCAGGTCTGAACTATTATCTTCGGGAAAAAAGTTTTCAAAGTGTTAACGAGCTCGTTGGCTTAGGTTTGGACAGCATCAGCGAGTCGACCGATGTTTTGGAACGTGACAGCATCGTCTATCCGAAATTCCAACGTCAAAACTGCATTGGCTGCGGCCGCTGCAAAATCTCCTGCGACGACGGCGGCCATCAGGCTATTGGCATGAAAGAAGGAAGACCGCTTCTGAATCCGAAAAAGTGCGTGGGCTGCCACCTTTGCATTCTGGTCTGTCCCATCAATGCCATTCTTCCGTCAGGAAAAAGGATCAAGTTGTCCTGATCATCAGATCAGCTCGCGTGCAGATGATTATCAGGGGCCCATCGATAGGTCTTACGCAGCTTCTGTTGTTACACGGCAGCGAGGTTCCTTTTCGTATTGTCTTTTCAAAGGCCGGCATTTTCCAACCAGCGTATCTTGCCCAATTGCCGTGTTTTGTAACGCACTGATGCATGCTTCCCTGAAAAAACTGCAGATATTCTTGTTGATTCAGTGCAAAAAATGTAAAATTCACTCGGACATTCGCTGCAAAAAATGTAAGGCTAGGCTGAAGCATGGAACGCGAACTGATGAAAAAATTGATGGCCTGGAAGGATTCGCCAAGGCGTAAGCCGCTTATCCTGAAAGGCGCCAGACAGGTCGGAAAGACCTGGCTCATGCAGCAATTCGGCAAACGCTGCTACAAGCAGACAGCCTACGTTAACTTCGACAACAATCCCGCTATGCAGCAGGTCTTCCGGCAGGATTTTGACATCAATCGCATCCTGCTGGCCATCAATGCCTGGACCGGTGTGAGGGTCTTGCCCAAAGAGACTTTGCTTATTTTCGATGAGGTACAAGAAGCGCCGCTCGCGATTTCCGCGTTGAAATATTTTTACGAGAACGCCCCAGAGTATTCCGTGATAGCCGCAGGCTCCCTTCTCGGCACGGCATTACACAAGGGAATCTCCTATCCCGTTGGAAAGGTCAGCACAGTGCAACTTCATCCCCTTTCCTTTTATGAGTTCCTGAACGCCATTGGGGAAGAAGGCTTGGCGGAATTGCTCGATAACGGCGACGAGTTAACGCTCAAAGCCTTTCATGATCGTTTTGTGACCGCCTTGAAAAACTACTATGTCGTAGGTGGCATGCCCGAAGCCGTCGACGTTTTTGTGAAGACAAGGGATTTTGCAGAGGTTCGGCAGGTTCAAAAAGCATTGCTCGACCTGTACGAAGCGGACTTCGGAAAGCACATCCCTGACGTGGATCTTCCTCGTGTCCGCCTTATTTGGAACGCCATTCCATCGCAGCTCGCAAAGGACAACAGGAAGTTCTTTTTTGGCCAAGTGAAGAAGGGGGCGCGCGCCAGCGAATTTGAAAAAGCGACGAAATGGCTTGTCGATTGTGGACTGATTATCAGAGTGCACCGCATAGCAAAACCCGCCGTGCCCATGGCGGCCAATGTAGAGCAAAATGCGTATAAGCTCTTCTTCGTCGATGTTGGGCTCCTCGGGGCTGTCAGCGAGCTTGATGTACGCTCAATCATTGAGGGGAATCGCCTTTTCGTGGAATATAAAGGGGCATTGACAGAGCAATACGTTTGTCAGGAATTACAAGCCGACAAAGCGTCTCATCTTTATTACTTTACTTCTGAAAACGGACATTACGAAATCGACTTCATGATCCAGCAAGGCAATGATGTTATCCCAGTTGAAGTCAAGGCTGAGCAAAATTTGCGTTCAAAAAGCCTGCGAGCGTATTTCGACAAGTATCATCCCCATAAGACGATCCGTTTGTCCATCCAGGATTATCGTAAGCAGGACTGGGTCGAAAACATCCCTCTGTTTGCCATTCATACATTTATGTAGGCTTTTTGCGCGTACGCGGATGGGCGTCACACTCAAGTCAGCCTCAACCATACACTTTTGCCAATCTTAGCAAAGCTACGGGAATAGCGATAATTCTACACACTGCTCCTGACGACGTTCTGTCTCGTCGAGGCAGGTTTCAGCATTGGGACTGACCAACACAGGTGCTCAAGCTCTTTGTTCTTTTTTTTCTTGAGTGATTTCTGTCGCACTTGCTCCTGAAGTTCAAAGAGTTTCTCCGGCGTAAGATCAATGGCTTTGGGGATCCGTTCGATAGGCAAGCCGTTTTCAAGAAATAAGAGAGCAAACTCAATCTTTGTAATGCGTTTGCTATTGTGTTTGCCCTCGTCAAAGCCTTTTTTAAATCCTCGTTCGTAAGCTTCTCTAGAGGCAGTTTTGTATGACAGAGTATTATGCGACATGAGCGTTGTTCCCTCAGCTTTTGTTAGAGCTTGGAGAGGAAAAGTAAAAGCCAAAAGGCCCTGGGGGATCCTAGGCGTTTGTGAAGACAGACGAATGAGCTCTCGGTAGGGCTATCAGACCAACTTCTGACACGTTTTGCTGCGTTGTGGGCCGTGTATTGGTATTTTTGTGTTTTCTTTTGCGAGGCGTGCGCTCTGAAAGTTCAAAAACCTTTTCGTACGTAAGCTCTGTGACATCCGCAATCAGATCGATGGGCTCATCGTATTCAAGCATACGTATGGCTATTTTTAGTCCGGATTCTCTATAGACCTTGTGATAAGATTCCTCGTAAGCATTTCTGTCTTTCTGATCAAAATAGTCTGACCATGACATCTCTTTGCTCCTAGGCAAGTGTATTTGCGGTTTGGGAATGATAAAACAAGGCCAATGCCACGCTTTCTTCTGCCTTTTTCCTCAAGAATGGTCCATGCCGCTCAATTGATATGCCTAGAGCGGAAAAGGCCTGTCAGATCGACTGACAGAATCAGTTTGCCTAACCTCAGAAAGAGCAGGGCGATGGTTAGAGGTTTTTTGGCGTTTTTGTTTGTGTGCGCTTGCTTTTCTTAGGGCAGAAAGCTTCCTTGGCGTGAGCTCGCGGACTTTGCCCTGCGCAAGGTTGCCAAGGCCAAGCGTATAAGCTTGAGGATGGTCAGTTTTTCTTGCTCGCATATTGTACGATGATTGTCTTGGCCAGCAAGCTTTAGGGAGGGGATTGGAAAAGTCCGTTGCGCTAAAAAGGTCGTGGCGAACTTCTAGGCACTGGCAAAGACAGACGAGAGAGCTCTCGGTAGGGTTATCAGACCAAATTTTGACACGTTTTGCTGCGTAGTGGTTCGTGTATTGGTATTTTTGTGTTTTCTTTTGCGAGGCGTGCGCTCTGAAAGTTCAAAAACCTTATCGTAGGGAAGCCCTGTGATAAGCACAATCAGATCAATGGGGTCACCGTATTCGAGCATATGTATCGCCGCATCAAGCGACGCTATCCTGCGACCCTCATAATAGCCTTCTTCGTAAGCTTCTTTGGCTTCCTGCTTAAGAAAATCAGACCATGACATCTCTTTGCTCCTAGTACCACATATCTTTTGATTCTTTACAAAAATAGATAATCTGATCTTAACCAAGCTACCGTACTGGATCTGCAAGATTTGTAAATATTCTAGAATTACAAGGTACTAGGCAAGTGTATTTGCGGTTTGGGAATGATAAAACAAGGCCAATGCCACGCTTTCTTCTGCCTTTTTCCTCAAGAATGGTCCATGCCGCTCAATGCTATGCCTAGAGCGGAAAAGGCCTGCCAGATCGAGTGTCAGAATCAGTTTTCCTAAGCTCAGAAAGAGCGGGGCGATGGTTAGGGGTTGATTGGCGTTTTTATTTGTGTGCGCCTGCTTTTCTTAGGGCAGAAAGCTCACTTGACGTGTGCTCGCGGACTTTGCCCTGCGCAAGGTTGCCAAGGCCAAGCGGTCCAAAGGCCACGCGAACAAGCTTGAGGATGGTCAGGTTTTCTTGCTCGCACATTGTACGATGAGTGTCTTGGCCAGCAAGCTTTCAGGAGGATTGGAAAAGCCAGTTGCGCCAAAAAGGTCGTGGCGAGCTTCTAGGCACTGGCAAAGACAGACGAGAGAGCTCTCGGTAGGGCTATCAGACCAAATTCTGACACGTTTTGCTGCGTAGTGGTTCGTGTTTCTGTAAACTCGAGTTTTCTTTTGCAAGGCGTACGCTCTGAAAGTTCAAAAACCTTGCTGTAGGGAAGCCCTGTGACACGCACAATCAGATCAATGGGGGCTCCGCATTCGAGCAATTTTATCGCCGCATCAAGCGATGCTATCCTGCGACCCTTAGAATAGCCTTCTTCGTATGCATCTCTGGCTTCCCGCTCAATAACATCAGACCATGACATCTTTTTGCTCCTAGGCAACCTGTATTTGCGGTTTGGGAATGATAAAACCAGGCCAATCAGGCTTTCTTTTGCCTTTTTCCTCAAAAAGGGTCCATGCCACTCAATGCGTTGCCTAGAGCGGAAAAGGCCTGCCAGATCGACTGACAGGATCAGTTTTCCCGAACGTCTGAAAGAGCAGGGCGATGGTTAGGGACTGATTGGCGTTTTTGTTTGTGTGCGCTCGCTTTTCTTAGGGCAGAAAGCTCACTTGGCGTGAGCTCGCGTACTTTGCCCTGCGCAAGGTCGCCAAGGCCAAGCGGTCCAAAGGCCACGCGAACAAGCTTGAGGATGGTCAGGTTTTCTTGCTCGCACATTTTACGAATTTGCCTATTGATACCCTGATGGAGGGTCATGGAGAGTAGGGTGGTATTATGTCCGAGACTCTTGGCGTGTACCGGCACTGGTAAGAGTTGGGTGCCATCCTCAAGACGCATGCCGTTTTGCATGCGTGAGAGACTTTCCTTGGGCACAAAACCTCTGACTGTCACATGGTAGGTCTTGGGCAGATGAAATGAGGGGTGGATAAGAGCATTGGCCAAATCGCCGTCGTTGGTGATAAGCAGTAAGCCTTCGGAAAAATAGTCGAGGCGTCCTACGGGAAAAAGCCGCATGGAGCGATAGCTTTCTGGCAGAAGATCCAGAACCGTTGTGCGGCCTTCAGGATCATGCGCTGTGGAAACCGTCTGTATGGGTTTATGCAGCATGAGATAGACAGGCTGTTGCGCTAAGACAAGCTTTTTTCCTGAGACCTCTAAACAATCGTTTTTTTCAATTCTGCGCGAAGGGTCAAGGACAATTTGTCCGTTGACCTTGACCTTGCCCTGAAAAATGAGCTCGTCGGCTTTTCTGCGTGAACACAGGCCGCTTTGGGCAATGGCTTTGTTCAGCCGCGGATTTTTCGATTCATTGGCTGTAGGCTGCTTTTGAACTGATTGACCAAAAGCTGGCTTGGGCTTTTTTCTTGATGTGATTTTTGGCATGTCGATTTCGGCTTTCCACAGAGCTTGAGAGAATTTTCGAGCTTGGCACTGAGTATAATGCACGCCATGGGGAGAAACAAGCACAAGAGCGAGTCAGGCTCAGAGCAGCTTTGAGGAGAGCCCCCTTGAGCTTTCTCCAATGCTTTTGTTTACATAATTAGCATTATGAGACATTTGTTTGCAGAGGAAGAGGGCCGTCTTGTCCGGATTTTCTTTTCCTGCGCTTCTAACGCGGTTCTTGTGCTACGGGAGGATTCACAAGTACGCGAACTTCGTTTAGGAGAACACGCCAAGAAAGCCAAGGAAAAGGCGTTTGACAGCATAACAAGGCTACTTGTCGCTGTCAGCTGTACAAAACTCTACTTTTTTGCCGACAGCACGACATTGTTTCTGATAAAAAGCAAGCCCCCAATGCACAAGACAAATATCTTTTTGCGGACTAAAAGCTTCGGCGTATTTACGGCACAAGATCTGATCTAAAGAAATATGCGCCAAATTGGCAAAGGTATGCCTGTCTTTTGTGAATTTGACCTCGATGATGCCAATACGTTTATGCCTCTCATCGAAAACAACGATGTCGGGTCGACCATTGCCATATTCTTTATTCGACTGCAGATTGTACCCAGAGCCAATAAAGAGTCCTGCCACAAAGCCATGGCAAAATTCTGCCTGACTATCATAGTAACTGATGCTTTGAAGAAGAATTTCAGAAACAAGTTCTGAAAAAACCTGTTCATCGCACTCCCAAAAGGCAGTAAAAAGCTTGCTTCTGTCACTAGAGCGCATACTTTTAAGAAACCACTCTTCTACCTTACGCTTGAAAATATACTGAATTTCTTTGTTAGGAATTGACAGAAGTGCCCTACTCCCTCCATTATTATTTTGTTCTTGCTGTTTTTCGCCTTTATGCGCAGTTAAATATCCAGTAAAATATAAAAGATTCAATATGGCATCATCTGAATTATAAAGGTTTTCATAGGTAAAATATTCTTCTATATTTGCTTCTATAGGCATTCGACTCACTTCCATGTCATTAAATAATTTTTTTGAATCTTTTCCAATATCAAAAAATTCTTTGAGCATACTGAGCATGAGAGTTTTGCCAAAACGACGAGGTCGCGTGATGAGAGAAACTTTATTGACTTGAGATAAGAGTTCTTCAATAAATTTCGTTTTATCAACATAATAAGAATTTTCGTTTCTTATTTCCAAAAAATTTGATGATCCTATATATGAAAATGACTTTTTCATAATATTATCTCAGTAAAATTAGCGAAATAGCTTTCTTTACGCATTCTGGACAACACAGGCAAAAGCATCCACTCAGCCTTTGCAATGAATCTTTTATCCTTTGGAGCGAATTGTCTACTTCAAACAAAAAACCGCCCTGAACAATCAGAGCGGCAAGTCTAAAGAAAGCGGCATAGCATCAGATTCAATTATTTGCGGCTAAAAGCTGTTAGTATTTACGCTTTGAGCCACCTTGCTTTGAGATCATCAATCTCATAAAGACTTAGCTCTGTAGCTTGCTTTATTTATTTGAGTGGCAGCTTTATGGCAACATATTGCGAGCTGTCATAAGCAGCCTTCTTCTCTCTCCCTTCCTTTCCTAATACTGCTGATGCGCGATTGCGTCTAGGCGTGAATTTTCTGGCATTTCGTAGAGGGACATAAGAGGTTCATTATTCATAACGAACTCATTACTTTGGTGGAGTTTTACGAGACGCCGCAATCGCTTCGACCTCGGAAAGAGGCAATTTTCCCTTTTCGGCAATCTGATTTGGTGTCATTCCGCTATCGAGTAAATTGAGAACCCATCTAGATCGCTCTTTCTTTTCACCTTTCTTCTCACAAAAACGCTGATGCGCGATGGCATCCAAGCGGGCTTTCTCCGCCATTTCGTAGGCTGACATAAGAGGTTCATTATTCATAACGAACTCATTACTTTGGTGGAGTTTTACGAGACGCCGCAATTGCTTCGACCTCAGAAAGAGGCAATTTTCCGCTTTTGGCAATCTGAGATGGCGTCATTCCGCTATCGAGTAAATTGAGAACCAACTTAGCTTGCCCTATCTTTTCACCTTTCTTCTCATAAAAACGCTGATGCGCGATGGCATCCAAGCGGGCTTTCTCCGCTATTTCGTACGACGACATAAGCTCACTATTGGCCAAAAAAGGCTTTTCTGCCTCAACAGCCTGATTGATCATTGCGTCCTGCATCGCAAGCTCCTTCAACTGCTCTGGTGTCGTTTTAGGAGAAAAATACGCCAGCCACCGCGAAAGCTGGCTCATTTCAGATGTTTGAGGGCGTACTTCTTCCCACTTTGGTATCTCAGCAAAATGCAGCTCCAATCTCCGCGAAAGATAATCTTTCGGATTCTTCGTGTTCATCACC
>JAILPJ010000034.1 GCA_024699605.1 Desulfovibrio sp. | reverse complement strand
GAGGAACCCTTTCGGGCTTAAAATCGAAAAGGAGAGGGTATGTCGGGCTAAAAAAATAGTCGATCCGACCTAAAATTTTTAAAAAAAGCTCCGAAATGCCGGGTTCTGCATTTGCGGCCCAAGAGCTCACGGATTCAGGTTAGTATTTTGAGCATTATTGCACTACATTCTAAGATCGAGGATGATGTCAATTGTAATATTTGGCTTGTAAATAATGATACATACGAAAATTATTACGATGATACAGAGGAAGTTGAAGGAACAATGAGTGTAACACTTTTGGGAACGGTAGAAGGAGATACAGTTACAAAAGATAATGTTTTAGTTAATATGCAATTAGCTACATCTGAAGATGATGTTTATGCTTAGTAATTAAAGTATAGTTTAATCTATATTATTTGTTTAATTTGTTTTAGCCCTGATCAAAATGTTTTTTTGATCAGGGCTATTTTTAGTGTGCCCGGCATGGGCGTTATCTACTCGACTTTCGACGCGGCAACCCCCCAGAAAAGCCTTGATTTTAGCTGGTTTCGTGAAAAGCCTGCTTCCCACGCGGCTTTCAGAGGGGAGGTTCAAAACTCTTGTTAGATCAAAAGGTCCTTTGTCGACCCAAATACCAGAAGGACAATGCGAACACTTTCTGGCTGTTCCTACGTTCTGTGAATGGCAAACAAACTATGGCAGACAGGGCAAAACAGACTATTAAGCGAGTGTACATACCCAAAGATAACGGCGAGAAGAGACCATTAGGAATACCAACAGTCAAAGCTCCAAGCCCTGGTAAGCCGTTCTTTTTGCCCAAAAAGTCAGCAAAAGCCTTTGCCCATGGATGGCACAACGTAGTATTTTGCTACTTGCCAAGACACGCATCCCAGAGACGCATTGTGAAGTCGATTTCTGCAAAAGTGAAAAATTTCGAGCATTTGTTCGACTTTCCCTGGAACATCTGATAGGAAAAACCTCAAGATACAATGTTTCGTTTCAGCGCATGGGCATGGATTGTCAAAACGCAAAGCAGGACAGGCATGAAGTACGCATCGCTCAATTCGCTTATTGGCCAAAATACGGAAAAACGCCTTGCTATTTGCCTTGTGACACCAGACCTTCTGGGTCCTGTGAAAAACGGCGGCATTGGCACAGCCTGCACCTTTCTGGCGCACGCCCTGGCCGATCACGGTCACAACGTGCATGTGCTCTTCACCCAGGATGTCGCCAAAGCAAGCCAGACCGCATGGATTGCCAACTACAAAAAACGCGGTATTGAGGTCAGCGTAGCACAGGCCTGGGCCCAGTCACAGACACAACGTCAAGAGATCTTTCCCAATCACAGCCCCTTGCGTATAGCCAAAACCGTCTACGACTGGTTTTGCGAAAACGACCACTTTGATCTTGTGATCTATATGGAATGGCAGGGATCGGCCTTTTACGCCCTGCACGGCAAGCAATGCGGCCTGATTTTGCAAAACACGACCCTTGCCTGCGTAGTACACAGCCCAAGCCTCTGGCATTCAGTGAACAACGCCGACATTCCCGGCAATCCCTCTATCTCCTGTACCTGGCATATGGAGCGCTACTGCGTGGAACATGCTGACGCCGTAATCAGTCCAAGCGCCTATATGCTCGATTGGTGCCAGGCACACGGCTACCGAATGCCAGAGAGGCTTTTTGTGCAGCCAAATCTCATGGAAGTGGGCGATGCCGTCAATAGTCAGAAAAAGAACCTGCAGGAGGCCGTCTTTTTTGGACGACTGGAATACCGCAAGGGCCTTGAACAGTTTTGCCAGGCCTTGGATATTTTAGCCGCACGTGGCCATTTGCCCAAACAGGTCACCTTCCTTGGCAAATGCGCTTGGCTTGGCCAAGAACACTCAGCCATCTATATCGCACGTCGTGCCAAAGCCTGGCCCAAGTGCACGATCCGCCTTCTGGTCAACTGCGATCAGCACGAGGCCGTAAGCTACCTCTGCGGACCGGGACGTTTTGCTGTGATGCCCTCGGTTGCCGACAATTCCCCCTATACGGTCTATGAATGCCTGGCCTCAGGCATTCCCTTCCTGGCCAGAGATGTAGGCGGAGTGAGCGAACTGATAGACGAAGACGACCGTAAGCACGTCCTTTTTGACGATATTCCGCAACATCTGGCGGATAAAATGCAGGGTTTTCTTGGCCACAAACCCTTTCGGGCCAAGCTCTCCTTTGATATGGCCAAGAATGAAGAGGCTTGGTGCCAGGGCCTGGCCGCTCTGGCAGAAGTATCGCCAAAAGCCAGTCAGCAAACTGAGCAGCCTTTTATCTCTGTCTGCGTAACCCACCATGACCGGCCAGAACTTCTGCAGCAGACCCTGCAATCACTTGAGCAGCAGAGCTATCAGAACTTTGAAGTCATTCTGGCCGACGATGGCAGTAAAACCTCTGAAGCCAAAAAACTTTTACGACGCCTTGAACCGGTCTTTGCCCAACGCAACTGGCAACTCCTGCGTCTGGAAAACGGCTTTGTAGGGCGCGCCCGCAATGCTGAAGCCAAAGAGGCTCATGGCGACTGGCTGCTCTTCTTTGACGATGATAATGTGGCCACCCCAGAGATGCTGACAAAATTTGCCAAAGCAGCCCAGGCAAGTTCCAATCAGGCCATCACCACAGCCTTTACGGTTTTTGACAGCGCAACAGAGAAACCACAAGCGCAAAACCTGCGGGAGACCTATTGTCCTCTGGGCAGCATTGTCTCCTTTTCGGCCATCCACAATACCATAGGTGACACCACAACCCTGATCAAAAAAGAGCTTTTTTGCGCCATGCAGGGTTTCACCACCGACTACGGCGTGGGCCACGAAGATTTTGAACTCTTGCTGCGTCTGGTGCTCAAGGGGCAGGACATCTCGGTTCTGCCGGAACCGACCTTCTTTTATCGCCGGGTCAAGGGCAAAAGCTCCGTGCAAAATTCCACCAATGCCCTGGCCAACCGCATGCGCAGCCTGCGACCCTTCTTGGAAATCTGGCCAGCCCCCATGGGCGAGCTGGCTTTTCTGACACAGTGCTTGGCCTCTCAGACCACACTTTATGAACAGCTTGAGCCTGAGCTGGATACAGAAGATTTTCCCGTCTTTCCCGGCAAAGATCCCCAAAGCGAGCAGGTGCTCTCGGATGTCGCCATCTACCTGGAAAATCATAAGGAAAAGGACCTGGCCAAGCAGCTGCTACAGGCTCTGGAAAGCAGTTCTGTCAGTGTTCCCTTTCAGGTGCTGCAGCTCTACAACGCCGCTCAACAAGCCGTAAAACAACAGCAGTGGGAGAAATTGTCCGAGCTGGCCGCACAGTTTACGAGCCTGATGCAGAGCGATTGCTACGATGCCCACGAACAATGCCTGTTTTACAAACAATTTCTGATTATTCTCTCGCAGGTCGAGCCTGTGCGTGGGCTTTATCACAAACTTTTGCAAGAGTTGGTCGCCATTGCCGATGAACAAGTGGACAAATACCTCTTTCTGGCCACAGAATACGCC
>JAILPJ010000033.1 GCA_024699605.1 Desulfovibrio sp. | reverse complement strand
ATAAGCATTTCTGAGATAATTTTTCTATAAAGATGCTTATCTGCCATTTTTTGACTTTTTAAAAATAAAGATTTTTGACTTCTATTATAAAAACTTCGAGTTTAGGATGAAAATACTGTTACTGAAGATGAATTAAATTTTACAATTAGATTTTTGAATGAAAATTTTTTTCTGATAAAATGACTTCTGAGGATATTGAATCTATGGCAGCTCAAAGTGTTGCTATTGATTCAGCGAAGAGTAAGTCTGATGAATTTGTGCTTGCTAGAAACAATTTCGTTGCTTATGCTGACGCAGCAGAAGCTGAAAGAATAAGAAAAGATGAAATTAGTTTTGCAGTAAATAAAACATAAAAGAAGTGATTCAAAATATGAAAAATTCTAATATATCAGTTATTAAAATTGCTACTGGTTTATCTGATTATAAGAGAGAAGAATAGGCAAAATAAGTATATTTGTTAGCACAAATTCATTGCCTAGAAAAAACATACACGTCATTAGTCGACTTCCGACGGGGCAACTCCCCTTGAAAAGCCTTGATTTTAGCTGATTTCCTGAAAAACCAGGGCCCCCCCCTGGGACGAATTTTTCATATTTCGGCTTAGTCGAAAGTCGAGTCTATTAAATTTTTGTCGATTATTAGCGCTCTGATTCAAGTTCTGGCTTTATGCTTGATTTTTGGCGTGTTTTGGTAAAAGATGCCGACTTACAGAAAAAATGCAACGCAGGCCATGGGCTTTGGCGTTGCCTGAACAACTGACTTTTTGTCTTCGTTATGAGGTAGGCATGCTGGATTCCCTGACGCGAAGAGCCTTTATGCGTGCGGCGACTATCACGCTTGCGGCTTTGGCCCTGCCTGGACGGGCTCAAGCTGAAGCGCCGGCGCTGGGCTGTGATATTCTGATTGTCGGGTCAGGTGCGGCAGGCCTACGCTGTGCCCTGGAGTGTTTACAGCGTGCGCCTAAACTCTCTACGGTTGTGGTCTCCAAGGGGATGGTCTCACGCTGTGCCACCTGCATGGCTGCCGGTGGGATGAATGCGGTGCTGGGCATGACCGACGGCGATTCCTTTGAACGTCACCTCTTTGATACGGTCAAAGGTGGCGACTATCTCGTGGATCAGACCCTGACGCACGCCTTTTGCGCTGAGGCGCCCAAGGCGATCCGCGAGCTCGACTATTGGGGCATGCCTTTCACACGCACGCAAGACGGTTTTGTCAAAGCTCGTCCCTTTGGCGGCAGTTCCTGCATCAGGACCCATTACTGCAAGGACAAAACCGGCCATTTTCTCTCGCATACCCTGCTGGACGCGGCGCTCAGCGTAGGTGTCAAACTGCTCATGGATCATGAGCTTTTGGACATCGGGGTGGACGCAGGACGCCTGGACGGCGTTGTGCTGCGCAATCTGCGGACAGGGGAAATCGCACCGCTTTCCTGCCGTTGTCTTGTCCTGGCTACCGGTGGCTACACGCGCATTTTCTGGAATCGTACCTCCACCCCCTTTGGCGCCTCAGGCGACGGCATTGCCGCGGCCTTGCGCTGTGGCCTGAGCTTCTGCGATGCGGAGATGCTGCAATTTCATCCCACAGGCGTTCTCCACGGCGGAACGCTGATTAGTGAAGCCTCGCGCGCTGCCGGAGCCTATCTGATTAACGCCAAGGGTGAGCGCTTCATGCAGCGTTATGCCCCGCAGCGGATGGAACTTGGTCCCCGCGATATCATCGCGCGGGGCATTGAGACGGAAATCCTTGAAGGGCGGGGCTTTGGCTCAGGCGATGAGTCCTATGTGCTCTTGGATATGCGACATCTTGATCGCAAGAAGGTAACTATCGGCTTGCCCCAGATCGTGCATTTGGCCAAGCTTTTTGAGAATACGGATATTTTGCGCGAGCCTTTGAAAATTCGGCCCACAGCCCACTATTCCATGGGGGGAATCGGTGTGGCCAAGTGGCAGACCATGGAAACGGAAATTGCCGGCATTTTTACCTGCGGAGAAGCCAGTTGCGTCTCCTTGCACGGAGCCAATCGACTGGGCGGCAATTCCCTGACCGATACGGTTGTGACCGGCAAGTGGGCCGGTCAGGGGGCCAGTGAGCGCGCTCGGGAATTGCTTTTGGGGCCAGGGAAAAAGGCAGCAGAGCTTGCCGCGGCATGGCGTGAGCGGTTCCGGGAAGTCACAGCCGGTCAGGGCACGGCGCATGCCATGTATGCCCTGCGTGAGCAATTGGGACAGACACTCTGGTACAATTTAGGTATTTTCAGGAACGAGACACAGCTTGCGCACCTTGAAGGTGTGCTTGATGACCTTTGCCAGCGCTATGGAAAACTGCGTGTGCCCAATGCCAATCCTGTCTATAATACGGCCTTCACAGACTATGTGGAGCTCGGTAATCTCCTCTTGCTGGCACGCTGTGCCGCCCTGGCGGCACGCGGACGCAAGGAATCGCGTGGAGCCCATTGGCGTACAGATTTTCCCAAACGTGACGATGAACATTTCCTGACGCACAGTGTGGTGCGTCTTGGCGCAGGTGATAGCCTTAATCTTTCGTGGAAGAAGGTCGACGTCGCCTTCTATCCTCCAAAAGAGCGGAAGTACTAAGATGTTTGTGCTTGTGGTGAACCGTTTTGATGGCCATCGACATTATCAGTCGCGCTACGAGCTGTCTGATGTGAGCCTGCGTGGGAAAACCCTGCTCGCCACCTTGCAGTACATTAAGCAGGAAATGGATCCCACGCTGAATTTTACTGCCAATTGCCGTTCGGCCATCTGCGGCTCATGTGCTGTCAGAGTCAACGATTCGGCGGTCTTGGCCTGTGATACCAATATTGAGACGCTCTTCAAAAGTTATGAAACCAATACCCTGACCCTCTCGCCTCTGGCCAATTTTCCGGTAATCAGTGATCTTGTGGTCAATTGGGATGATGCCATGGTGCATCTGGGGCGCATTCACCCGACTATTGTCCCGAAAAAGGAAAGCAGTCGAGAAAGCGGCTGCCTGCAGACGCAGGAGGATTTGAACGCTATTTTGCCGGCCTGGGATTGCATCCTCTGCGGTATCTGTGCCTCTCAGTGCACGCGCTATTCACAGAACCACAATGACTATCTTGAGCCCTTTGCCTTTGCCCATGCCTGGCGAACAGCGTTTGATTCGCGCAATGCCGATCCGCTTTTTTCGTGTAAAGCGGCTGTGGAAAACGGCCTCTGGCGCTGTGTGCACTGCAGTATCTGCATGCACGTCTGTCCCAAAGCCATTAATGTGGCCGAAGATATTGTGGATCTGCGCAAGCTGATTCTGGAACATCGCAGTCAAAAAAATTTTTCTCTTCCTTAGACGTTGGACAAGCTGTGGTGATCTCAGCCTTTCTTGATTTTTCAGCCAAGAAACGGCTTATTTGCCTAAACTGGGAACTCTTTGTAAAAATGCTGTTTTCTTTTGTTCCGAGGAGAACTTCTATGAAAAAAATGCTCTGCGCTCTTGTGCTTGCTTGTGGACTTTTTGCCACGCAGGTCTTTGCCGCGCCGCAGACGTTCAACTCGCCTGCGGGAAAATTCTCCATTGATGTCCCTCAGGGCTGGACAGCTCAGACTGTGGATATGGGCTGTATGCTGACTGATGCCAAGGGCGAAAATTCCATGAGCCTGCAGTACAGAAAGGCCGACGTCGATCCCAAGGTCCTGGCCAATGCTGTGGTTGAGAGTATGAAAGGCAAGCTTGTGAAGGAATCTGAGGAAGAGGGGACCATTGTCAAGATTTGTACTGTCGATGGCGTTGAAGTTATGGTCGTTGTGGCTCCTGTAGACGACATCTTGACCTGTGCCATCATCGGTGGTCCTGACAAGCAGGGCATGCTGGATCTTCTGAAAACAGTTCAGGAAGTTCAGTAAGCCAATAGCAAGTAAGATCGGTATTGATTTGGGACAAAAAAGAATGCCGCTTTTCGCGTGGGAAACACGTGGGGGCGGCATCCTTGCCAAGAGGCAGAGCGAAGATCTGCCGCCAGTTTTTGCGTTCAATACCCTTACTCGATTTTTGCACGCATCGCTTTTCTGAGCGCCTTGTTCTGCTTCTGACTGCTCGGCACTGGCATGATGAGGCAGAGGCGTCGTTTCGTTGCTAGCACGGCCTGGAAACTCTTTGGGGTTATCATGTCAAAAGATTTACAAACATATCTTGATTTCTTTAGTGTAAAACCTCCAAAAATCCTTCTTGATGAACTTGGCAAAAGTTCTCAATTCTATACTCATTGTATATTTATTATACATAATGCTGCGAGAGAAGTTGGTCTGATTGATTGTAATGGTATTGAAGCTAAAATATTTGATTCTTTAAAAACAGCATTTTCAATATTTCTTGTTTCTTCTACGACTCTTGATGAAAAATTTGGTAGTGATGGGGAACAAGCAACACGCGCAAGGTTTATTCATGCCTTTTATGCTGGATTTCTTGTAGCTCATAAGCATGATAAAAATAACGATCAAGACACTGAGTATTTAAAATACTTAGAAGATAAAAATAGAGATAATGCAAATAAAATCATAAAAAATAAGTATAAATACAGTATATCTGATTTTCTTCTGAGGATATGTGATATTGTCATGAAAGAATTATGCAAATTTGAATATGCAAATGGTGTTAACGTCTATTTTGCGGTTGAGTCTTTCTTTCAGTTTGGCGTGACCTTGGCCTTGTATAAAAAATAGGTATTACTATCTTGAATGAGTTTACCCTCTGACACCTGTCCACAATTACGATATATTATTGGTCTTATCCTATGAACAATACCTTAGATAAAGAAACATTTGCGGCCTTTCAAGGCTCTTCACCTTTTTTTAAGAAATGCGTAAGTCTTGTCCATAAGATTGCACGTCAAGCCTCTTTAATTAAATCTAAAATAGAAATATCTGATTTTGAAATTGCAAAAAAAACAATCAGTTTTACATGTATATACTTCAGAGAAAATTTTTCAAGACTATGGTAAAACTAAAGATGGGTATTTTAGAGCCATGTTTTATTATAATCTTTATATGGGGTATTTAGTTGCAGACAGTTGGAATGATTGTGAAGAAACGGTTAAGTATGATTGGTGCTTAGAGTGTCTTTATGAATATGATACGTGCCGAGCTATCGTAGAAAAATATGGCAGAAAATTTTTAGATGTGCAACGAGATGCTTATTTGCAAATTCTGAAGTTATTGCAAAAACCTGAATCCGTGAGCTCTTGGGCCGCAAATGCAGAACCCGGCATTTCGGAGCTTTTTTTAAAAATTTTAGGTCGGATCGACTATTTTTTTAGCCCGACATACCCTCTCCTTTTCGATTTTAAGCCCGAAAGGGTTCCTC
>JAILPJ010000006.1 GCA_024699605.1 Desulfovibrio sp. | reverse complement strand
TTGCCAGAGAATTCAATGCCGCTATCGCCAATCTTCCCTATCAGGATTTTTCCCAAGGACAACAAAACGCCAAGGAAAATGACCTCGTCAAAACGCGCGATGAATCCTTTTATCGCTCGTTATTGCTCATGCTGCTCAGAGGCTGCGGCCTGCAGGCCAAAGGTGAAATGCCCACCTGCCGAGGCAGAAGTGATGTTGTGATCACGATGCCTGAACGCATACTCGTCATCGAATTCAAGCTTGCCAAAAACGCTCAAGACATCGCCAAAAAGCTGCGCCAAGGAGAAGAGCAGATCATCGCCCAGGGCTATCTTGAGCCTTATACCACAGGCAAAATTCCCGTAAGCTCTGCCGTCTTCGTGGTGGATGCGCAAAAGCGCCAGATTGTCATCGAAAAAGGGAGGCAGCGCTCCGCCTCCTGATCGGATGGCAACGCTGAACAGGCATGAAGAGGAATCTGCCGACATTGCCCTTAGGTGAATCCAGCTTCACCAATCTTCGCCACGACAAAAGCCTCTATGTCGATAAGACTGAGCAGCTTATGCAACTCATTGTGCAAGGCCGCTACTATTTTCTCTCGCGTCCGAGACGCTTTGGCAAATCCCTGATGGTTTCAACCCTCAAGGCCATGTTTTCCGGAAAATACGAGTACTTTCACGGCCTTGCTGCAGAAAACTGGGTCATTGAACAGAACAGACATCCTGCTCCTGTTCTGCACCTCGATATGAGTGCTTTTGGAGAAATCGACGAGATAGAAAAATGGGAACGGGGTATTGGCTATAGCCTGCAAAATTTTGCTTCCCTCTATCAGCTGCCAATGCCCCAAGAAGACAATATCGATCTTCTCCTCCCACAGCTGCTTCGCTCGGCCCAACAAAAACTAGCCCAAACGGTTATTCTCATTGACGAATATGATTATCCCCTCCTCAGTGCCCTTGACGACCCTAAAAGACTTGAAGCCATAAGAAAAAGACTTCGTTCTTTTTATATTGTGATCAAGTCTTGTGCAGAGCATCTTCGTTTTCTCTTCATCACTGGTATTTCTAAATTTACCAAAACTGGTATTTTTTCTGCGCTCAATAATTTAGTTGATATTTCTATGGAAAGATACTATGGTACAATTGCTGGCTACACACAAAGCGAACTTGAAAATAACTTTTCAGTGTTTATAGACGATGCTTTTAAACAAAAGTTGGCAAGCTCAAGACAAGAATTACTAGATAAAATTAAAGATTATTATAATGGCTTTTCTTTTGACGGCCATACAAAAGTTTACAATCCATTTTATATCTTAAACTTTTTCAGAAATTATAAATTTTCGAATTATTGGTATGAATCAGGCTCCGTAACATTTATAGAGAATTATTTTAAAAGCCACAATATAGAATCTCCAGATAAATATCATCTTATTAAAGTTCAAAAAACAAAAATGGCGGCCAGGGAAATCGAAAAGGCGAGTCCAGAAAGTGTCCTCTATCAAGCGGGGTACCTGACCATCGTGCAGGAGACGGAAGAGGCCTTGATTCTCGATTATCCCAACCTCGAGGTCTTGCATTCCCTTTCAGAGATGTACCTTTCGGCATTCTATCAAATTCCCAATTACAACGACATCGGCAAGCGACTGTGGATGGCCGTACGCCGTGAGGACCTCACAGCCCTGGCCAAGGAATACAATGCCGCCCTAGCCGCTCTCCCCTATCAGGACTTTGCCGATCATTCCAAAGCCTGCAAACAATACGACGAATCCTTCTATCGTTCCTTATTGCTCATGCTGCTCAGAGGTTGCGGTCTGCAGGCACAAGGGGAAGTTCCCTCTTGTCGTGGTCGCTCAGATGTTCTGATCAAATGCCAGACCGGCGTTCTGATCATCGAATTTACACTTGCCAAAACAGCTAAAGAGCACGCCGCTAAGCGCCGCGAGGGGGAAAAACAGATTATCGCCTCCGGTTATCTTGAGCCCTATGCCACAGGCAAGATAGCGGTTAAGAGTGCCGTCTTTGTGGTTGATACCCAAAAGCGCCAGGTGGTATTCTGAGCACATACGACAACGCAATTGCTTCAGAAAACATACGGCACGCAGAGAATGGCTGCGGCAAGCCTGACCTCAGCACGCCCTGGAGGGACACGTTCAGGTGCCCGAAAATATCCTTTGCGCATTCCTGCCAGCCCAAAAAACAGAAGATCCGGAGTAAACACGTTTCTACCAAACACCGTTGCAAGAGCCCGCAAACTCACACCGAAAAAAATCGTATGAAAAGAACACTGCCCACACTCCCCTTGGGAATGGCGAATTTTCAGCTTCTCCGCGAGGACAAAAGCGTCTATGTCGACAAAACGCATCTTTTGCAAAAAATCGTCACAGAAGGCAGATGGTACTTTCTCTCCAGGCCAAGACGCTTTGGCAAATCTTTGACCATCTCCACCCTGGAGGCCATGTTTCAGGGCAAAACAGAGCTCTTTTCCGGTCTGGCCGCCGAGAGCTGGGTTTCTCAGCAAAACAAGCAGATTACCCCGATTTTTTCTCTCGACTTCAGCAAATTTGACAGCAATGGCTCGGCACAATCGCTGAATAACTGGCTAAACCGCAAAGCCCTTGCCTTTGCGCATGAGTACCATGTTGCGGCTTGTGCCGAAGCATCCTGCTCGGAAACCTTAGACACCGTTTTCGAGCGCGTCGCTCAAAGCCAAGGACCTATCACGCTCCTTATTGACGAATACGACTCACCGATCCTGGATAATGTATTTAACGCCAATAAGGCGCACGCCTTCAGAACCCTTTTACGCTCCTTTTACAAAGTTATTAAGGGCAGTGGAAAGCAATTATCTTTTGTCTTTATCACAGGCGTTTCAAAATTTACAAAAACAGGCATCTTTTCAGCGTTAAATAATTTAAACGATATTTCAATGAATCAAGCCTATGGTGCACTCACTGGCTACACACAAGCTGAACTGGAAAAATATTTTTTACCGTTTCTTGAAAAGGCTATTACTCAGAAGGTAATGCCTGACAAAGCTAGCCTATTGCAGAAAATACGTAACTATTATGACGGCTTTAGTTTTGACGGTTTTACTAAAGTATACAATCCTTTTTCAATACTTAATTTTTTTGATAAATATACATTTGATAACTTTTGGTATGAATATGGATCAATGACTGCCATTGAAAATTATTTTAAAGATCACAATATTCAATCGCCTGAGAAATATCATCTTGTACATGTAGACTCAGAAATGATAGCCCCTCGTGAGCTTGAAGAAACAACTCCAGAAAGTTTTCTCTTTCAAGCTGGCTACTTAACGATAGCGCAACGTAAAGAGAATGAACTCATCTTAGACTATCCCAACCAAGAAGTTTTCAATGCGCTCTCCAAAATGTTTCTGCATAAAATTTATCAAATCCCGAGCTATAACGAATTAGGCAAAAAGATTTGGGAAGCCGTACACCTTGGAGATCTTGAGCGCATAGCGCAAGAATACAATGTAGCCCTTGCCTCACCCCCCTATCACGACTTTCTTGAAAAAAAAGCGTCCTCTAACCATGATCAAACTCAGAGCACTCGCTGCGATGAATCGTTCTACCGCGCTCTTTTGCTGATGCTGCTGCGAGGCTGTGGCATTCAAGGGCACGGAGAAGTGCCTACTTGTCGCGGACGCAGCGATGTTCTCGTTGAATGCGCCGAACGCATCTTGCTCATCGAGTTCAAGCTCGCCAAATCAGAAAAAGAAATAGCCAAAAAACGACGAGAAGGAGAAGAACAGATCCTCAACTCAGACTACCTTGCTCCCTATGCCACACAGACAATCCCCGTAAGGTATGGAGTCTTTGTGGTCAATACGGAAAAACGCCAGGTTTTCCTCTAGCAAGCCAAGGATCTTTTCCCATAGAGAATGGCAACCATATGATGCAGCAACTTGCTCCCCTGCCTGTCAGTGAGCCAAATTTTGCCAATCTGCGCCACGACGGTAATCTCTACATTGATAAAACTGGCTTATTGCTCAAGTTGATCCGGGAAGGAAGATGGTATTTTCTTGCCCGACCCAGGCGCTTTGGGAAGTCCCTGACAGTTTCCACTCCTGAAGCCATGTTCAAGGGAGAAACCGATCTCTTTTCCGGTCTTGAAGCCGAAGCTTGGGTTGCAGAGCAGGCCAAACACCCAGCTCCTGTTGTCCATCTTGATCTCAGCCTCTGGGACACTACCGGTTCCCCTGAAATGCTCAACGCCTGGCTGATCGAAGAGCTGCTGGCTCTTGCAGAGCACTATTCTCTCTCCCTTTCTGCCAAAAGTACCAGCGCCCAAACCTTTTCCTTTCTCTTACGCAAACTTTGCCAAGCTCATGGTCAAGTTGCCGTTTTCATTGACGAATATGACGCTCCAATCCTCGCGCAGTTAGACAATCCCTCCAAAATTGATCGCTTCCGTACAGCATTGCGTGAATTTTATAAAATCTTAAAAGGCTCAGCCAGCCTCATCCGTTTTGTCTTTTTAACAGGAATCTCAAAATTTACTAAAACTGGCATCTTTTCTGCGCTCAACAATCTTGACGACATTTCGATGAACACAGAATTTGGCGCAATCATGGGCTACACAGAGCGCGAATTACAATATTATTTCAATGATTATATTAAGCAGTCAGCTCGATATCTCAATTATGATAATGAGGACAAATTAATTCAAGATATTAAAAACTATTATGATGGGTATAGTTTTGATGGACAATCAAGAATCTATAACCCCTACTCAATTGTCAATTTTTTTAAAAATACTAAATTTAAAAACTATTGGTATGAGTCCGGAGCGACCAGCTCAATTGCCAATTATTTTAAAAAATGCAATATAGAAAATCCTGATGTCTATAGAAAATGCATTGTTTCACCAGATTTTTTATCAACGTATGAAATAGAAAAAACCACTGTAGAAAGTTTTTTATTTCAAGCAGGTTATTTAACACTTGCAAAAGTAGAAGACAATAAAATTGTATTAGACTACCCAAACAGAGAAATAATAAATTCAATGGCCCATATGTTCATGAGTCATATCTATAAAATTCCAAAATACACAGATCTTGCAGAAGCAATACGGAAAGCAATAGCTGAATGTAATATCGACAAAGTTATAGAACATTATAATACTGAGCTAGCCGCAATCCCGTATGCTGATTTTCAAAATACCGGAGAAGACCTGTATCGCGCGGCTTTTCTCTTGCTTTTGCGCAGTGCCAGCCTCAACGTTTACTCGGAAGTACCGACCAAAAATGGACGAAGTGATCTCATTATAAAGATGCCAGAGGCTATCTTTATTCTTGAATTCAACGTCGTACGAAATAAAAACGAACTGCCAAAAAAGATACAGGCTGGGATCAAGCAATTTCAGGCAAAAAATTATAAAACTCCATACACTCATGCTAAGCGAAAAATTTTTTCCTATCTCGTGATAATTGACGCCATCGAGCACGTCGCTAAGGCGTATGCTATCGACAAGGCCTTAGAAGAAAAAAAACGCAATCAATAACGAGTAATATTTTATCTCGATTGGGAACACGGAAACGAGTATGCGTCAAACACTTTCGCCCTTGCCTGTTGGCGAACAAGATTTTGCCAATCTGCGTAATGATGGCAGCCTCTATATTGATAAGACGGCCTTCTTACAAAAATTAATTGAAGAGGGACGATGGTATTTTCTCTCACGGCCGCGTCGTTTTGGCAAATCACTGACCCTTTCCACGCTTGAAGCCATGTTTATGGGCAGGACAGAGCTCTTTTCAGGACTAGCCGCTGAAGACTGGGTTGCGGAACAGGCAAGACATCCCTCGCCTGTGCTCTATCTTGACCTCAGCTCATGGCCTGCCGCAGATGCCGCCGAAACCCTGCCTGTTTGGCTGATCAAAGAACTCGAAGCCTGTGCTTATGATCACAATATAATCCTTAATCCGGCTCCCTCATGCGCTCAAACCTTTTCATTTCTTTTGCGCGAGTTAGCCAAGGCGAAAGGCCAGGTTGTTGTACTTATCGATGAATATGATACCCCTATCTTAAAGAATCTCAAATATCCCGAAAAAGCGAATGCTATCAGAGCGTACCTTCGCGATTTCTACCAAATTTTAAAAAATTCATCGCGCTACATTCGTTTTGCTTTGTTAACCGGCATTACCAAGTTCTCCAAAGCTGGCATCTTTTCAGCTCTCAATAATCTGCGTGATATCTCTTTTGCCACGTTTTTTGGGGCCTTCCTCGGCTATACGCAAGATGAAATCTCCACATACTTTAATGGTTATATTGACTCTTTATTAGCCTCAAAAAAATATGGAAGCAAAGACATACTCCTTAATAAGATTAAAGAATATTACGACGGCTATTCCTTCGATGGCGAAACAAAAGTTTACAACCCTTTTTCTATCCTTAATTTTTTCTACTACCACGAGTTTAAAAACTATTGGTATGCTTCAGGTGAACCGGAATACTTGGCAGACTATCTCAAAAAATATGGAATTGACAATCCTGAAATTTATAGAAATTATGTTGTTGACCAACTTTTTACAGAAACAGCTGATATTGAACGGGCGCAACCTGAAAGCTTTCTTTATCAATCAGGCTACCTAACCATTGTTAGTAAAGATGCTGACACGCTTACCCTTGACTATCCAAATCGTGAGGTATTAAATTCTCTTGCGGAGCTTTATCTTAAGTCTGTCTATACAATACCCATGTACAAAGCCTTAACAAAAAAGCTTCAAGAAGCTTTGGCCCTAAACAATTTTCATGAGGTAATAACGATATATAATAGTGAGCTGGCCGCTCTCCCTTACTCGGATTTTCAGAATGCCGGTGAAGGCATTTATCGAACTGCTTTTTTACTCTTGATCCGTGCAGCGAATTTCTTTGTAAAGACAGAAGATCCCAGTAAAAAAGGGAGAGCTGATCTCGTCATTGAAACACAAAAGGACATTTACGTTCTTGAATTCAAAATTGCCCGTACAGAAAAAGAAATTACAAAAAAGATTTCAGAGGGATTTGAACAGTTTGCAAAAAAAGAGTATCTCAAACCGTATGAAACAGAAAACAGATCCGTCAAGGCCTACGTTATTGTGATCGATCGCACAAAACATACCGCCTTAGCCTATGACACTAAAACCGCCATATATTGTTAGCTCAAAAAGCTTGTCGTTACGGCCTGTCGAACATGATTCTGACCATCTTATTTGTGAATAGCCTCTACGACGGCCGTTCAGCGACATAAAGAACCGATGTCATAGGCAGACCTAAAAGTTGCAAAGTAATTGTTCCAAAATATTCCTTATCTAAAGCATATAGAATAAAGCCAGCATCTTTAATACGCTGCATAAAATCAGCTTTTGCATAAAGGCGGATATGATCATCTTGACCAAATCGTCTCCATCTATCGGTGATTGAAGTGTCAGGATCTTCATCCGTCATTGGTAAGCTAAGGCTTATAGGTACAAGGAGTATGCCAAATCCTCCCGGTTTTAAGATTCTGAAAAGCTCTTTTAAGGCCTTATGGTCGCTAGGAACATGCTCGAGAACATGAAGACAGATCCAGGCATTATAGGTTTCTGATTCAATTTCTGACATGCATGAAATGTTTACCTTGTATGTTACTCCATTCATAAACATATCTGCTGTTTCATGGCGAAGCACGAAATGCTTTTTAAGAAAAGATCCAACAGCAGCTCTTGGAGCAAATTCCAAAAGTCGAAACCCTGGTTTCTTGAAGTTTCTTCCCAAGCGCCTGAGTAGATAAGCAGCTACCAGCCGCTCTCGATCCATCCCGCCACAAACTGGACATGAAAATGCTTTTGGAGCAAAAAGCTCCATTACAAAACGATTGATAGTTTCCCCAGACTTCCCGGTTGCTGGCGCTGGAGTCCTTTTAGCATATTCGTTAACGAGTGGACCTCCTAGTGGAACAAAGGACTGCACTTTAGAATCACATAATGGGCAAAAAAAATTTTTGCTCACTTCTTTTTTATCTTCAGACATAGACTTACAGCCTTCTACTATTTTTAATATGATTTAACGAGTAAAACCTGAGTTTATCAGCAAATTGAGGTTAAAAATCCCCTAAAGCTAGATTTTAAGCGGCTTTTAGAAGAATAGCACGGCCGTAATTTGTCAGTCAGTATGGGTAGACACTCCTGAGCTCTGAAACTCCCCATCAGGCACTTTGACAGTTTGTCGCTTTGACAGGGAAAGAGTGCGAAGCCCAAAGTATTCACGCATTTCCCCTAGGCTGATCACGAGCTTTTGAAGAGGCTCAAACCCCAAAGTTTTTATAAATTTTTCATTAATCGAAAGCTGTCCTATTGATTTATTATCTGACAAATCAATTTCTTCAGTGTTAAATATTAAAAAATCGTTATCATTGTTTATATTTAATAC
>JAILPJ010000109.1 GCA_024699605.1 Desulfovibrio sp. | reverse complement strand
ATAGTCATCATGATCCCAACGAACAGTTTTTGGGCTTCCTCCATTCTGTCCTCCAATCGCACAAAAGTAGGCGTAAAGATTCGAGAGACAGTATAGAGTTATTGGAAAAAAATTAAAAGTAATTTTTGGGCAGAGCCTTAGAGGCTGTGCTCCTCAATACTCTGTGTCTCTTTTTTTTGCTCAGGCGGGGTTGTCACCGTCTGTTCGCCAGGCGTGAATTCCTTGACTTCTGTAAGCGGCCCGGCATCTTCTTTGCGACGATCAATGGCTTCAGCTTTCAGCTTGATCAGCTGACAGCTGAGTCCCAGGCAATCCCAGATGGCCACAGCCGTGGGCTTTAACACGTCTGAGCTGTTCTCTGGCTCTGGGACCAAAAGATACCAGGTTTTCTCATGCCCGCCGCGTTTGGGCACGACCCGGCAGGAAACCAGCCATTCGCGCTTGCCGTCTCCGTCCCAGTCGCAGACCGCAAGCATGGCGACCTGCACACGCTGTGTCATGTGTTCAATGGTGAAGCCGTTTTTCCCTGGCGTAAAAGAACTGCGGCGCGGCTGTAATGTCTGGGCAAACGTCTCGCCAAGATAATACGTCGCGACCTGTCCCTGCATGAATGACGGGGAAAGCTGTTTAAACAGAACGGCTCCATACGGGTATGAGCTCTCAGACAGAGCCAGACGCAAGGCCTCATGATCTGCCGGCAGACCATGCGCTTCAAGATCCCTGGGCATCTGTCCCATGATCTGCAGATACCCTTTTTCATCGACAACAGACATGGTCGAGCAGCCCGCGAGCAAGAGCGAGCAAAAAAGAAAAAGTATTTTACCCATAAATGCCGCAGCCTCCGCCGGCAAAAAAAAGAAAAAGACAGAATGAAGCAAACAATCGCCGTATTCCATGCAGCGACGTGTTTTTGCAAAGCAAGACAGGAACGTCCTGTCAAGACAAATGTCGCCATGGCGACAAAGCATTCAGAAAGGCAGTCTTTGGCATAAAATTTGCTTTTACTGCAGATGGCGGCGAAAAAGCCAGCCAAGGCCTCAAAAGACGATTTTCCCTACGACGCGCAGCTCTCTGCACAAGCCTATTAGGAAAGAAGAATGAGTGAAGTTCAGTCACTGCAAATGCCCAAGTCCACACCCAAGCCACGCCTCAGCGTAGGCCTGTCTCTGGCTCTGGCCGCCTTGCTCATCGGGGCAGCCGCCCTGCTCTTCTGGAAACTCTCCGCAACACTCACAAGTCAGGCAGCGCTGGTTGACGGTATGGTCTATACCGTATCGCCCGAAATCTCGGCCCAGCTACAAAGCCTTCTCGTCCAGGAAGGAAGCAGCGTTGAACAGGGACAGGTCGTGGCCAAGATGCAGGTGACAAGCTATAATCGGGAGCTTAGGGAAGCAAGTTACGAGATTTCAAGTCTTGCGCCGCCTGATATGCAAGAAATTGCCAATCGGCTCAAAGCTGCCGAAGACGCGGAAAATGACGCCATTCAGCGTCTGGCCGGCGTCAGACACGAAGAAGAGGCCAAACAGCGCCAAATGGAAGACGCCGTCCTCGCCCATGTACAGGCGCAGCTGGCCATGCGCCAACCAGGGGCTGACCGAGCAAGCAGAGCACGAGAAGCCCGGGCTCGCGAAGCCATGGAGCAGGCTCGAGAAAACTTTGAAACGGCAAGCAGGCTGAGAGCGGCCATCTCTCAGGAATTAGCCCGCATTCGTTATGAAGTGCAGGAAGCCAAGCGTCTGGCTTCACTCAACCGCTACGCCCAAGCCAAGCGACCAAGAAGCGTGGCAAAACCCAGGACAGCTGAAGAACGGGGCGAGCTGTCAGCGCCAGTCGCTGGCACAATCCTCAAGATCAGCGCACAGCCAGGCCAGAATCTGCAGCGCGGAGAGCCGCTTTTGATCATTGTGCCCAAGGACGCAGAACAAGCCTTCTGGGTCAAAGCCTGGTTTCCACAAAAGGACAAAGATCAGCTGCGTCCCAATCTTGCCTGTAAGATTATCAAAGACGCCGATGGTACAATCTTTTCAGGCCATCTAGAAAGCGTGTTGCCTTCTGAAGCGCTGCCCGGCAGCCATGCCAAAACCGACGAATTTGTGCCAGTACGCATCGCCCTGGACGACAGCAAGGGCTTACTCCCAGGAGACCCGGTCAGCTGTCGCCTGCGCCTGCCCTGGTTCTAATCCTTTTCAAGTTCAGCCAAGGCTTTGCGGGCAAAATCCAGAGAGGCGTCAAGACTGAGGGCCAGGCTCAGATGTTCTTTGGCCTCAGCCATTTTCCCCTGTTGCTTCTGGCTCATCCCGAGATTGGCCAAATCCATGGCCGAACCTTTGTCTATGGCCAGCGCGCTGATAAAGCACGACTCAGCTTCGGCATAGGCGCCAGTCTTAAAGTGCGCAACGCCCAAAAGACTGATATAATCCCTGACTTCAGGGGCCAGAGCACAGGCCCGCTGCAAAACCGACCGGGCCTTTTGCCAGTTGCCCTGCTGTGTCAGGACATAGCCGTGATAAAAAAGGGATAGCGCTTGACTGGCTTCATCCGGCTGCCGATCAACGGCAGTGGCAAAACACGCCTCGGCCTGAACAAGATCTCCCTCTCGCAAATTGAGCTGACCACGAAAAAACGGCAAGAAATGCGCTTGCTCTCCGTAAATTGTGGCAAGTACAGCCAGGCCCGCCTGCGCGGCCTCAAGATCCGCCTCCTCCACCAGTCTGCGTCCCACAAAAAGCCCCAAGCTCTGATTGGCGTCCCGTTCCCGAAATTCCAGGCCAGGCACTATCGTATAATGAGCCGGAAGATCGAGCTTGGGATGTCTCAGACTCAGGGCATAGACCTTATAGGGCGCAAGCCCTCTGACCACAGCCAGCAACTCATCCAAAATATCCTTCGCCTCAAGCCCGTGAATATCTTCCATACGGCATGTGGGCCCCTGCAAAAGCCAATCAATAGCCTCCAGACTGTGGTATTTGGAGAGCCCTGACGCTTCGTAACACGACTTTGTACAAAAATCGCCGCCCAGCTGGGCAATTTCCGTCACCGTGCGAATGGCGGCCTTGGCCGGGGAAGAAGCCGTGCCCGCCGTAAAAACAATTTCCGAACTCTGCGGAAATGTCGCCGCATCCCAGGCCACGGCGCCAATGGTCGGCAGCCCATAGCCAAGGGAAAAATCCTTGAGCAGCAGATGCACGCCTTCCCGCTCAAAAGCCGCCAAAAGCTCCACAAGAGTCGGATCTGTGCAGGAATGAGGATCAATGGTCGGACAGACAAGGTGGTCGCGATCAATCTGCCAGCAGACATGGCGTTCCACAACTTCACAAAGCCCCTGAAACAGGGATTCCACATCAGAATTGCCAGCCGATGACCCGTTGAATTCATTGAGCAGCCGAAACCATTCAAGAGGCAGCCACACCTGCGAATTGTTGAGGAGATCCAGAGCCGGATAAAACGTCCAGGGCAAAAGATCCAAAATCGCCTCTGCCTGTTCGCTGATCATTGATTCCTGCACTGAACGCAGCATTTCGCTCACGGGCAAGAGCGCTGATCCGTAATGAGACTTGGCCGCTTTCCAGCGTTCCTTGGGCAAGGAGGCTGTGCGCGCAAAAAACGTAAAGAAAGAAAAACGCTCCACAAGTTCCATGACGGCCGAGGCCTGGGCCTGGGCCGGCGAAGATCCCTTGCCCATCTGTTTGCGCGTGGGCAAAAACGCCAAAGCATCAGCACCGCAAAGGCTCATGTACACAGGAATACCAAGTCTGCCGACATCCACGCGTCGCGTTTCCTTGAGAATATCGAGATCCAATGACCGCAAACGCGCTTGCACAAAAGCCAGAGTCTCTTCAGGACTGACCATCTTGTCGAGATCTTTGGTATAGCCCTTGGGACAGGGAGAAAGATCAATGGGGGAAAAAGGTCGTTCATCCATTGGCACCGACACTGTTGCCTCCTTTTTTGGCCAGAGAGAACTCAGTGCTCACTTTTGTGCTGTAAAATCGTGATCGTATAAAGGCGGCGTTCTTCTTCACCCTCGGCATTTTGCGACTTCACGCCAATATGCCCTTCTTTGCAGTCAAAATATTTCGCCGCAAGCTTGGCAAAATGCGACTGACGTCTGGCATAATCCGTACAAAATAATGCCGTACCGTCAGATTTCAGATGCCCTCCCAAAAACTTCAGAAGCGGTTTATGCAATTCTTTGAGATAGAGCAATTCTGAGGCCGCAATCAGATCAAAAGACGGGAAGTTGCTGTGTTCAGGACTTGGAGCTGAAACATCAAGCCGGCAAACCGTAATGCGCTCTTCCAGATGATTGTGCAAGACATTGGCTCTGGCAAAACGCAAAGCGTCTTCATTGATATCACTGGTGACAATACGGGCAAAATCGTAGCGGCTGGCCACGAGGCTCAAGATACCGCAGCCACCGCCCAGCTCGAGCAGCGTCCGGCCTTCAGGCTGATATTTGCGCAGAAGTCGTCCCAAGACAAAAGAACCGGGCCAAACTTTGGCCCAGAGCGGCAGGTCGTGCAACGGATTTTTGATGGCGTGTCTGGCGAGCATCTTGTCGAGATGCTCGCGCATGTTTTGAATAGAAAGAATTTCAAAATGCGTGTCCTCAATATCCAAAGGCTCAAAACACACATCAAAAGATTTGCCAATTTCCTCGAAAAGCTGCGAGAGATCCTGTTCCATATATGCAGACGCTTTGCCAAGGAGTTGAAAAAAACTATTTCCCAAACCAACACTTGGGCCAAGTACAGTTCTGACAGCCCATGCAATAGCCACCCTCGCCAAGACGAGCGACTTCCGCACGCCCCAGCGTCCTGCCCGCCAAAAGACGCGGCAAAAGAATATCAAAGGCCGTAGTCTTAAAATAGAGCGCACAGGCGGGAACACCAAGAACTTGAATCTCACGATCTTGGCGATGCATACAGCCAATCAGGCTCATGGTGCCGGGTAACATGGGAATGCCGTGCACAATGTCGCTGAGTCCCGACTCCACAAGTGCCTGCCGTGTCAGATCATCCGGATCCACGGAAAGTCCGCCGGTGGTGATGAGCAGATCCACCCCCTGGGCAAGCATGGCCTCGATAACGTCCGTAATCTTGCTCAGTTCATCGGGAACAATAGTTTTGGCCAGAACCTCACAGTGGAGATTGGTGACTTTGGCCGTAATAATGGGAATAAATTTATCCTCGATGAGACCTTGAAAGACCTCTGTGCCCGTAACAAGGATACCCACTTTGGCCTGACGCAGGGGCTGAACCGAAAATAAGGGCTCGTTTCCCAGCACGGCCACGGCCTGATTGAAAATTTTCCGCTCCAGATAGAGTGGAATGGCTCGAGTACCGGCAAGTCTGCTGCCCTTGGTCACGAGCAGACCATCCTGACGCGTAGCACACATCACCGAAGGCACAAGATTGAACGCGTAGAGCTTTTTATAATCGACGCTGAAAAGGCCATCGCACTCAGCTGTGAAATCGATCTTGCCCTCGTGTGGCGGCAGGCTATAGCACACCCCCTTGCCGGCCATTTTACGCGCAAAAGCTTCTGCTACGGCATTTTCATGCAGCAGATCGTTGTTCTCAATCCCTTCTTGCGTCACAGCCACATGAAAACGTCCCATTTTCTGCAAACGGCAAACGTCTCCGGCACTGATGCGCTGACCGGCCTTAAACTCAGGGCCTTTGAATTGCCCCGGAACAATGCGCGTCATATCATGCGCACAGGTGCGCCCCACAGCCTTCTCCACAGGCACGACGACAGACTCAGCTTCGCCACCTTTGGCAGAAGCCAACTGGGTTTCCATCTGCAGATACGGGGCCTCACCCTGACAGCCCCGACAGACGGGTCCGTCTTCCGCTGGATACGCTTCTCCGCAGACAGGGCAGAGCACAATGGCTTCCATGTGGGAATGGCCTACTAAATGCGGCTGTACGGTCACCTTCTGCACCCGGCAGAGAGAATCGCCGGCACGCTCAATTTCCCGCTCAAGCTCCTGACTGTTCTGTTCCGCCTTGGGTTTGAGTTTGAAAAACCAGCCTGAGATTTCCGGCCACTGGCGCAGTTTGGCCGCGTCCAGCGAGACACGCACCCCCTTGCCGTTATACTTATCAAAGAGCGCCAGGGCATAACGGCCAAGAGAACAGATCTTCAGACGCTTATTACCTGTGGAACAGAGAGTGAGCAACTGCACGGCATCAGGAAGGCATTTGTCCGTCTCAACCACCGCCTCAAACAGGGTACCGGGCGGTATCTGACTTTTGGCCAGCTCAACCATGTAGGCCCCAATCAAAAGTCCCGGCGCCGCATAACCATGAAAGTTTTCCGCAAGCTTGCGAAATTCCGTAAACGAATAGCTTCCAATATCCATTGTGCCCTTCCTTGCCAAAAAGCGTCAAAAAAACCTGCCCGCATCAGCCTTCAGCGAAATTTCATCAATTATCGGCGTGGAAAACCCGGTCGAACGTTCTGGGAGAAAACGCCGCCTGCGTGATATGTCCTCTCTTGATCAAAATCATTGTCTGATCAGCGCATGAGACGGCAAAACTTGTTGACAAAAAACAGACGAAGCCATGAAACACCTTCAACGTTTCCACAGAAAGACCTCATTCCCTATCATTTCTTCAGGAAAATTTTCCGGGTGCTGTGGAGGGAAGCGGCATCTTCCGGGTCGTCTGCAGATCTCTGCGGTTTTGTTCGAGGCATTGCAATGTGCGTCCTTCCCCTGGGGTCAACAAAGTCCGTTTTCAAGACTCAGGCTGCTCGCCCGTGTTGACCTTGCTTCAACAGCAGGCCGTAAACGATTTGGCTTTCACAAGCCTCCTCCGAAAAGCGCGAGGTGTTTGACGGAAAAGACAGAATCATTGGGCGCAAGATAGTTCATGTCTCAAGGGATGTCTAGAAAGTCCCTGCAGAGCCATTTTCGCTCGAAAAAGTCGTGTGAAAACCGAGAAAAAAGCAATTGCACAGCCTTTCTTTCTTCCGTATACTTGTACATTCTCTTAGTCATGTTCTAGACTTTTTCATCACATATCCGCCAGATGTAAAGGGAACACTGTGTCCTTGATGCCGTTTTTTCAGCGCACCTTTCTGTCAGCGCTTCTTGTTCTGTTTGCCCTCTCCCTGCTTTGCCCCCATATAACACAGGCGGCCCGTCTTCCCGTCAAGGCGGCTATCCTCTACAATATGAGCACAGGCAAAGTCCTCTACCAACTCAATGAAAATCAGCACATTGCACCGGCATCCCTCACGAAGATCATGACCCTATTCCTCGCTTTTGATCAAATCCAAAAACGAAAACTTTCCCTGCAGAAACGAGTCAAGATCAGCGCCCAGGCAGCCACCACGCGTGGCTCGAGTATGCATCTGAAACGCGGGGAGCGCGTACCCTTAAGCAAGCTGATCACCGGCACGGCCGTAGCCTCGGGCAACGATGCGGCCATTGCCGTAGCCCAAACCGTACACCCTAGTCTTGCCACTTTTGTCAAGAGAATGAACGCCAAGGCCAAAGCCTTAAAAATGCGTCAGACCGTCTTCAAGAATCCCACCGGTCTCCCAGCTCAAGGACAGATCAGCTGCGCCCTGGATATTCTCAAACTTTCCCTAGCCTATGTGCGTACGCATCCCGAGGCGCTGTCTTTTCATGAACTGGCGACCTTTACCCACGGCGGACACGTCTTAACCACTACCAATCCGCTGCTCGGCGCTGTCTGTGGCGTCAATGGACTGAAAACCGGTTGGACTGTCGCCTCAGGATATAATATAGTTGTTACAGCCAAACGCGGCAATACGCGCTTGATGTGCGTAATCATGGGCGGGAAAAGTCGCGTAGGCCGTGATCTGACGGCACGCAGACTGATTGAGGCCGGCTTCAAAAGCCCCGCCTCAGCCCAGGGGGTGCGTGAAGCCATAGAAGGAAAAAACAAAAAGCAAGCGGTCTCGACAAAACCCCAGCCTTTGCCAAAACGTCAGAAGTCTGCCAAACGTCAAAGAAGGCGGTAAAAGAAAGCTTGCTTGACATTCCTGTCTGTACTGAATATCTTCTTACTATTAGAAAATCCTTTTTTCCCTATGTGTGACGTTCCTGTCTCTTGGGCATTTTGCCGCAGAGGCCTTTCCATCTGCCATCGTAAAACATATCGATAGTTCTCGCCTTTTTTCCTTAAGGAGTGAGAAATGCTTGGTCCGATTGGTCCATCAGAAATTATCCTGATTCTGGTCGTAGTTCTGCTCATCTTTGGTTCCAAAAAACTGCCCGAAATCGGTGCAGGTCTCGGACGTGCCATCCGCAACTTCCGCCGTGCTACCACAGAACCCGCAGAAGTTGACATCACCCCCAAAGCTGAAAAAGAAGCAAATACTACGAGCAAAGAACACAAAGCCTAGGGCAGAGCCGTTCCGTCGAGGCATTTCACCTTGTGAACCTGTGTGCCCACGGACACCATTAACAGAACAACGAACGGAGGCAGCGTTTTCTCTCTGGTCTGCTGTAACGTGAAGCCAAAGCATGCCCGGGATACGCTGAGAAATTTGATGAAAACTGAACAAATTTCCGTTTTTCTCGAAAACAGAGCCGGACGACTTGCCGATGTCACGCATGCTTTGGCAGAGGCCCAAGTTTCCATCAGGGCGCTCTCCCTTGCCGACACCTCTGATTTCGGCATCTTGCGTTTGCTTGTGGCAGAACATGAAAAAGCCAAAAGCATTCTCAAGGAAAAGGGATTTACTTTCGGCTGTACATCGGTGGTGCCAGTGGAAGTTGCGGACCGTCCGGGAGGTCTTGATGACGTGCTGCAGCTGGTTTCTCAAAATGGCATTAATGTAGAATACATGTACTCACTGATCCAGCGTGATCAACCACAAGCCATCATGATTTTCCGTTTCGACAAAATCGATATGGCCATCAGCCTGCTTGAAAAGCATAATTTCCATATTCTTTCAACTGAGCAGCTGTATGGCAAAAGCTAAACGCGAGCACACAATTTCTAGCTGGGGCCAGTGTTTTTTTGGAAAAGCGTAGACCCTGAGAGATGCTAGACAGCGTACATCGTGAAGGCAGCCTTTGGCTGCCTTCTTTTTTTGATAGACGGCACAGAAGGCAGATTTTTTTGGGGGCAACAAATTGAATTTTTTCAATAATATCAATAGGTTAGCAAAAATGGTGACAACAGAGGTCAAAAAATTTTTCGAAGCCCCCTTTTCAAGTGCACAAAGAGCATTATCTCTTTGCCGTGAGATGCACTGATCATTAATCCCGTATTTTATGTCAGCTTGCCTCCGTTGAGCCGATCTTCACGGAGGCTCAAAGTTTTTTTTGAAATCAACAAATCGTGGAGGATTTGCCATTATGAAACTGGAACCTTTGAACGACCGCGTCCTTGTCAAACGTCTTGAGTCGGAAGAAAAGACCGCTGGCGGTCTCTACATTCCTGATACGGCCAAGGAAAAACCTTCCAAAGGTCAGGTTGTGGCGGTCGGCCCCGGCAAATTGGGTGAGGACGGAAAGCGCGTTGCCTTGGCTGTCAAGGAAGGCGACGAAGTGCTCTTCAACAAATATGCCGGGACAGAAGTCAAGCTTGACGGCATTGATCATCTCGTAATGCGTGAGGAAGACATCCTCGCCATCATAAAATAAGCTGCACACAATCAAAAGTTCTGAAGTATCCCGAGGAGGATCATACAATGTCTGCTAAAGAAATTCTGTTCGACGCGAAAGCCCGTGAAAAACTGGCCCGTGGTGTTGATAAACTGGCCAACGCCGTTAAAGTGACCTTGGGCCCCAAAGGCCGCAATGTCGCTCTTGAAAAATCCTTTGGCGCGCCTGTCATCACCAAGGACGGCGTAACCGTAGCCAAAGAAATTGAACTGACTGACAAATTTGAAAATATGGGCGCTCAACTGGTCAAGGAAGTTGCTTCCAAGACCTCCGATGCAGCCGGTGACGGTACAACCACAGCCACCATTCTTGCTCAGGCTATCTATCGCGAAGGCAGCAAGCTCGTTGCCGCTGGCCGCAATCCCATGGCCATCAAACGCGGTATCGACAAAGCCGTTGATTCTCTGGTCGCTGAACTGGCCACTCTCGCCAAACCCACCCGTGATCAAAAAGAAATCGCTCAGATCGGTACCATTTCCGCCAATGCTGATTCCACCATCGGCAATATCATTGCCGAAGCCATGGCCAAGGTAGGCAAAGAAGGCGTCATCACCGTGGAAGAAGCCAAAGGCCTGGAGACCACCATGGATGTGGTTGAAGGTATGCGCTTTGACCGTGGCTATCTCTCCCCCTATTTTGTGACCAATGCTGAAAAAATGCTCTGTGAGATTGAGAACCCCTACATTCTCTGCTCCGAGAAAAAGATCTCCAGCATGAAAGATATGCTGCCCATCCTTGAGCAGGTCGCCAAAGTCAACCGTCCTTTGATGATCATCGCTGAAGATGTGGAAGGCGAAGCTCTGGCCACACTCGTTGTTAACAAACTGCGTGGTGCCCTGCAGGTTGTAGCCGTTAAGGCTCCCGGCTTCGGTGACCGCCGTAAGGCCATGCTTCAGGATATCGCCATCCTCACCGGTGGCAATGTCGCCAGTGAAGATACTGGAACTAAGCTGGAAAATCTGACCCTTTCCGATCTCGGTACAGCCAAACGCGTGCGTATCGACAAAGATAACAGCACCATCATCGACGGCAACGGCGACAGCGAAGCCATCAAGGCCCGCGTGAAGCAGATCCGCGCCCAGGTGGAAGACAGCACCTCTGACTACGATCGTGAAAAACTGCAGGAACGTCTGGCCAAGCTGGTTGGCGGCGTTGCTGTGGTGCGCGTAGGTGCTGCCACCGAAGTGGAAATGAAAGAAAAGAAAGACCGTGTGGAAGACGCTTTGAACGCCACCCGCGCCGCTGTGGAAGAAGGCATCGTACCTGGCGGCGGCACAGCTCTGATTCGTGTGGCGAAAGTGCTGGCCGATATCCGTCCTGCCGACGATGATGAATTGTCTGGTGTGGAGATTGTCCGCAGAGCTATTGAAGAGCCCCTTCGTCAGATTGCCCACAATGCCGGCTTTGAAGGCTCAGTGGTGGTCGAAAAAGTTCGTGCAGGCAAAGACGGCTTTGGCTTCAACGCCGCCACCGGCGAGTACGAAGACCTGCTTAAGGCCGGCGTCATTGATCCTAAGAAAGTGACACGTACCGCTTTGCAGAATGCCGCTTCTGTTGCCTCTCTGCTTTTGACAACAGAATGCGCAGTCGCCGAAAAGCCGGAGCCCAAAAAAGACGCTCCTGCTATGCCTGGCGGTGGCATGGATGGTATGGGCGGCATGGGCGGTATGTACTAGACCGCAAGTGCTTAGCAATTTTGAAAAGGGGGAAGCCCTCGGGGCTTCCCCCTTTTTTTCTTGGAAAAAGTGATTTTTACCTTGCAATTTCTTTGCTCTGAAGATATTTTGAGAGGATATCTCTGAGCGTAAGAGACTCGATCATGGAACCATAATGCCTTGCGCTCATCATAATCAGAACGTTCCTGTTTTTTTTGGAGGATAGTCATGAGCAAGTGCTGCGCTTTCTGTGGAAAGACTCCGCAGGTTGGCAATCTGGTCAGCCATTCCAATATCAAGACCAAGCGCCGTTTCAATCCCAATCTGCAGCGTGTACGTCATCAGTTCCCTGATGGCCGCGTTGCAACACTGACGGTTTGTACCCGCTGCCTGCGTTCCGGACTTGTTGTGAAACCTCTGGTCCGTAAGTAACATTGCGTCCCCAGTCTACTCTTTGCAAAAGGATGGTCGGTCTTTTTCCGACCATCCTTTTTTTTCAGCGCTCAGACCTGAACAACCAGTTTGCCCCCATACACTATAAACTCCAAAGATATAATATAAAGTTTTGACGACAACTTTTTAGGCTAATCTTCAATCCCACGCTAAACATTTGACTCTCAACCAACACCTTTTGTATTGTACTTAATCTACTAATATTATTTAAAGCTTTCTACAAAAGACACGGAAACAAATATGCTATCTTTTTGTTTATTTATCTCTATTACTGGCAAGAAAAATCACAATAATATTATTAGAGCAAACATGTTATTAAAATCGCTTTCCAAGTTCAGTAAAGAGACAAGTAACATATATATTGTAGCTCCAGAAAAATCGGTTGATTTTATAAGTTTAAACTTAAAACGATATTCAAATTTAATATATAATTTTATTAAAGACGAAGATATATTGCCACATATCTACAAATACAGAACAACAAATTCATGGTATATACAACAAGTTCTAAAACTTGCTGTACATAAATTTATAGAGACAGAATTTTACATGATCTTTGATTCTGATATTATTTGTTGCAGAGAATTTTCTACAAGCTCATTTCTTAAAGACAATAAATCGTTTGTATCATATACTAAATCAAAAAATTGTTATGATTGGGCAAAAGGGTCTTCAATAATTCTTCAAGTAGAAGCACCTAGCCCTGATACACTTATTATGAATATTACACCAAATATTTTTGCAACAGATATTGCTAAAAAACTATTAAAATACATTGAAGATATGTATAAATCTCCGGCTGACATCTTTTTATTAGACCACACTGAAGTCCATTGGTCAGAATATACCCTATACTATCTGTTTGCGAGGCATTCTGGTATATTTAATAAAATGCATGTTGATTTTTTAGATAGAAATAAAGCATACCCGCAAAATTATATATTATCTGACTATTCTTTATGGAGAAAAAGCTCATATCATGACTTAGACTCAATTTCCATCGACAAAATTAAAGAAGAAAAATCATATTTTATAGTAGTGCAGTCAACGACTTCATTTACAATGAGTGATATTGGGAATAAGTTTAGCTATTTTATGACATAACTATTTAAGTCAACTACTACTGAAGAAAGTGATCAACGCTAGCGCCTATGAGGAACAGATCTATCGCTTCAGGGCTTCAAGAGGGAGAGATACTCATGATCTCTCGTGCATGTTAGTAGGGATAGAGAGCCGCAGTCAAAGCCCAACAAAGGGAGATTGTACAGAGGCCGTCAGTACGTGTGAAGAAACATTTCATGAAGTCAAGATAATCCTCAGAGGCGGGCTGAAAAGACCGCCTCTTTTCGTTGCGCAAGGATGGCATGCGTGGGAAGAGACTTCTTATTTGTAGACTTTAATATACTTTTAAATCTTAAACTCCGCAAATAAATTCGAGCAATCAACTCTCTAAGCCAGTTAGTATTCCCCTGACGAAGGATTCCCTCGCGCTCAAAGACCATTAGACAACTCCATTACGTACACGCTTGACACAAAAACGTGTTCTCTTTGTCTTTTTTGTCTGGAGAGGCTATTATGAAATACTCTGTATGCCAAAACTCTGTTTCATTGTCCCTGTACCTAACACATCATGGGGCTAACGACCTCAAAATCAAAGGATTTTCTCATGAAACGTCAGCTTCTTCTGACAGTCTTGTTTGCACTGCTCCTGCTTCTTCCCCGGACAAGCCTGGCCGATGAAATAATCGTCTCAGCCGCAGCAAGTTTGACCAACGCTTTCACAGACCTAAAGACGCTCTACGAAAAAGCCCATCCAGGCACGACCGTCCACCTCAACTTTGCCGCCTCCACTCCCCTGCTTAAACAGATTCAAGAAGGAGCCCCTGTTGATGTCTTTGCCAGCGCTGACCAGGAAACCATGGACGCGGCGGCCAAGGCCAAGGTCATCAACGAAAAGAGCCGCAAGGATTTTGTACGCAATACATTGGTGCTAATCATACCCAAGGACGGAAAAAAACCAACGACACTCAATGACATCACAGGCTATACGCGCCTGGCCATTGGCAATCCGGACTCTGTACCAGCAGGCCGTTATACCAAGCAAGCGTTGATCAAGGCTGGCTTGTGGGACAAATCCCAAAAAATCGCCATTTTGGGGACCAATGTCCGTCAGGTTCTGGACTATGTCGCCCGGGGTGAAGTGGACGCAGGCTTTGTCTACGGCACAGACGCCAAAAAACAAGCAGACAAGGTGGAAAGCGTACTTGTACTCGATGGACACAAACCCATTCTCTATCCCATTGCCCAAGTCACCACAGGGAATAACGCCAAGGGCGGGCAGGATTTTTTGAACTTCGTTGTTAGCGAGCAGGGCATGAGCGTACTCAACAAGTATGGTTTTGCTCGTCCTTAAGATGCGGATGCGGGTATGGAGCTCTCGACCATTACGCAACCACTGATGCTTTCTCTCAAGGTAGCGGGATTTGCCACAGTTTTTTCCTTTCTTTTGGCCATTTTTCTGGCCTTTCTGCTTGCCCGCAAATCGGGGCCCTTACCCGCTTGTATTGACGCTTTCTGTACTTTGCCCCTTGTTCTGCCACCGACGGTCATCGGCTATTATCTTATTCTTGTCCTTGGCCGTCGGGGCCTTATCGGACAAACACTTGCCGACTTCGGCATCAATTTCATTTTCTCCCTTAAAGGTGCGGTTGTTGCCGCAACGCTGGTCATCTTTCCCCTCATTTACAAATCCGCACGCGCAGCTCTGGAGCAGGTTGATGAACGCCTTGAAAACGCCGCTCGCACTCTTGGCGCCAGTGAACTGCGCGTCCTTTTGACCATTTCTCTGCCCTTAGCATCCAAAGGCATCTTTGCGGGTATCATCTTGGCTTTTGCTCGCGGCATGGGGGAGTTTGGAGCAACACTGATGGTTGCTGGGAATATCCCAGGCAAGACCCAAACACTGTCTCTGGCTATCTATGCTGCCTTTCAGGCCGGTGACGACGCCACGGCCACCCTGCTCGTACTCATCACTTCCCTGTTATGTATTTTTCTGCTGCTTTCGGCTGAAATGGTTCTGAAACTCTCTGTCTATTTACGAAGAGCCCCATGATTCGTCTTACGCTATGCAAGCACTTTGGCCGGAGAAAGCACTCCTTCTCCTTGAATGTGGACTATACCATAGGCTGCTCCTCCCAATTCGCCATACTCTTTGGCCCCTCAGGCTCTGGAAAAACACTGACCCTGCACTGCCTTGCCGGCCTCACAAAACCCGATCAAGGTTACCTCGCCATCGACGAACAGGTACTTTTTGACAGTGCTCAGAATATCTGCCTCAAAGCCCGACATCGTCATATTGGGTACATGTTTCAAGATTACGCTCTCTTCCCCCACCTCACAGTTCTACAAAACGTCTGCTATCCTCAGACACACTTCTTCCCCTGGATCATAACAAAAAAACAACGTGAAGACTGTCTGGCGATTCTCGACCATCTTGCCATTGATCATCTGGCCAAACGCTTACCCGAGGAACTCTCTGGAGGACAACGTCAACGTGTAGCGTTAGCGCGAGCTCTCAATGCCAACCCCCAACTTCTTCTTCTCGATGAACCCTTCTCGGCCCTGGATCCTCTGCTCCGTGAACGGTTACGCTATGAGCTGAGAGATATTCTCTGCGAACTCAAATTGCCAACGGTAATCATCACACATGATCCGGATGACGTAGACTGTTTTGGCGGCGAAATCGTACTTTATGCCAAAGGCAGCGCAAATATTGTTCAAGATTATGAATCAAAGCGTTCTAAATATGCTACAACAACACAATGTCTTTTGACACTTCTGGAAAAAAAGACTAAGCTTTATAAAGTTATTGCAATATAAATACTTTTACAAATAGTATTTTATTAATCATACATTGCCAATGACTATAAACAAAATATTAGTAGTCATAAATAATTATTAATTTAGATTCCATACTACGAAACCTAGTAGACTGCGGACAAAACCTTTTATTTTTAAATTTAAGCCTAAGAGAGTAAAAAAAATATAACACAAAAAAGCAGAGTGTCTAAGAAGACACCCTGCTTTTATATTAGAGAAGAAGATTGATAAACTTATTCGTTCTTCATCTTTTCAACCAAGCTTGCGAGGGTTTCAGTTTGCTGTGCCAGATCGGCTATGGCCTTGGTGGCTTCATTCATAGCCGCTGCAGTTTGGCCTGACATGGAATTCACTGCCGTGACGGACTGATTGATTTCTTCACTGGCAGCGGATTGTTCTTCAGCTGCCGTGGCAATAGCCCGCACCTGATCAGCGGTATCTTCAACATTTCTAACGATTTGCTGCAAGGCCTCACCTGATTGCTGAGCAAGATTTGTGGCTTGCTCAACGGCTGTTAACGCTTCTGACATCTTGTCAACGCTCTTCTGAGCGCTGTTTTGAATGGCAGAGATGGCCTTGGAGACATCATTTGTCGAAGCCATAGTCTTTTCTGCGAGCTTGCGCACTTCATCGGCCACAACAGCAAATCCACGACCGGCTTCACCGGCTCTTGCCGCTTCAATGGCAGCATTTAAGGCCAAGAGGTTGGTCTGATCAGCAATGTCAGAGATGACATTCATGATCTGGCTGATGCTCTGTGTATGGCCATGGAGCTGACCCATATCCTCTTGCAATTCCAGTGAAAGGGATTGCACCTGATTGATGCTGGTCATGGCATCGGATAGGATCTTCTGCCCATCTTCAGCATTACGTCTTGTTTCAGCTGAGACGGAAGCCGCAGAAGAAGCGTTATGGGCAACCTCTTGGACTGTGGCATTCATTTCATTCATGGCCGTAGCCGCTTCAGACAGGCGACTTGAGGATTCCGACGCCACTTTGTCCGATTCCTCAATCTGGGCTGATAGTTCACTGGCGGCGGTCGAGATGCCATGCACTACGCTATCAAGATGTTCAGCTGCGGTATGCATACCCTCACGCTTGGCATTTTGAGCCTCAAGAGCGGCGGCTTCCGCCTTATTCTTGGCTTCTTCTGCTTCTTTGCCTTTCTTCTGAGCTTCAGTCGTGGCCTGATCAGCTTCACTGATCTTGTCTTTCAAGGACGCAACCATATGTTGCAAGGCATTCACTAGGTCGCCGATTTCATCGTTTCGAGGCTTGACATGGAGTTGTGAATCAAGC
>JAILPJ010000042.1 GCA_024699605.1 Desulfovibrio sp. | reverse complement strand
TTGTGACAAGCTGATGCCATCAACAAGCAAAATGGCATCGCCGACTTGGATAAGGCCACCTGAATATTCTCTCGTAGAAGGCGCGGTCAAAACGGCATAAACTTGATCTTCCGTGATTTCTCTTATGACAGTGCCTTGTATTGGGTCGTACTCACCTTCACTCACGAAGCGAAAAATCACAGGCTGTCCGAAACGCTTGATCTGCGTTTTGGCAATTTTCTGAAAACGTGCGTAATTCATCAGCCCTCCCCACTTTTCCAACCGGTTGGAATCCCTCCTCTTAATCGTTCGCGAGCGTGATATGTCAGAAACAAAAATACTCAATCAAATAAATTTGACATATCAAATAAAAACAAAAAAAGTCTGTGACCTCATTGCTGAGATTCATAGACTTTGTCTCGTATCGCATTCTTTGGTGGTTTTTCTACACACGATTGTCCTTTTGACTTTACCGTTTCGCCCGTAGGGAGCGACACAAACAAAAGGGATGTGAAACGCTTTGCCGCAAGGCGTAGCGTTCTTCAGGAGCCAAAAAAAGAGCCCCGGAAAAACAATCTTCCGGGGCTATGGAAACTCTCGTTTGAGACTCGTTTACAAGAGATGATTCAAAAGTGATGTGGGGGAACCACCCTCGGTCACCGCCTGATTATCCGAAGCGGTCTTATAGTTGGCTGCCAGATCATTTAAGGTGTCATAGCGATTGCCCAAAAGACTGGCTTTGGATCCTTCTGCAGCAACGGTTGCATAAAGATGAGCGATGATATCATCCAGGTTTTGAGCAGTCGTTGAGCCCCCGGCCAAGTCAGCCACAGCTGTGGAAAGTGCCGTCAAATCAGCATCACCCGAAACACCAACGGAAATCTGCCCACCAAGTCCAAGATCAACGCCCTGCGTTCTCTGCAGCACAGAAATGCCTTCAACCACAGTATTGTAGAGCGTGCTAAATTGATTGGAAAATTCCGTTCCAAGCTTGGTCAGGGAAGTCGCATCCGTGGTTGAGAGGTTCGCTTCCTGCACTTTTTTCGCCAAAGCAATCATTTCGGCCAAAACATCCTGGGTGGCATCGGCGATCACCGAACCTTTCTCGATATTTTCGGCACTCACATTGTAGGATCTGGCTCTGGCATCAAGATGGGACGCGTTAATACGACCTGCCATGGTCAGCGTCTTGCCGCTTTCTGCGCGATACTGACCGTTCATCACTTTATTGAGCAAAAGCTCAGCAGCGAAATCCGTATTTTCGACGAGACCAGAAGAAGTTGTTGCCATACGATAACCCTCCCTGGTTATGAATTTTTGGCAAGGAGAAGAAGAAGGAGTAAGTCCATGGGCTTCCATGCCTCTGAGGGCTCACACCGGTTCTATCGGCCAATATTTAGCGAACTTTAGGGCAAAAAACCAAAAAACTTTTTGGACTGCACTTTTTAACAAGTACCGTTTTCTCCGTACGACATAGGCCGCATCGATTTCCCCCTGGAAAAAGTCGCGAAACCCCACGCTCTGAGGCCTCAAGCGTTCCCCGTCAAAGCAAAAAATGGAACACGGCCTAACGGTTCTGCTCAACGGCCTTTTTGCAGGCATCCAAAATCTTCTGGCTCTTCCGAGATCGACTGCCATACAAACGCGCCGAAAACACAGTGATAATCTCAAGCACGTCTTGGGCCAAATCCTCCTCAAAGCTTGTGTCCTCACCTTTGTTCAAGATGACGACTTCAACATTCTTCGCTTCACATATCGCAAAAATCAACTCCGCACCAAAACGTAACAACTTGTCCTTGTGTGTGATGACGAGACGACTGACCTTGCTCGCAAGTATCTCGTCCAACAAGTATTTCAAACCGTTCTTATGAAAATTTACACCAGAGCCTGTGTCCGAAACGATCTCAAACGTCCAGCCGTTTTGTGTGCAATACAGCTCAAGTACCTGCTTCTGACGTTCAAGGTCGGCTTCCTGGTCATGCCTTGAGACGCGAGCGTATGCGATAGTCTTACGTTCATTTGCCTGAGCATCATGGAATTCTTGCGGCCTTAGCTTTGAGAGATCGTAACGGCGATGTCCGCCTGAGGTTCGTAAAGGAATCAGCTTGCCATTTTCTTGCCAGCGCCGGAGCGTCGTAATGGAGACACCCAATGCCTTAGCCGCTTCTCCGATAGTGACTAATTTCTTCATGTCGGTAAAATTCAAAGAGTTTTGTTCAGATTAGCAGATTACTGTTCCCCAAGTGTTTCAGACCTCCGCAAGGCAAGGAGAGAAAGACAAAATGCGCACATCGCTTTTCAACTTCTTCTCTTAACGCTTATGTGGACAATTCCTTGTAGAAAGTGCGTAAGGAGGTAATCTCCCCAAGCTGCGGGATGACGCCGAGACCAGGGGCGCTTGGCAATGAGAAATTTCCGGCTTTGACCTGAGGATAGGGGTCAGCCAGAAGAGGACGGAGCGGATTGGGATTAATATCAACTTCCAAGGTCCCGTCTCCTCCGACAGCGGCCAAGAGATGTGCCGAGGCGAGCAAGCCTATGCCTCCACCCAGATAATGCGGGCAGTAACGTATGCCGGCCTTCAGGATGGCCTTGGCAATGGGTAACGTTCGAGAAAGACCGCCCCATTTGCAGATATCCGGTTGGATGACACCAAGCCAAGGATCAGCAAATGCTTCGCGATACGTCTCTTCACTTCTGAAATTTTCACCTGCGGCTAGAGGCACCTGACAATGCGCGGCCAGAATCTTCCATTGAGAACAATGTGTATCGCAAGGCAATGGTTCTTCAAGCCAGAGAATGGAATAGTCTCGCAGACGTGAGGTAAATTCCAGGGCAAAAGGCAAATCCCAAGCCTGGTTGACGTCAATGGCAAAGCCTTCACCCTTCTGCAAATTGGCTGAGACATCCTCAATATTACGCATATCACGAGCGGCATCAAAACCAATTTTAAATTTAAAGGCCGTGAAGCCCTCGTCGCGACATCTCTCAACGATCTTGAGGGTATCTACGGGATTGATGCCACTGGCGTAGGCAGGGACAAACGCTTTTTCCTCACCGCCGAGAACGCTATAAAGGGGTTTTCCAGCACGTCTGGCGAACATATCCCAAAGCGCAATATCCAAACCCGCAATGCTTTGTGCTATGGGGCCTGGTTCATCGGTCTGCAAGCGCAGCACATGGCTTTTCGTGGTCAAAAGATGGATGGCATCCTCAGGGCTTTCAAAGGTTTTCCCCAGAATCAGAGACAGGAGAACGGTCTCCAGCAGACGGCCTCGATGTTCAGCGCCACATGCGGGAAAATTGCACCACACCTCTCCCCAGCCATAAGTGCCATCGCTGTCCTCAAGTCGCACAAGTACGGCAGGACGGTCGTACATAATGCCAAACGAAGTACGCACGGGGGTCTCGATGGGTGCACGGAAGACGAATACCTCTGCCTTTTTGATGGTCAAAGGTGGGAAGATATGTTTTTCCATGATAGCATGCTCCTTACGCACGAATTTTCCAGAACTGGATAGTCAAATTAGGCATGCTGCAAGCGTACAGCACCAATAGCCCGTTCTGCATCACCACAATAAAAGAGATACAGAGATTGTCCTTCGCGAAAAAGGTAGGGATCTCGTAACGCATTTTCGTGTTCCAGGGTGCAGCCAAACCGTGAAGGCACAATTGGTAGCTCACACCCCTCCCAGGGAAGTTCAGGCCGCAAGACTTCTTCCGGTTGCGTCATCTCCCAGTGAGCTGGATTGTCACTCATACAAAACGAACTTGCGAGAATTCGCTCTGGTGCATCGCCAATGCGCGTATAAAACACCCACATGCGTTCCCCTTCATCAAGAAGGGCTACATGACGCAGACAATTGTCTCGCCCCAAACATTCCAAAGGGCTATCCTGTGGTCTAAAATCCAAGGGATCCCCAGACGGCGAGACATAGAGAGGTCTGGCTTCTCTGGGCAAGGCATAAAGTCGCCCTTGAAAAGCCCAGACACGAAAATAACTGTCACCCAAGATCTTGGACTCAGCTGTGAAGTGAAGCCCGTCGAGGGACCAAGCCATAAAGGATTTTTGCGGAATGGCTTTGGCTTTCTCCAGATAATCGGGATCAGAAGCAAGGACCATAGGCTCTATGGGGCTGTGAAAGTACATGACAATTCTCCCCGTAGCCCCATCCAGATGCACATCCGGCGACGCAACATGGTCAGGATGCCATGGTAAATCCTTCACGTGGAGTACACCACCAGGATAGATATGCCATGGTCCTTCCAGCGCATCAGCATAAGCCAGACGGATATATTGGCCTTCATGATGTCCAAAATAGCAAAGGTACTTTCCAGGTGCGGACGTGATGTGCTTGGGGACCCGAATGATGGAAGGCCCATTGATATTATCTCCATCCTCACCGAGCATGGCGGCTGTGATGAGAGGTTGGCTCGTAAAGCGTTCAATCTTCCATGTGTTTTTTGCCATATGATCTCCCTACTGCGCCATTCGTACTGAGGAAGAGCGTCGCATCTGCTTCAAGCAAAACAGCAGACTTAAGACAACGATGCCGGCTGTTACTGCTAAAAGAATTGAAGAAGTGCATTCCCCGCCATAAAAGATGTGAATGCAGGCTAGCAACGTTGTCACGCAAGCGAGAATATATTCTACAATTGTCGTCTTTTGGAAAAGGGCTCCATAGCAAAGAACCGAAAGACCTACCACGGAAATAAGAATCGTCACAGGTGAAGTGGCGAACCAGAGAAAATTTTGTGTGTTAAAGGTAAAGAGGGGATTGTAAATAATCATAAAGGGCAGAATGAAGCCAATTAACGACAAACGGAAAGCATGCAGACTTGTTGTGCCATAAGAGGCGCCGGTGATGCCTGAGGCCGCCAGAGAAGCCAAGCCCACCGGTGGTGTCACGGCTGAGATGATGGAAAAATAGAAGCAGTACATGTGGGCTTCAAGCAATCCTACGCCCATCGGTGTGAGCGTTGGCACCACCACAATGGCACAAAGTGCATAGGCCGCAGCTGGCGGTACCGCACAACCTAGAATCAGGGCAATCACCATGGTCACGAGAAGAGCGATAAAAAGCCGCCCTTCGGCCAGCATATTGATGAGACTTGCGAGCTTGGTGCCCATACCGGTGGAAATCAGCGTTTGGGCGACAAGGCCGATAAGAACTAACGAGATACCGATCTTAGCGCCGGTGACAGCCCCCTTGCGCACGCCAGTCAGGACATCGCCCAGAGTCGGACGCGTTTCCTTGCGGGCGAAACCCACAACCATGGTCACAACGCAGGCCCAGAAGGCCGTCATAGCGGGACTGTAGCGTTGGAGCAGCATGTAGAAAATCAGGGCAATGGGGAGGATAAAGACCCAAATACGCCGACCAATGAGCGCCCAGTCCACATCCATTTTGACACGCTGGAAGCCCTTAGCGGCCGCCATAGACTGCACACCAAAGCCCACGGCCAGATAAAACAGGACCGCAGGGATAATCGCCGCAATCATGACCACAGAATACGGTTCACCAATAAAGGTCGCCATCATAAAAGCCGCGGCTCCCATCACAGGTGGCATCAGCTGCCCACCCGTGGCGGCACAGGCCACAATGCCTCCAGATTCTTCATCGGTGTAACCGGATTGGCGCATATACGGCAGCACAAAGGGACCGGTGATAGCCACGCTGGCCACAGGAGCTCCAGAGACCATACCGATCAGGGCATTGGACATGACAGCCGTCATCCCAGGTCCCCCAGACATGTAGCGACCTAAGATTTTGCCAATCTCCATAAACATCGTGTCTACCTTGAAGATGCTCAACAAGGCACCGAACACAATAAAGAGAAAAACTTGGTCGGCAGAGATGGAGAGAAACATTCCATACATACCCGACAGGCCAATACAGAGGAAGGAGATGATATAGTCGAAATCAAAGGGTGTGTGGTAAAGCACTCCTTCTAAGTGATGCCCGAAAAAGAAATACAGGACAAAGGTTAAGGCAACGATCAGCAGGGGCAGTCCCCAGCTCAGATAGGTGCCGATCATCGTGATGACGATTAGGCAACAGCCGACAATCACGGAAAGTTCCGAGGGAAAACCCTGAGTCGATTCAAGCTCCGCAATATTCAGATAGACATAGGCGCAGCCCACTATGCCAACGAGAATGCACAGATGGCAGATGAGACTCACAAATTTGCTCTGTGTCTTCATAATGATGCTGAGGAAAGTCAGAATGAAAATGAAGACAAGGTGGATGGTCTGATGTTCCCACTGACCAAAGTAGAGATGCTGTGAGGCTACAGCTTGGTAAATGACCATCAGTACGGCAGCGACGGTCAAAATAGATTTGTACACGCCTTGCATGGGATGCTCCTGAAACCGCAGAAGAAGGCAGTTGATAAAGAATGATGTGACGCCGTACCTCCTGTGTCGTGGACACGGAAGCACGGCGTCAGCAGGCAAGGTTTAGAGGATGCCGGCCTCCTTATAGGCACGAAGGGCACCTGGATGCATTTGTTCAGGGGCAATGCCGAAGACCAGGCCTTTGCGTGTCATCAGCTTGCCCAGAGCATGATATTGGGCAAATTCGTCTACATGATCGATGAAGGCCTTGGTAACCTGATAGGCCAACTCCTCGGGAAATTCATCGTGCACACAGAAAGTCTGCACATCGGTAAACACCCAGATGGGCTTGTCCATACCGGCGACGCTGCCAGCGGGCAACTGGAAGGGAATCATGGGAACATCAACTTTCGCCGTCTTTTCAATAGGTTCCTTGCCCCAGTCAATGTGGTACAAAGTGCGTCCAGAGGCGAGAACCTCGACTGTCTGCGGGCTGGGCTCAAAAAGGGAGTTATCCGGTGAGAGATAGCCACCAATGGCACAGACATCGATTTGATTGTTCAGGAATGCGGTAGCGGCATCCTTGGTCCCCACCAGCTGCAGTTTGAGACTCTTGGCGAAATCGTCTGAATAGCCATGTTCCAGCAAGGCCTTGGGTTCATACCCCCAGAGGACCTGCGGCAAACGACCTAAGGCGATGCTTTTACCACGCAGCGCGTCGATGCTGGCAAGCTCCTTTTTTTGCGTCACAAGCCAGATGGCACCAATATTATAGGTGGCAATGGGACGCATGCTCTCCATCTTTTGCTTGAAAGGCGTTTCACCCCGTTTTGCAAGCCAGTTGATGGCACCACCGGCAACGCAGATGGTGTTTTTTCTGGCGTTTTTATCTTTGTTCAGTTTCGTAATATTGAAGGCCTGCCCTGGGGTCTCTGTGTGGTTGATGGTAAATGAATAGTTGCTTTTGTTGACAATGGTTTCAAAGGCCGAACCAATGACATAACTGGCAGTGCCGAAAGGCGTACTGATGATATCCACGCGCGTTTTTTCAGCTGCCATTGCCCCTGATGCGAAAAAGACCAAGCATGCCAGTATGGAGAAGATTTTTCTGCCAACAGAAAACATAGCAATCCTCCTTGTAGATTTTTCAGCATGAGCTACATGCCTAACAATCAAATGAGCATATCCACCTCTTGATAGATTTGATCACCAGGGTAAGTAAGGTTGGCAACGTAAAACACTTTCCCAAACTTATCTTCAGCAATTCGCACCACGTAGGCTACTGGTGCAGCCTGAGGGATGTGCAAAAAATGTGAGGCTTCAGTATCAGCCGCCCCGATTGTCATGACCTGATTCGCTTTGCTCACTTCAATCTTGAGATCTCCAAGGGCAGCAAGCACTGGCATGGACAAGACCTTGTCTGGTGCTCTCTGAAAGATTTCGCGTTCTAAGTAGACATCCAAGAGCACAAAAGGCTTATTATTGCGCAAATGAAGACGTTTCATATAGTGATATTTTGGGTAACACTTCCCAGGGCGTCCTCGCAAAGGAGGGCAGGAATCAACATCTGCCTCCGTAATAATTTCAACTTTGTAGTTCTCCACCCGGCGTATCAGTGCTTGCCAGGAGGTGAGAAGCCGTACTCGTTGCCGTGGATCTGGCTTTGAGGCCACAAAGGTGCCTCTGCCCTGACAACTTTCTAGTAAGTTCTCAGTCACCAAGGATTGCACTGCCTGGCGAACCGTGACTCGAGACATGCCAAAAAAACGGGCCAAATTTTCAAGACTTGGCAGGCGAAAGCCAATAGGCCATTCCCCAGACTCAATGAGACGCCGGATAAAAGCCGCTGCCTGAAGATACAGAGGCACACCGGTTTTCTGGAACATTTCGTCGTCGAGAGAGAAGTTATCATCTTTTCGTTCAAACATATTAAAGACCATACCTTATATCTTTTTCTGAGTCAATGCCGCTTGGAGGCTCTCCAAGCCTTGCTTCCTTCCCAAAAATGCGTTGTTGGCACATGCTACAAGCCTTTGGACAATTGCGAGTTCCGTTCGCTTGCGGGCGTTGAGCAGGCAGACCGCACCGCTCTGCCTGCCTTTTGACGCAAGAGCAAGCCTGCTTTGGCGAAAATCATGATGTCTCCTCTCTGTGGCTCACGCAGGTGCTGATCGCCAAAAGAGAAACGCATAGAGGGGTTAGCCCTCTGTTACGCTGAAAAAATGGCCTGGACGGCCGCAAAAATTTTCAGCCATGCCTTTGACTTGTGCCGCCTGTGAGAGTATGATGCCTCTGCCTTTTTTTGGGTAGAAGGCTTTCAGAAACACGCGCAAGCGCCGTGGATGATCATCCATAGAGACAGAGGAGAACGTATGGCGACAATTGTTTCTCAAAGCGAACTTGTTCGCAAAGCGGCTGAATATATCAACGAGCAAAAATCCGCCAAACCCCAGAAAAGTCTGCATGACCTGCTGGATGAAGCCGGTATGCGTTTCAATCTGACCCCTCTGGATGCCGCTTCACTGGAACGGATTTTCACAGAAGAGAAAAAATAAGCATTTCTGCCAAGACGCACAAAAAAAGGCCGTTTATCGGCCTTTTTTTTATGGATAATCCTTTGCTCAAGCAGACAGCGCTGTCTCAGCGCTGAATCCGCGGAAAGATATTGGATTTTTCAGCAAGCCGTGTCCCGGCATCCAAACCGCCGAAGCAAGTGATTTCATCATTGATGTTTTTGACAGGTTGTGTGTGCTCATCACCCTTTTGCCCAAGCTGATTGAGCATCAGGGCACTGGCTTTGGGCATCACAGGCCACAGACAGATGGCAATCTTGCGCATGCAGGCTAAAAGCACATACATCACCGTAGCCAGCCGCTCTGTCTCCTTGGCCTTGAACAGAGCCCAAGGCGCCTCACTGTCCACGTATTTATTCAAGGCTCTGACCAGTTCCCAGAGGGCTTCAAGCGCCTCAGCGGACCGAATGGCCTGCATCAGCTGCACGTAATTCTGCATGGCGTGCACGCAGAGATCCACCATGGCCTTATCCTGCTCAAGCTTTTCAGCGGGCTTGGGCACAATGCTGGAAAAATACTTGGCCGTCATGGAAAGCACGCGGCTGAAGAGATTGCCCAGGTCATTGGCCAAATCGGAATTGATGCGCGTAATCATAGCTTCTTCCGAGAAATTGGCGTCCGAGCCAAAATGCATTTCGCGGAAGAGATAGTAGCGGAAGGCGTCCTGACCATACTCGGCCATCATGGCCTCAGGCTCAATGATATTGCCCAAGGACTTGCTCATCTTGGTGTCCTTGGAAAGCCAGTAACCATGGACATTCAGATGCCGGTACAGGGGAAGACCCAGGGACTTGAGCATCACAGGCCAAAAGATGGCGTGTGGCTTTAGGATATCCTTGGCCACAATGTGCTCGGCTGGCCAAAAGCTGGCAAAGTCCTGAGACCCTGGCCCGCCCAGCGCACTGATATAGGTCAAAAGCGCATCGAACCAGACATAGCAGACATAGTTGCTGTCAAAAGGCAGATCAATACCCCAGGTCAGACGCGTCTTGGGCCGCGAAATGCACAGATCTTCAAGGGCACCGGCTTCAAGCATGCCAAGGGCTTCGCTGCGATAGCGCTCAGGCCGGATAAAATCCGGATTATCCAAAAGGAATTGCTTGAGCCAGGGCAGATATTTGGACATCCTGAAGAAATAGTTCTTTTCGCTGATCAACTCAGGACGTGTCTTGTGCTGGGGGCAGCACCCGTCCTCCAGCTCCTTTTCGGTATAGAAACGCTCACAGCCGTAGCAGTAGTGGCCGCTGAATTCTCCGAAATAGATGTCACCGGCATCATAGACCTTCTGCAGCATCTCTTGCACGATCTTTTCATGAGCAGGATCTGTTGTGCGGGAAAAACGAAAATTCTCAATACCCAGCTTGGGCCACAATTCCCGGAACTGGCTGCTGATGCCGTCCACAAAGTCTTTCACTTCAAGCTGGTTTTTGGCCGCTGCCTGCACAATCTTATCGCCGTGTTCATCAGAGCCCGTCACAAAAAGCGCCTCTTCCCCCATCAGTTTGTGCATCCGCACCAGCGAATCTGCGACCAGGGTAGTGTAGGCATGGCCGAGATGTGGCCGGGCATTGACATAATAAATAGGCGTTGTGACGTAATAGTGCTCCATGCTTCCTCCCGAACTCGTCCATTAGCCCAAGAACACACGCGCTCAAACCCAGGAGTTCAGCGCGAACGTTTTTTGGGGCGTTTCTTTTTTTTGAATTTTTGGGGCCGACTGTCTTCCCGTTTTTTCCCTTTGGGCTGCGCAGGAGCCTGTGACGCATCAGCGGAATGCTCCTTAGCGTTAGCCTGCTCAGGGGCAGAGTCGGGTTTGGGTCGGTTTTTATGTCTGACATTGGGCTCATCGCGGTGTTCGGGCTTGCGTGCGCCCTTTCGCTCCTTGCGTTCAGGCCGATCCTGTCGCCCTTCACTGCGCCCCGACAAGGCTTTCTTCTGAGCAAAGACCGGATATTCAAGTTCAAATTCCGGTTCCCGTTCACTGTCAGTCAGATTCTCCAGAGGTTCATCAGGCAGTGTCTCAGCAAGATATGTCTCCCGCTCAGCCACGGACTCTTCCCCCTCACCCTCTTCACCAAACGTCAGCGGATCAAGGCGTTGGGGGTTCAACGTCAGCCATTGATCAAGACTCCATTCGCGCTCTTCATTGTCTTCGCCGGCGGCAGCCACGGTATTGCGAAACATATTGATGCGCACCACTCGCAAAATGCCCTGCTTTGTCTGATATTTCTTGCCAGGCCTGGGACTCTGGGCAAAAAAATTGTCGTAGTTTTCCTGTTCATAGGACAGACAGCAGAGCAGCCGACCACAGCTGCCAGAAATCTTTGAGGGATTGAGGAATAGGTTCTGCTCCTTGGCCATGCGAATGGTCACTGGCGCAAATTTCCGCAGATAACGGCGGCAACAGCAGATCATGCCGCAATTGCCAACGGCACCGATCATCTGTGTTTCATGCCGCACCCCAATCTGACGCAATTCGATGCGCGTGCGGTACTGACGGACCAGATCCTTGACCAGTTCACGAAAATCTATGCGCGTAGGAGCCGTAAAAAAGAAAATAATCTTGCTGCGATCAAAAAATACCTCAACGCCCACAAGCTTCATCTCAAGCTTGCGACGCTCAATGGCCGCAGCACAGAATTCCCGCGCTTCCGAACAAAGCCGCTGATTTTCCGCATTGTCGATGAGATCATTGTCATCGGCCACACGCAAAATTTCAGGCAGATCATTTTCCTGATAATTGGCCAAGGTCGTAAAAGGTCCGGAGCAGACTGTGCCAAAGCAGAGACGTTCCTCCTCCTGCACAATAACCTTGTCTCCCAGAGCCAGAGTCTGAGACGAGGTATAGTAGCTGCACTGACCGAACGTGTGCAATTCAAGACCATAGATCGACACACAAGGCTCCTTGCCTGGGAAATGAAGCCGCCCTAAAAAACAAAAGACTTGCAGGAGAGTTCTGCAAGTAGTGCACACCTCTGACTTGCGGCAGAGGTCAAAGATCGCCTGGCTTCCACCAAGTTTATGGGCGAAAATAGCTCAGCCCAAGGGGAGCGTCAAGCGGACCTGGCTTGTGGCCAGGCATCAAAGACAAAAGCCTGCGCTTGCCAAGACCTGGATCGCAAAAGAGCTCTGTATTTTACAGAACGCGCCTTACGGCCAACCCCATGGCCTGCTTGCCGAATTTGCCAGCAAAGAGGCTTGCCTCTGACGCCCAAAGTCCCTTTGTGAACAGAGAAGACGATAGACAAAAGCGTAAGCACGGCGCAGACCTTCCACGCGCCCTCCATCTTCGCTCAGAACTCCTCTATTGCCGAGAGTCTAACCAATCCTCAATGTGCATCAATCCAGGACAAGGATTGTCATGACAGTCATCGATGTCTTCTTGAGCTCAAAAGCTGGCAAATGCGTTTTTCTCGGCAAAGACTGCCCGGCAAAGCCAAGCTATCACATTGACCTCATAACATCTCGGTGCTATCAATGCACAATTCGCTTCCTTCTTTGCCGTGCTTGGGCCTGCAGACTCAAGACCTGCATCAGTCGAAGCGATAGGACAGGGTACAGCCCAAAGGCTGGTTGTAAGAATCTCAGTTCGCCAGGAGGCGGCACAATCTCTGTCGGGATTGTGCTGAAAGCGCATGAGTACGGAAATCAATACAAAGATCAATACGCTCGGGCCACGCAAAATCGAATCGCAACTTCCCTACAATGGTCTTGATGACGATAAACAGGTGCAAGTCTTTGTGGACAAAGACTGCAGCCAGGAAATCGAACCGCAGATTCTTTCCCTGGAAGCGGCCGGCCCACGCAAAATGCTCTATTTCAATCCAACTCAGACCAAATGCGCCATTGTCACCTGCGGCGGTCTCTGCCCCGGCATCAACGATGTCATCCGTGCCATTGTCATGGAAGCGCACCATGCCTACCATGTCCCTTCGATCATCGGCATTCCTTACGGCCTTGAAGGCTTTATTCACACCTTTCAACACAAATTTGTGGAACTGACGCCGTCCAAGGTCTCCGACATCCATCTCTTCGGTGGCACCATTCTCGGTTCCTCGCGCGGTCCGCAGAACGGCGAGGACATTGTCGACACCATGGAACGCTGCAATATCAATGTGCTCTTTGTCATCGGCGGCGACGGCACCATGAAAGCGGCCCAAATGATCAGTCAGGTCGTGCAGGAACGCGGCCGTAAAATGGCCGTCATCGGCATCCCCAAAACCATTGACAATGATATCAATTTCATCCCCCAGTCCTTTGGCTTTGAAACCGCTGTCTACAAAGCCACCGAAGCCATTGAATGCGCCCACACCGAAGCCTGCGGTGTACCCAACGGCATAGGCCTGGTCAAACTCATGGGCCGTGAAAGTGGCTTCATTGCCGCCCAGGCTACCCTGGCCCTCAAGGAAGTCAATTTTGTGCTCATTCCTGAGGCTCCGTTCAGCCTCGAAGGTCCTGGCGGCGTACTTGAGGCCCTGGAAAAACGTCTGCGCACACGCGGCCACGCCGTGGTGGTGACCGCAGAAGGCGCAGGTCAGCACCTGCTTGAGCACAATTCCGCAACCGATGCCTCAGGGAATGTCATTTTAGGTGACATCGCCATCTATTTACGCAAAGCCATGACAAAATATCTCAATAGCCGAGGCTTGCGCCACACCATCAAATACATTGACCCAAGCTATATTATTCGCTCCGTTCCGGCCAATTCCTCGGATAAAGTCTACTGCGGCTTCCTGGGCCAGTACGCGGTGCACGCCGCCATGGCCGGACGCACCGACATGGTTGTGGCCAAGGTGCAGGGCCAGTATGTGCATCTGCCCTTTGAACTGGTCACACGTTCCCGCCGCAAACTGAATATTCACTCCGATCTCTGGCGTGCTGTGCTCGAATCCACAGGTCAAGGCGTACTCAAGGGCATGCTGCCAGAGGATAACGCATAAGATGAGCTAACGAGTGAACGGCCTTTTTCAGATCAAAGCCTCAGCCGGCTCGGGCAAAACCCACACCCTCACCGAGCGCATTCTCTCCCTGCTTGTCGAGGGTAACCAGCTGTCGCAGATCATTGCCATCACCTTCACCAACGCGGCTGCCGAAGAAATGCGCAGCCGCGTGCTTTCTCGCCTGAAAAGCGCAGCCCTTGGTCTGGACACCAAGCTCTTACCCAAAAACCAGGCCAAGCAGCTGCTCTCGGATATTCTCTACAACTATTCAGCTCTCAATGTCCGCACCATCGATAGCCTGCTCTTGCAGATCGTGCGCACCTCTTCCCTCAAAATCCACTTAAATCCCGACTTTGATCCCGTCTTCAACACCAGTCAGACGGTTGAGCCGTTTTTAGAAATCCTTTCTGTGCGGGCCAGGCAGGGGGATGAGCGTTTGGCCCGCCAGCTCGACAGTCTGGTTCGCAGCCTCTATCTCGAAGGGCAGGCTCACGGTTTTCTGGCCGGCAAAAAAATTCAAAACCTGCTTGCACCGCTCTTCTCCGCCATCCTGCTCAAGCAATGTGAAGATCTGATGCCGGCCTCTCAGGTCCGACAATTGCGCACAGAGACACAGGAAAAACTCGTCGAACTTGCGGCCAGCCTCCTCGCTCAGGCAGGCCAGGCCAAATGGAAAAAGCAGGCTCAAAATGCCCTGCAGCTTCTGGCGCACAATGAACTGAAAGCCCTGGATTCGGCTTTTTTGGCCAAAGATAGCCTGGCTGAACTTTTTTGCAAAAACGAAGCCGCCGCAGACAATGCGCAGCTCTGCGCTCTCTACAGTCAACTGCTCACCGGCAAAACACGCTTCCGCCTGTTCAACGAAGCCGTTAAAACCCTGCCCTTCATTGAGCTTGGCCGGCGCATGGCCGATGCCTTCATGGCCAGTGAAGATGCGGGCCGCTTCCTCCATACGGTCGTTGTTCCCAGCCTTGTCTGCGCTATTTTTGAAGGCTATCTGCCTGTTGAGGAAACCCTCTTTCTTCTCGGCAATGACACCCGCCATGTGCTCATCGACGAATTCCAGGATACCAGCGATGACCAGTGGCTGGCGCTCTCCCATCTTGTGGAGGAAGCCCTCGCCAAAGGAGGCTCCTTCACCTGGGTTGGCGATGTCAAGCAATCCATCTTCAGCTGGCGTGGCGGCAATCCCGAGCTTTTCGATCAGCTTCTGCAGGACTCGCACTTGCTGCGCCTGGTAGCGAAGCCTGACAGACACACGGAAAATCTGCCCTGCAACTGGCGAAGCCTGCCAACGCTCATTGACTTCAACAATCGCCTCTATCAACCACTGGAAAACGCGCAAACATGCCGTGAGATCATCAGCCGCTGCTTAGCCAAGGATCTCCCAGCCTCCCTTGCCCAGGAAGCCGGTCAGAAGCTGGCTTTGGCCTTTGCCAAGCATCATCAGTCCTATCCTCAAAACAAAAAGACGGATCAGACGGGATCCGTTCAGCTGAGGACCACAACCGCTGAAACCCTGGCAGACGACGTGCTAGCCCAGCTTGTTGCCTGGCATCAGCATCGTCCCTGGTCACAGATGCTTGTCCTTGTGCGCAAGAATCGCGAGGCCCTCGAGCTTGCGCAGACCCTGCTGGCCCAGGGCATTCCCGTTGTCACGGAAAACAGTCTGCTTTTGGCTCAGCAGAGCCTGATCATTCAAAGTCTGGCCTTGCTGCGTTTTCTCCTGCTCCACGATCAACTGGCCTTCTATACGCTGCTCAGCGGCGAAATTTTTGCCACACTGCCTGAGGTTACGCAGAGCTTTTCACTGACGGCACTTTGCGAGGACTATCTCAGAGAGCATGATCTCACCCTTGAGCAGTGTTTTAGGCAACGCTGGCCTGAACTTTGGAAAAAATACTTTGCCAGTTTTGCCCGTTCAGCCGCCCTGCTCTCGCCCTATGATCTCCTCAGCGAATGGTACTCTTTTCTCGGTGTGGCAGAGCGTTTCCCCAAAGAACGGATCTTCACGCGCAGGCTTTTGGAAATTCTGCATCTGGCCGAGGACAAAGGCGCAGGCACCATTTCCGCTTTTCTTGAGTACTGGCAAGACAATCACGAAGAAGAAAAAGTGCCACTGCCCGAAAACATGGACGCTGTGCGCATCATGACCATTCACAAGGCCAAGGGTCTCGAAGCCCCGTGCGTCCTCTTTCCCTGGAAAATGGTGCCTATCACGGCGCGCACAGAGCTGCTCTTTACGACCACCGAAGAGGGGAGACTTGCGACCTTACTCAATAAAAACGCCGGTGAGATCTATTACCGTTCGCTCTTACGCGACTGCCAAGAAACCCTCAATATCCTCTATGTGGCCACAACCCGTGCCCGCGAAGAACTCTGCGTACTCAGATGCCAGCAAAATCGCAGTGACGACAAGGACCTGCTCAAAATCCTCGTTGAAATGGCAGGCCTGGAGATGAGCGAGGCTCTCACAGATCGACCAGATCCACTGCCAAGCGCCGCAGAAGCGAGCGAGCCTCATCAGCCGGCCCAATCAGGAGAAGAGAATCTCCCAACCCCCATGCAATGGCTGCCCAGTCTGCGCATTGCCCACAGCCGTGACCAGGATGAAGCCGAAGAGGCGCGCAGACGCGGCATTCTTCTGCACAAAGCCCTGCAGTATGTGCTCTGGCAGGAAGATCCGGTCAAGGCTGCGGATACGGCGCTGCGCTTTGGCTTGGCCAGACTTGATCCCAGACGCCTGCTCAAGGAAAATCTGGCTAACGACAAGGCCAGGGATCTTGCCCGCCACTCGCTGGTCTGGTTTTTAGGGCAAAAGGAAGCCCAAGCCTGGCTGACATGTGGTTTACGGGAGCATTCCTTGCTTGACAACAAAGGCCAGCTTGTGCGCTTTGACCTGCTTGTGCCAGAAGGCGATAGCTATCTCGTCCTTGACTACAAAAGCGGACAACCCAAGGAAAACGATATTTGGCAGATGCGCAACTATCTTGCCCTCCTGGCCAAAAGCGGCAAAAACGCACGCGCCTTGCTCGTCTATCTTGAAATAGAGCGACTGCAGCTTGTGACAGAGTCCCAGATTTCGCCCCTTCTCCCCACTTTTGCTCTTTGCCAGAAATCCCTTGCCCATGAGGCTTAGGCAGAATCCAAGCCTTCTCCGTCGAGACTGCTTGCCGCAAAGTCCTCATCCTCCAAAGTCAGCACAAATAAGGCTCTGCCCAAAAATTACTTTTAATTTTTTTCCAATAACTCTATACTGTCTCTCGAATCTTTACGCCTACTTTTGTGCGATTGGAGGACAGAATGGAGGAAGCCCAAAAACTGTTCGTTGGGATCATGATGACTATC
>JAILPJ010000056.1 GCA_024699605.1 Desulfovibrio sp. | reverse complement strand
CGTAAAGTTGAAATTCGTTTTCAACTTAGCGTCAAAAAGTTGAGTTTTGAGAATAATGCTCAAAATCACCTTCCTGTGAAAAGGTGTGGCGCAAGAATCTCCAGTAAAATCAGGTAGTTAGCGCTTTTCAGGGTCGACTAGTTAATCTATGAATAATCTTTAGAGCAATAAGTAAATGTTAGGAGGCTCGATAAAAGCAAGGGAACTCTTGAGCAAAACTTTTATTTTTGAATAGCATTAATATAGTGTTTGATAGAGAAAAGGATACTGTAAAACTCTATGCTATTGTTCCTCAACCGCTTTTCAAAAGCGGTATTCCAGACTTTTCGACGCTCTTCAAAACTTCAAAGATATCTTCCCGTGACACTCTCCGGATTGGCGCGAATCGTTTCAAGACTTCCCTGGGCCACAACCCTGCCGCCTGCCTCGCCGCCACCTGGCCCCATATCCACAATGTAGTCTGCATTGGCGATCATTTGCAGGTCGTGCTCAATGACCACAAGCGTTGCTCCCTGATCCAAAAGCGCCTGAAAGACGTCGATCAAGCGCTGCACATCTAAGGGATGCAGACCAATGGTTGGCTCATCAAAGGCAAAAAGACTTTCCTCCTGCCGCCTGCCGATTTCCAAGGCAAGCTTCAGTCTCTGGGCCTCACCACCGGAAAGCCCTGGCGTGCCTTCGCCAAGGGTCAGATAGCCAAGGCCAAGATTCTCTAGCACAGCCAGTCTGTGACTGACACTCGTAAGCTTTTGGCAAATCCGCCTGGCTTGCCGCACCTCTTTGGCCATCAACTCTGGCAGAGCGTATTCTCCCTCAGGACTTTCGTACCTGACTATTCCGGCCTCCTTGGCGTAGCGTGTGCCATGACAAGTAGGGCAGGGGATCTCCACATCCGGCAAGAACTGTACGTCAAGATTGATGGAACCTGTGCCATCACAGGTCGCACAGCGCAAACGGCCTGTATTGTAGGAAAAATCGGAAGCCTTGTAGCCCAGCTTTTTGGCTGAGCTTGTTCTGGCATAAGCCTTACGCAGTTCATCGTGGACATTGGCATAGGTGGCAAGAGTCGATCGCACATTGATGCCAATGGGGCTGGCATCAATCAGCTTGACCTGCTGAATACCTTGCGCCGAAACGGCCTTGATATGGCTGGGAAGGGGTGTTTTCTGCACAAGGTGGGCAAGTGCCGGTAAAAGGCTCTCAAGCACAAGGGTCGTTTTGCCTGAGCCTGAGACCCCTGTGACAACGGTTAAGCGCCCCTTGGGAAGGCGCAGAGCAAGAGGCTTCACCGTATGCAAGGCATCCATGGCAAGACTGATCTCTCCCTGCGCAAAGAGCTCATCGTCTGCATACCTGGGACGCTGCCTGTTTTGTGTTTGCTCCGCCAAAAAGGGTCTTATCTGCGATTGGCTACTGGCCAAGACAGTCTTCAGCGTTCCCTCAGTCACAAGCTCCCCGCCAAGGGCTCCGGCTCCTGGTCCAAGTTCCACATACCAGTCAGCCTCGCGCAGGATTGCCGGATCATGATCCACAAGCACAACGGAGTTTCCATCAGCCACAAGGTCGTGCATGACAGCCGCAAGTCCTTGCATATTGGAGGGGTGCAAGCCAATGGAGGGCTCATCCAGCACATAGAGTACGCCGCTTGTTCTGTTGCGCACAGCTCTGGCCAGTTGCATACGCTGCAGCTCGCCTGTGGAAAGCGTTGAGCCAGCCCGGTCAAGTGTAAGATAGCCAAGCCCGAGGTCCAGGAGACGCTTGGCCACATGGGCAAAGGAGGCAGAGATGGCTGCCGCCATGGGGCGCATGGCAGAGGGGAGGCTTTGCGGCACACTGGCAACCCAGTCTGTCAGGTCATTCAGTGTCATGGTGCAGACCTGATCCAGGGACTTTCCCATCACTAAAGGCGCTCTTGCCGCTTCCGAAAGGCGGCTTGCATGACAGGCAGAGCAGGGCTCTTCTTTTAAGAACTTCTCAACGCGCTTCATCCCTTTTTCATCTTTGACCTTGGAGAGGGCATTTTCCACGGTATAGATGGCGTTGAAGTAGGTGAAGTCCATTTCACCAGCCGCCCCGTTGGTCATATTCTGATAGACCATGTGATGCTTGACAGCAGGCCCCCTGAAGACAATTTCCCGCTCGCGTTCTGTCAGCTCGCAAAAGGGCACATCCGTGCGTACGCCAAGCTCCCTGGCAATATCCTTCATCAGCGACCACATCAGGGTCTGCCAGGGAAGTACGGCTCCCTGGTCAATGGAAAGGGACTCATCTGGCACAAGGGTCGATTCATCCACAGTGCGTACAAGGCCTGTTCCCTGGCAGACAAGGCAGGCACCTTGGCTATTGAAGGCCAGCTCCTCGGCCCCTGGGCCAAAAAAGTGCTCCCCACACTCTGGGCAGACAAGTTCTTGCTCACGGGCAACGGCCAGGCTTGGAGGAAGCCTGTGACCATTGGGGCAGCGATGAGAGGCCACCCGGGAAAAAAGCAGACGCAAGCTGTTCAAAAGCTCTGTCTGTGTTCCGAAGGTGGAACGGATACCGGGCACAGCCGGTCGCTGATGGAGAGCCAGGGCAGCTGGGACATGCAGAATACTTTGCACATCGGCCTGGGAGGCCTGGGTCATCCTGCGCCTTGTATAGGTTGAGAGCGATTCGAGATATCTGCGGGAGCCCTCGGCATAGAGAACGCCCAGTGCCAGTGACGACTTGCCTGAACCCGAGACCCCGCAGATGGCAACAATACGCTGCAGTGGAATATTCACATCGAGCTGTTTGAGGTTGTGAACACTGGCCCCTCTGATTTCAATGGCATCAATCACAATACCTCCCAAAACAAGCTAATCCAAGCCACACAAAAGACCGTGAAAAAAACCGCCGCATTCTCGTGACTTCAGTTATGCGTTAAGCAGTCCAACACATTGTTTCCCCGTATCGCATATGGTATCCTTTTTTTATGGATACATTTCGGCGACATAAGGAAGCGAAGCACTCTTGCGTATGGTCGCGGTTACGTCTCTTCCATTGGGTATCACATCGTCTGCTGTACGAAAGATCTGAGAAAGGTTTTCGTCGGAGATGTCAGGGATGCCGCAGAGCGACATCTGAAATGTCATCAGAGGCCTTCTTTGATTGCAAGCGCAAACGTCAAAACGCATCAGCGTGTGGCCAGGTAGCTGCCAGAGTTTGCTGCTCATTTTTGGAAGTTCTAGGGTATACCCAGTCTAGATAATATCGTTTTCCCGTTAAATATAAACAATTATTATATCTCAAAAACTATGAATAGAACAATATATAAAAATTTGCAACGCTGGAAAACTTCTGCCTTCCGAAAACCGCTCTTGCTGATTGGAGCCAGACAGACCGGTAAAAGTTGTATTCTTAAAGAATTCGGAAGTAAAGAATTTGAATATTGCTTATTTATCGATTTTGAAGAAGAGACAAAAATTACTCAAAAAATTAATGAAATAATTTTAGAATATGGACTCGATGCCGATAGGATTTTAGAAGCTGCTGGACTTGACGGAACGGAAAAGCGACCTGAGAATACTCTTATCGTATTTGATGAGATTCAGAGAAATCCACGTCTCTTTACCTCTTTAAAATATATAAAAGAAAAAAGGCCAGACGTCTATGTCGCTGCATCAGGCTCATTGATGGGTCTGGCCTTAAAGAGAGGCACACGAGCTCCTGTCGGCTATGTAAACATTGAACAAATGTTTCCAATGACATTTTATGAATTTCTTGCTGCCGCCCAAGAACACGAAGCATTAGCTATGTTGCAAGAAGGTGATTGGAAACATTATCATTATTTTTCATCAACGCTTGCACAGAGACTTAATGAATACCTAACAATAGGTGGGATGCCTGGTCCTGTTGATCTCTTTTGCCAAACCAGAGACCTGCAATTGGTGAGAAGAGAACAATATGAAATTCTTTCTCTCTATGAACAAGATTTCAATGTACATCTTGATGACCCTGAACTTACTGACAAAATTCGTTTTGTATGGCATACTGCCTGCGGACTTTCTGGTGAACGAAATGAGAAAAATATATTTTACCAAAAGCTCTCAGGTCGACGAGCCGCTGATTTTTATGTAGCTGTGCAGTGGCTTTGTGATTGCGGATTACTTCACCTCTGTTATAGAAGTCTCAAGCCAGATGGTCTTCTAGCTGCCAATATTGATCTTAAGCGACAGAATGCCTTCAAAGCCTATCCTCTTGATACAGGTCTTGTCTTAGCGCAATGCGGTTTTCCAATTACCTTGTTTCTTTCAGAAATGGATATATCGGCTAAAGTTGTCTATGGCAAGATCATTGAACGTAACCGCTCACGTCTGTGTGGAAGAAGTGCAAAAAAGGAGGGGGCTCCGTTAGTCCCCCTCCTCAAATTGGATGCCATTTCGTATTCAGGGAAAAGGTCAGACTCAGTCGATGTCGTATATCCAAGCATGAAACTGACGCCATATCGCCTTGCGTATCCAGTAAGTCCGTTGACGGA
>JAILPJ010000055.1 GCA_024699605.1 Desulfovibrio sp. | reverse complement strand
GCGTCAGTTTCATGCTTGGATATACGACATCGACTGAGTCTGACCTTTTCCCTGAATACGAAATGGCATCCAATTTGAGGAGGGGGACTAACGGAGCCCCTCCTTTTTTGCACTTCTTCCACACAGACGTGAGCGGTTACGTTTCGTGTATTGCTGCGGAAGAAATTGAAGCACAAGAGGCGTATGCCCGCAATCTTATTCTGGCTTTGACCATCGGCAGCGCTGTGCTGGTTGGCATTATTTTGATTATTGTGGCTCGTTCTGTGACCATTGACCTTTTAAAGACCAATCTCTATGCCCAGTCCATTGCCGCAGGCAAACTCGATAGCACATTAGACGTACGACGCGATGACGAACTCGGATCCCTTGGCGACGCCATTCGCAAGATGGTCGAGTCCCTCAAAAGAATGGTGCAACGGGAAATTGAGCTTACCGAAGAACGGCGTCGCAATCTTACCGCCATGCGCGATGGCATGATGCTGACCCTTGCTGATCTTGTTGAAAGCCGGGATAAGAATACCGGCCAGCATATCCGTAAGACCGCAGCCTATGTTCGCATCATCATGGAAGAGCTGAAGCGAGAGGGCTGCCTGGGCGGAACAATCACTGACGAATTCATAGAGAGTGTGGTTCATTCGGCCCCGCTCCACGATATTGGTAAAATCAATGTGCCTGACGCTATTCTCAACAAAACAGGCAAGCTCACGGACGAAGAATTCAACATCATGAAGACGCATGCGGCTGTGGGTGGCAAGATCATTCAGCACATCATAGAAATCACGCCTGACTCGGAATACCTTTCTGAAGCCAAGAATCTGACTACCTACCACCATGAACGCTGGAGTGGCGGCGGCTATCCCGAAGGCCTGGCTGGCGAAGCCATTCCTCTGTCTGCTCGCATCATGGCCGTCGCTGACGTCTTTGATGCGCTTGTTTCCAATCGTGCCTATAAAAAGGGATTTCCTCTGGAAAAAGCCTTTCAAATCATTCGTGAAGAAAGCGGCACACATTTTGACCCCAAGATTGTCACTGCCTTTTTTGCGGCTCAGGATAAAATCGTGCGGACCATGCATGAATTTCAAGAAGGATATACTCCTGCCTGATTGTGTTTTGATGCAAAAAAACCTTTTTTTGCCGAGACAAGCTTTCCGCAAATCAGAGCAAATGATCTGGCTCTGCAGGCAGACGTTTTGAAAAATGTTGTCTAGGCTCTTTTTCCATGAGCAAAGTTTGAGGCGGACTCTGACAGTTTCTCCTGGAAAAGTTTGGCAAGATAGATCTCTTGCCTCCTTACTTCTTCTCGGCTAACCTGTGAGCAGGGAAGAATACTTCATTTTTTTCAGTCAGCTTGAGTGCATCACGTACATCATGGCGGCAAAGACAACTCAGTACTCAGAAAGGGATTATTGATGACACTTGATGAGCTAAAAATCAATTCTAAGGATATTTCTCTTTTGATGCTTGAAAAGCTGGGCGAACGCATGCCTGGCGGATTTTTTGTCTACAAGGCGTATGGAGACGAGAAGCTCCTCTATGCCAATGACGTTGTTCACGACATCTTTGGTTGCGACAATGCCGATGAATTCAAAGAGCTGACCGGTTTTACCTTCCCCGGCATGGTGTATGGTGAGGACTTAGAACGTATAGAAAAATCCATTACGGAACAGGTTCAAGAACACTTCAAAAAGCTCGATTATGTCGAATACCGTATTCGCCGCAAGGATAGCGAAATTCGCTGGGTAGACGATTACGGGCGTCTGGACCACACCGAGGAGTTCGGTGATGTTTTCTATGTGCTCATCAGGGATATTACGGAGCTACACAACTTGCGTGAATCGCTGACCGATACGGATTATCTTACGACGCTTTACAATCGTCGGCATTTTGACGGTGAACTGCTGAAAATGATTACCAATATAGTCAATAAGGGTGGCCGTCTCTGCATGATCATGATTGATATAGATAAGTTCAAGAATTTTAACGATTTATATGGTCACTTGGTAGGGGATCGATGTCTGACGCAGGTTGCTGCTGTCATGAGAAAAGCTATTACGAATAAGAATTTTAACTTGTATCGTTACGGTGGAGAAGAGTTTGCGGTGCTTCTCCCTGATACGGCGCTGAAAGAGGCCGCTCTCGTTGCTGAGGAGATTCGTCTGGCCGTACGTGGTATTGGCATTCCTCATGAAGAGGGGCCGCAGGGTATAGTCACCATTAGCGCAGGTATTGCTGAAATTACCGCTGAGGAAGCACGTAGTCTTGCCAATCCGCCTTCAGAATTGATTCGCCTTTCTGACGCCTCTCTCTATGAAGCGAAAAAATCAGGTCGTGATACCTGTAGAATGAATAAGATGGCCCGTTGCTGTAGCTTGTAATCTTTAGTCGTTTCCCAAGTTTCTCTTTTTTTCGTATAGGTAAAATATGACATCTAGGAACAGCATTGTCTGACCAGGCATGCTGAAAGAGAGTAGGAAGAATGTCCAGTTTTCTTTGTGTCAGTCAGCTTCCACACTTTGTTGTGCTCGGTGAGAATTCCGATAATATAGCAGAAATACAAAGTACGTTTGCTGATAGCGCTAGAGTTATATGTCATCAGTTTTCTACGGATTTGCTTGATTTTTTATCCAAAAATGATGTAGATGTCATCCTGATAGAACATTTTTCGCCCATTATTGATGCTTTTTCGACCTTAAAAACTATTAGAAGTATTGATTATTATGCTAAAATTCCGATTTTTGTGCTCATCTCTGATATTGATTCAGATATTTTATCTCGACTCTATCTAGAGCATGTAACCGGTATCATTCCTTTGCCAATTAATAAAGAAATACTTCGTAATCGCGTCTTAGAAGCTTTGCGTAATAAATATTTGCAAGATAATCTGACTAAAGAGGTCACGCGACAGGTTCGTCTGGCGGAAGAACGGTTAAATGCAAGTAGAAAACTTTTTAAGGAAATGTCTTTGGCCCTGGCCAAGGCGATTGATGCAAAGGATAAATATACGTCAGGACATTCGGAACGGGTTGCCAATTATTCCCGTGAAATTGCCAGACGTGCTGGTGAATCTGAGATTATTCAGGAAAAAATTTACTTTATTGGCTTGTTGCATGATGTTGGTAAGATTGGCATACCAAGATATATAATCAATAAACCCTCAAAGCTCTCTGAAGAAGAATATAATAAAATTAAACAACATCCAGTTATTGGCTCAGGCATCTTAAAGAGCGTTGATGTAATTCCAGAATTTGCTATCGGCGCACATTATCATCATGAACGATATGATGGAAAAGGCTATCCACAAGGCTTGAAAGGCGATGAAATTCCTAAAATCGCGCGCATCATCACAGTAGCCGATGCCTATGATGCCATGACATCCAAACGCAGTTATCGTGACTCATTAGCTCAGGAAGTCGTGCGAGCAGAGATCGTGAGGGAAAGAGGCCTGCAATTTGACCCAAAATATGCTGATATAATACTGCAAATGATTGACGAAGATACTTCTTTCCAAATGCGAGAACAAACGGTTTCTCCTTTAGTCAAGGAAGCCTCTCTCCAATTAACACGTGAAGATTATTTGGAAATGAATTTATAAGTTTGCTCTTGCTTGCGACGTGGCTTTCGCCTGGCTAGGGCACTTTCAAAGCGCGATACGGCTTGCAACTGCGCAATGGCCAAGTATTTTTGGGGGGAAAGCTTGGGAAAGGCAAGAGTCAGCCTGTGGCGGCTTACCTTAAGAAGCAAATGCCTTTGCTTTTTCTCCTCACGTTCCTGCCAGCAGTATCGCCTGAAGTCGGATTGGTTTGCCTTTGAGAGTGTCCTCTTGGCGTTGTGAGCCAGAGATTTTTCTCATCGTCCCAAAAGCAGCTATTTCTCGGCGCGCGCTTTTTCCTTACGTGTGCGGCTCAAAGCAAGGCCAGTCAGATCCCTCGCAGCTTGACTGGCGTCTTCCGACAGCCCAACAGTTTGATGATCGGTGCGAGTTTTTCTTGGCAAGGCTTCGAAGGGCAGTATTCTGCAAGACCTGTCTGCGGATATGCCATGTTTGCAAGAAACCAAAATTACGGAGGCAGCGTTCCCTTCTCGGCCTTATGGCCGAGGTAAGCACGCTGAAAAGCTGATGAGTCAAGACAGCGCAAAGCCGATTTTTTCGTCGTCTGATAAAATGCGACTCCTGGCTGTAGACGATGACCCCATGATCGTGCTGATCCTCAAGCGGATTTTTGCGCAGGAGGCCGAGGTCATCAGTCTTGATAGTGGCCGTGCGGCTCTGGCCTGGCTTGAGGATAATGTCTGTGATCTGATGCTGCTTGATTACCGCATGCCGGATATGGACGGCTTCGAAGTCTTACGTATTTTGCGCAGGCATTCCCAGCACGATGATCTGCCGGTGATTCTGCTCACCGGTGATACAGAAAACGGCCTCGAAACAGAGGGTTTTGCCCTGGGAGCCACGGATTTCATCCGCAAGCCCTTTGTCCCTGATGTGGTACGACACAGGGTGCGCAGGCTCGTCCGCTATGAGTATTTGAAAAAGCATCTGGAGCAGGAAGTAGGGCGCAAAACCCTGCTGGCAGAAAGTCGTCTTTCTGAAAGCCGCTTGCTCTTTCGGGAAATGGTCGTTGCCCTGGCCAGAACAGTGGATGCCAAGGATAAGTACACCAGCGGACATTCTGAACGTGTGGCCAACTATGCCTGTCGTATTGCCAAGCTGGCCGGAGAGAGTGAGGAAAACCAGGAAAAGATCTACTACATGGGCATGTTGCATGACATAGGCAAGATCGGTGTGGCCAAATCCATCATCAATAAGCAGGCCTCGCTCACGCCTGAGGAATACGCCAGTATTCAGACACATACGGTCATTGGTTTTCAGATTCTCCAGAGCATCGATGTTTTCCCCGATTTAGCTATGGCGGCCCGTTGCCATCACGAGCGCTATGACGGCAAAGGCTATCCTGAGCATCTCAAAGGGCAAGATATTCCCCGTTTTGCCAGAATTCTGGCTGTGGCTGACGCCTATGATGCCATGACCAGCAATCGCAGCTACCGGCGTATCCTGCCTCAGGCCCAGGTACGCAAAGAGATTCTTCAGGGACGAGGTACGCAGTTTGATCCAGAATTTGCCGATATCATGCTTGGCCTGATTGACGAGGACGTCAACTACACCATGCGCGAGATGCCACAGCATGTACCTGGCAAGGAGCAGGAGGTGTAGGCTTGCGTACACGATTTGGCAAAGGCTTCAAACGCTGGCAGCTGCCTGTGCTTTTTGGCATTGGCGTGATCCTTCTCGCTTCGCTGATCGGATCCATTTTACTTTTTGAGCCTGATCCTGAAGAGTCTCGGCCAAAGATCGGTCTGATCATCCTGGGCGATATCAACCAGCCCGGTTGGAATGCCTCCCACTATCAGGGACTGCGCGAGGCCTGCGATACCCTCAAGCTCGAGTTACTGGTGCGCGACAAGGTTCCTGAATGGAGCGGGCAATGCCCGGAGCGCATTCGTGAGCTTGTGTCTGAGGGCTGCTCCATGATTTTTCTCTGCAGCTACGCTTACGCCGCCGAAGCCATTGAAACCGTCGAAGCCTTCCCGCATATCGCTTTTGCCGCCATTTCCTCTGAAGTCCATGCCCACAACATGGCCTCGTATTTTTTACGAATCTATCAAGCGCGCTATCTTGAAGGCATTTTAGCTGCCATGAGCAGCAAAAATCATGTCTTAGGCTATATTACGGCCATGCCCAATGCCGAAGTCAATCGCAGTCTGAACGCCTTTGCTCTGGGCGCGCAGTCCGTTGATCCCAATGTGCGTGTGATTGCGGCTTTTATGGGCTCCTGGAATGACAGCAAAAAAGAAGAGACGTTTGTCAGGCGTATGGTGCTTGAGTGCGGCTGCGATATCTTCAGTTATCATCAGGACGATTCTACTGTGGCCAAGGTGGCGCTGTCTGAGGGCATCGACGTCGTTGGCTTCAATACCCGCTTTGACGATGCAAACGATCATCTTCTGACGAGCATTGTCTGTCAGTGGAACACCTTTTACTTTGATATTATTCGTCGTTTCATGAAAGGGGAGTTCAATGCCTTTCGCAACAACTGGTTAGGCATGGATCAGGGGGCTGTGGGCTTTTCCGGTTTTTCCCGGCGCGTCAGCCCGGAGATCCGCGCTCACCTCAAGCAAGTCAAAAATCAACTGGAGCACAATTCGAAACTGATTTTCCGCGGACCGATCTATGACCGGGAAGGCAATCTGCGCTGTGAGGAAGGGGAAATCGTCAGCGAAGATGTCTTACTGGAGCGCCTCGACTGGCAAGTGAAGGGGGTTGAGATCTTTGAATAGGTCACAGCGTGCTTCGCGTCTCGAGAGGAGAATTCTCCTGGTGCTCGCCATTGTGCTGGGATTGGTCGTCATTGGCGTGTTGTTGCAGGCCAAAGTGGGCAGGCTTTTTGTCGTCAGCATGGAACAGAATGTGGCCCGTCAAACGGCTGATTTGTCTGTCATGGCTGAAGAGCGATTTGAACGTGAGCTTGTCAGCCTGCGTTTGGCCTCTGAATATCTGGAGCCCTATGGCATTGAACAGCGCAAACGCTTTTTTGAGATCCGTGAAAAGAGTCTGCGCAAGGGCGTACACATCGGAATGATGCGTCTGGACGGTCAGGCGATTTACGGCACATCGCTTTCGGCCACGGATTTTCCACGCATTTACATGGCCTTTCGCGGCAAAGATGTCATTGATTATCACCCTTCACTGGGACTTGTTTTCATTGTCCCGGTCTATCATAACGGCAATGTTGCAAGTCTGCTCTACCGTCTCTACGAAAACTCGCTTTTGATCGATCTCTTTGGCCTTGCCGATTACAATGAAGACAGTCGCCTGCTGATCCAGGAACGCAGCGGACTGACCATTGTGCCCTACAAAAATTTCCGAACCAAGGACCGCGAATTTTTTCGCAAAGACGAAGTCGCTGAAGGTTTTGCCGAAGTGCGGCGTAAGCTCTTTTTAAAACGCTCGGCCGCCGTTTTAGTGGAAGTTGATAAGAGCAAGTATTTTCTCTTCGGCGCGGATCTACCTCGTACCAACTGTTCCTTGATCGGTTTTGTGCCCTGGACAACCATTGTCGGCAACATTGCCCGTATCTACGATCAACTGGTGGGTGTACTGATCCTCATCCTTTTGGTTTTTGCTCTGCTTTCCATAGCCTTCCTTGTGACGCAGTCCAGAACCGAAGAAAGTGAGCTCTTAACGCATGAAAAGGAGCTCGCGGACCAGGCCAATAAGGCCAAAACCACGTTTTTGGCCAATATGAGTCATGAAATCCGCACGCCTGTCAATGCCATCATGGGCATGAATGAGATGATTCTCCGTGAGTCGGACAATCCAAAGCTGACCGACTACGCCTCCAAAATCAAACAGGCCAGTGATACGCTTCTGGCCATCATTAATGATATTCTCGACTTTTCGCGCATTGAAAGCGGTAAGCTGGAAATCGTGCCCGCCCCCTACAAGCTGAGCAGTCTGCTCAATGACGTGGTCATGATGATCACCCAGCGGGCCAAGCAAAAGCATCTCTACTTCAATGTGCGCGTGGATCCTTTGCTGCCTGACGGACTGTGCGGGGACAAGGTCCGCATTCAACAGATTATCATGAATCTTCTGACCAATGCCGTGAAATACACGCGCGAGGGCTCAGTGCGGCTCAGTGTGAGCCATGAGTCGCATGGCAATAAGGAGATTGTGCTCTGGCTGGTCATTGCCGACACAGGCATTGGGATTCATGAAGCCGATAGGGCCAAGCTTTTCCACGGTTTTGAACGCTTTGACACGGAACGCAACCGCAATATTGAAGGCACTGGGCTTGGCCTGGCCATCACCTACGATCTTGTCAAACGCATGAATGGCTCCATCTCCTTTGAAAGTGAATACGGAGTGGGCAGCACCTTCACGGTGCTTTTGCCGCAAGCAGTCTCTGACAACAAGCCCATCGGCAATTTTGTCATGGATATGCTGCATCAGGAGCAAAAAGAGCATCAGGTTCTCTTTCGTGCGCCCACAGCACGCATTCTCGTGGTCGACGATAATGAGATCAATCTCTTTGTGGTGGTCAATCTGCTCAGAGAAACGGGCATCACTATTGATACCTGCCGCAGTGGTCAGGAATGCCTAAGCCGTTTGCTGAACAATTCCTATGATCTGGTCCTTCTCGATCAGATGATGCCGGAAATGGACGGTGTGCAGACCCTGCATAAAGCCAAAAAATTCGCAGCCTGTGCGGATCTGCCCTTCATTGTCTTTACCGCCAACGCCACTTCTGGGGCCCGTGAAAGCCTGCTGGCAGAAGGCTTTGTCGAATATTTGAGCAAACCCGTGCAGGGCGACAAGCTGGAACGCTTACTGGCTCATTTCCTGCCCAAGGACAAAGTCTTTTTCACTGAGCCAAGTGACGGAGCCGAAAAGAGCGTCAAAGAGCCAGTTTCTGACACGTCACAGCAAAAGCGCCCAGACGAGACAGATGCGGCTTGCGCTGCGCCAAAGGCAGAGACTGAGAAGGCAGTTGCTGCTGAACAAAATCCTTCCAAGGCCCCAGCAGAGGCCGATGATCAACCCTTGGAACTCAATGCCGCGCTTGGCTTACGCTACAGCGGGGGAGATCAAAGTCTCTACATCGATCTGTTCAATATGTTCTGTCAGCTCTGGCCCAAGAAGCAGGAAGATCTTGAGGCGGCCTTTAGCCGTAAGGACTGGACAAACTACGCCATCCTGATGCATGCTCTCAAGTCGTCTGCACTTGCTGTGGGTGGAGAACGGCTTTCTGACCTGGCCAAGCAGCTGGAAATGGCTGCCAAGGCGCTCTGTCAAACGGAGGCCACAGATCATGCGGAAGATCTGCGCTTCCTTCAGGACAATCACGCCAAAGCCATGGCACTCGGTGAGAATTTCGTGAAGAAAGCCAAAGAACTTGTCCTTGGGCAATTTCAGGCCTAAGGCCTTTTTGCGGCAAGGCTGTCTTTGGGGTGCAGCGTGCGTTCCAAAGGCTCTGGCAGTTTTGTCAGTGTTGAAAAATGCAACGATATATCATTGTATTCATTTCTTAACAAACAAGGAGCTCGTATGCTCAAAAGCCTTCTTTTTCTGTTCCTTTTGCTCTGTTCTCTGCCTGTTTCCGCTCATGAAGCCCATGTGCATGGGCTGGCCCACTTGAACATGGCTCTGGAAGGCGCTGGCGGGGAGCTGGAACTGCATTCAGCGCAGGCCAATTTTTTGCCCTTTGAGCATGCGCCGCAAACAGCAGAGGAAAAACAAGCGGCCCAAGCCTTGCTTGGCGCGTTAGGCAAACCGGAAACCCTGTTTCTGCTAAGCCCTGAAGCGCAGTGCCGTCTGCAGGTCACATCGCTTTCAGCCGAGCTGCTCGAGGCCGGGCATGCGCATGAGGCAGGGCATGAACACGTGGCCGGGCATGAACACGCCAATATTCACCTGGTCGTAGCCTTCACCTGCCAGCAGCCAGAAAAATTGCACAGTCTCGAGCTTGCGCTTTTTGCTCAATTTCCCGCTCTGCATGAGGTGGAGCTTGCTTGTGTCGGACCAGACCGGCAAAGCGGGGCCCATTTGCGGCCGGCCGAACGGGTTTTTCGCTGGTAGAGCCTGGTTGCCACGCTGAAAACGACTGAACAATGGACAAAAAAACGCGTGTTGCGGGCAAAGCACTTTGCCGCAAGCCGTGAAAAAAAAAGGCCAGAGCCCTTTTGCGGGGCTCTGGCATAAAATACGGATGGCCTAAGGCTAGATGATCAGATCTTGATGTTGTGGCAGATCTTTTGTCTCGGCGGCAAAACGGAGAATTTCTTCGGTTTGCTGCGGGGCAATCTCGCGCAGTTCAAATTCAGGCCGCCCCAGGTAATAGCCTTGGCAGAGGTCAAAGCCCATTTTAATGACAGCTTCCAGTTCCTCAACAGTTTCAACGCCTTCGGCCACGGTGAGGATATTCTTGCTGTGGCAGTAGTTTAAAAAGCCGCCGATGAGCCTTTTGCGGTCAGGTGAGGCCTTGTGGATATCGCTGATAAAGAAACGGTCAAGCTTGACGATCTCGGGCAAGAGATTGAGCAAACGGTAGATATTGGAATAGGCGCAGCCATAGTCGTCAATGGCGATCAGCGTGGAGAAGTCCTTGCGGAATTGATTGATGCGCCTGGTCATTTCCCCTTCAATGGACGAGGTCTCGGTGATCTCAATGACCATATGGCGCAGGATATCCATGAAGTTTGTGTTCAGTCTGCTGAGATCTCGGTCATTGAGATAATTGGCCGTGATGACGTTGAAGAAGACTTTTTTGGAGCCAAGACGATTGAGGTTTTCAGCCACCCAGTCAAAGATCACGAGAAAGGTCACATACTCAAGTTGGGGCAGTTTGTACTGCACTTCGGCCAGCTGCAGAATGTCCAGGGGAGAGGGGAAATCTGAGCGGGTGGAGCGCATCAGGGCTTCATAACCGTAAATTGTGGCGTCGTGGAGGTTGACAACAGGCTGAAAGGCGAAGTGGATGCGGCGTTCCTCAAGCAGTTCGTCCAGGCGCTCCTGCCGGCTGAGCATGGAGGCCTTGGCGCGGTAGACCTCAGGATTAAAGCGCATGAACGTGCCGCGGTTGAAATTCTGCACACTGAACATGGCGTGGGTCGCATAGTTCAAGAGCACGTCACTGGTCATGGCGTCAGCGGGATAGAGGGCAGCCCCTTGTGAGGTTCTGAGCCGCACGGTTTCCCCGGGCAGTTCGAGAATGGTGTTCAATAGGCGTTTGCGGGTCTGCTGGGCAAATTCAAGGGCTTCAGTCTCGCTGTCAAAACCGTGCGCGTAGACAGCAAATTCATCACCGGCCGGTCGTGACAGGCGCACATTGGGCGCTTGGCACATCTTGAGGATTTCCACAACCTTGGCAATGTAGAGATCACCGCTTTCGTAGCCGTGCCTGTCGTTGACATAGCGGAGATTGTCGAGTCCCACGGAGAACATCACGCCCGTTGCCTTGGCATCGTTTTCCAGAAGATCACGGACTTCCCAGAGAAAGGCTCTGCGGCTGAGCAGGCCTGTTTCCACATCCTTGTCAAAAACCCGGTCAGAGCGCGGTGGTTTCTCCTTGGCCCTTTTTTGCTTTTGGCCCAGAAGCTTTTGCAGGCTGGTTAAGCTCTTGCAGAAGGGATTACTCGCAGACGGGGGAACGGCAGCCAAGCGACCTTCACAGAGAGCCTGGGCGAAGCCTGAGGCTTCGGAAAGGCCAAGAACAACAGCGCGCAAAAGCTCCTCACTGGCCTGATCGTCAATATTCTTGAGGTCCAGTATTGCCTCATTGTAGCGACCTTCCAAGAGTTTCGTCAGGATGGCTTTTTCTGCAGCGTTCACAATAGGTAGCTCCTGCTGAGCAGCTGACACCAGTAGTGGTCTTTGTCAGTTGATGGTTGGGAAGGCATATGGGGAAAGGTCGCAAACTTCGATTCTGCAAGAAAAAACTGAGGTCTCTTGCTGGCAACGTAAGAGACTGAGAGGAAGAGTCTTTGCAGGGATGGTAAAAAATAGGCTCAATTTTGGGAACCGCTTTAAGGTACCAAAAAGGAGCCAGCCTGTTACACCTTTACCTGTACAAAAAGAGTAGTCTATTCTAAATGGGATGGCAAGTAGCTCTTTGATTTTGAAAGGCCTGTCACGCTCGGCGTAACTATTTTTCCGTTTGGGCCTTTGGAGGCAGCCTTTCTGAATCTGTCTGCGCTGGGCCTTGCGCCTACCACCTTCATTTGCCTGGGCGGATTGCTGTCTTAGGCATTGACAAAAATGCTACGATATATCATTTTTTCGCCCGGCTTTTTTTCCTTTTCGTTGTCCCAAGACGGCTTGTGTATGGCTTGCAAGCTATGGAAAACGTGGTCTTGCTTGTTAGCGTCTTCAAAAATCTCTAAAAACTTATACCTTGCTTTCTTTTTGTCTTTGTAATCTATTACTTAAGCATGCTATTTAAAGCCAAATACGATACCTTTGCTTATCATGCTATTTTTTTTAACAGCGTTAGCGTTTCTCTGGAAGACTATATGGAACAAAAATTTTACTCTTTGCGTACATTTCGTAAGATTTTAGGTGTTTCGGCGCAGACCTTAAGAAATTGGGATGTTTCAGGAAAATTAAAACCGCATCACACGGATCCAAATGGTAATAGATATTATTCGGAACAACAACTCCAAAAAATTACCAATAATACTGAAAAAGATAATCGTATCTCTGTAGGATATTGTCGTGTCGCAACTGAAAGCCAGAAGACGGACTTAGCTCAACAAGTTGAAGTTGTAAAAGAGTATTTGCAAAAAGAAGCAAGAGAATTTAAAATTATTGAAGACGTTGGCTCTGGAATTGATTATAATAAGGAAGGTTTGAAAGAACTTTTCGCGTTAATAGATTCAGAAAAAATAGCAAAGATCGTTCTTCTTCATCAGGATCGACTTGTACGCTTAGGTTTTGACTTAATCAAAAATTTTGCTGATTTACATAATGTAAAAATTGAAATCATTAAGAGTGAAGAAAAAACTGATGAACAGGAAGTGTTTGAAGATATGCTTCAAACGCTAACTATCGTAAGCCAGCAGTTAGACAGGCAGCGTGCAAATAAGCTAAGAGCTGTGTTGGAAGAGCTAAAAGGGGAAATAAGTCTTTAGCGAGAAGCTTTTGACAAAGACTGCCAAAGAGAGAGAAGGGCAAAAGAACTAGTCGTATTATACGTTTTTATAATGTTTTTGGCACTTTCTCTGCGGGTGGACAGCTTGTCTTCAGACAAGCCTAAGAGCAATAACCAAAGGAAGGCGGTCTTGAGGCTCGGCCTCAAGGCCTGGGTCCTTTGCCAAGAATCTGATGATGGAATTTGAGGGCAGAATGCAGCAAGCAAGTGAAGGTCAAGAGCACGAGACGTTGGCCATAGCGCTAGAAAATGTGCGTTTTCGCTGGCCAGGCTCTCCCCGTGACACATTGGACATTCCGCATTTTTCCATGAGCCGTGGGGAACGCGTTTTTGTTTCTGGCCCCAGTGGTTGCGGCAAAAGCACGCTCTTGGGGCTTATTGCGGGAATCTTATCGCCTACGAGCGGTCAGATCCTCGTTCAGGGGACTGATCTTGATGAGCTTGGCAGTGCCGGACGCGATCGCTTTCGGGGTGAACATATCGGCTTTATTTTTCAACAGTTCAATCTGGTTCCCTATCTCTCCGTTGTGGAAAACGTGCTGATCCCTTGCCATTTTTCGCCTTTTCGACGCAAACGTGCCGAAAAGCAGGGGGCCAATCTTGATGAGGTGGCGGCTATGCTTTTACAGCGTTTAGATCTTGAAAAGACGCTTTGGAGCAAGCCCGTACGGACACTGTCCATTGGTCAGCAGCAGCGGGTGGCCTGTGCACGGGCGCTGATCGGTCTGCCGGAGCTGATTATTGCCGATGAACCAACGTCTGCCCTTGACGCTGACCGGCGTGTGGCGTTTCTTCATCTATTACTTGAAGAATGTACCAGTCAGGGCACGGCCCTGCTCTTTGTCAGTCACGATGAGCTCCTGGCTGAGGCTTTTCCCCGAATGGTGCGTATGCAAGACATCAATCGAGCCAGCGTGGAGGAAGGCTAATGGGGCACTTTACCTATCTCTGGCAATTAGCCTGCAAAAGCGCCTGGAACAGGCGGGGCACACTGCTTTTGATTGTCCTTTCCATTGCGCTTTCCACAACGCTGCTTTTGGGGATTGAAAAGCTGCGCGCTCAGGTGCGGGACAATTTTGTGCAGGCCGTCTCAGGTCTTGACCTGGTGATCGGGGCGCGAGGAAGCAGCCTGCAGCTTGTGCTCTACGCGGTTTTTCATCTCGGCAGTGCCACCAATAATATGGGCTATGACACAGCCAAAGCCCTTGCCCAAAAGCCTCAGGTGGCCTTTACCATTCCCATTTCCCTGGGGGATACGCACCGCGATTTTCCCGTGGTGGCGACCAACGCTGTCTTTTACGAAAAGTTCCGCTACCGTCACGGCCTTGCTCTGCGCATGGCTGAGGGGCATGCACCAGAGGCCCTGTTTGACGTGGTGCTTGGAGCGGAAGTGGCGCGTAGCCTGGGCTATCAGCTGGGAAGCAAAATTGTCTTAAGCCACGGTCAGAGCGGCAATGCACAAGCTGAGCATTCGGCCAATCCTTTTACGGTTTCAGGCCTGCTTGCGCCAACCGGAACCCCTGTTGACCGCTCGCTCTATATCAGCCTCGAGGCCATGGAAGCCATTCATCTCAATTGGCAAAACGGTCTGCATCAGGATCAGCCGCTTGTTGCGGAAAATCTGACCAAGCTTGAACCCCGCGCCATCACAGCCCTGCTTGTGGGGCTGAAAAAGCGCTCCCAGGTCTTTGCCCTGCAACGCGAGATCAATGAAGGCCCTGGTGAGCCGTTGACGGCGGTTTTGCCGGGAGTGGCCATGAATCAGATCTGGGAGATGGTCAGTGTGGGGGAACAGGCCCTTTTGGTGATTTCAGCCCTGGTGACCGTGGTCGGTCTGGCCGGTCTGGCCGCAGCCATTTTGGCCGGTCTTGGTGAACGCAGGCGCGAGCTGGCTGTGCTGCGTTCTGCCGGCGCCAGTCCCGTTGACATCCTTTGGCTGATGGCTATGGAAGGTTTGCTCCTTGTGCTCTCAGGCACAGGCCTTGGGCTTGTGGTGATTTATGCGCTTTTGGCCTTGTGTGCGCCATTCCTGGCCGAGCACTATGGCGTCTTTCTGGCCCTGACAGCTCCCAGCAGCGGTGAATGGCTGCTGCTTTTGGCGATCTGTCTGTCTGGTTTTTGTGCAAGTCTTTTACCGGCCTGTAAAGCCTATCGCATGAGTCTTTCGGACGGGCTGACGGTATCCGTATGATGAAGACGCCTTTTGGAGTTTGGCCTCATTGGCTTGTGCTTTTGAGTCTCGTCGGCTGTTTTCTGCTCTTGCCGGCAAGGCTTTGGGCCGAGCCAAGGACCGTAAGCTGGGCAGATCTTTTGCCAAGAGATCAAGCGCTGGCCCTTAAGGGCGCCGTGAACAGCTCGCTTCAGGGACAGGAAATCGTCCTGAAAGGCTTTGTGGTGCCCCTTGAGCGCGACGCTGACAATAATCTCTGCGAATTCTTGCTCGTACCCTATTTTGGTGCCTGCATCCACGTGCCGCCGCCGCCTGCCAATCAGATTGTGCATGTGCGCCTTCCCAGGGCGGCCAAGGGCATTGAAACCATGGATGTCGCCAGCGTGACAGGCCGGCTTTCTGTGGATAGCGAAGACGGTCAGGCCGGCTATGAGCTTGAAAACGCGGACCTTGTGCGGGAAAAGGCCGAGAGCGGCCGCGAAGTCAAAGCCTGGTTCTTGACCTTGTTATGTGGCATTTCAGTCTGTCTTGGCTGGATCGGGCCTTTTGCCGGTCGCAGACTGTCGGCCGATCTGAGCTGTCTGGGTATGAGTGTGGCTTGCGGCATGCTCATGGGGCTTGGGATTGCAGCCCTTGTGGCCAATTTTGCCCTGGCGTCGTGTATCGCTTTTGGCTCGCTTTTGCTGCTGATCGTTTGGCTTATGCGACGCCACCGTCATGGTGGCAAAGCGCAGAATGAACTGGCCGTGGCCGCGGGACTTGGTCTGCACAATTTCCCTGAGTGTTTTTTTGTGCTGACCCTCACACTCTCCAACGGACCCATGGGTTTTGCTCTGGCTCTGGCCATGCTTGCGCACAATATCCCTGTGGGCATCTCTCTGGCCATGGGGTTCACAAAAAGTTCGCGTGCCTATACCTGCTCTTTGCTCGCCGGTATTCTGCCGCCACTGCTCGCCATTGCCGCCCACGCCTTTGTTCGCGCCTATGTCACGCCGGAAGGGATGCGGCTTTTGATGGCCGCTGCCGGCGGTGTGCTCTTTGCCCTGGCCTGCGCCGAACTCTTGCCCACGGCACTGGCTTTGGGCAAGCCCAAGCGCGTGGTCTGGGGGATTGCTTTCGGCTTTCTGCTGCTTTTTGTGATTATGCTTACGCTCTATTTGGGTCTTTTTTAACGGCCAAGGCAACCATCAGCGGGAGAGTTGGTCATGGCAAAAGCGGCATCTGAAGACTGTGTCCGTTTGGGTTTGCAACTTGCCGAACGTATTTGTCAGCAGCGCAAGATGCGCCTGACACCGCTCAGGCGTCAGGTGCTGGTGCATTTGCTTGAAGCCCAGAAGCCGGTCAAGGCCTACGATTTGCTTGAGAGTCTGAGCCACGCCAAAAGACGTCTGACGCCAGCCACCATCTACCGCATCCTTGATTTTCTGGTGGACTGCGGTCTTGTGCACAAAATCGCTTCACTCAACAGCTATCTTCCCTGTACCTGTGAACATCACGACAATTCGCTCTTGCTCTTTGTCTGCTCACGCTGCAAAAAAGCGCAGGAAATGGACGATCCTGAGCTCTATGTGGCGCTCAAAAAACGCTTTGGGGAATTGGGGATGGCGCTGGAAAACGGCTCAATCGAAATGCAGGGCATTTGTCACGCCTGTTCCCAGGAAGAAGGCTAAAAGAAGGCTATGTGGAGGGAGATGGAGGGCGGATTTGGCTAACCCTGGCCCGGAGTGAGGGACTCAAAGAGCTCCAGATGCTTGGAGAGGCGGGAGGATCCGTCTTCACGGATATCAAACCACTGGATTTTCTGACGGCTTGACCAGTCAAGCTCAGCCAGAAAACGCATGCGTACAGCGATGCTGTTTTTCTTCTCGTCCACATCGCCGTAGCCCAGACGCTTGGCCAAAAAAATGAAGGGGGGATCGGTCTTTTCGCTGCGCATGCTCATGAAGAACACGAGATAGAGCTTTTCTGTGGCAAAGGTTGTCTGCGAGAGCTCGCGTGGCATAAAGGCGCAGCAGCCGCCAGCTGAGATGTCGACCAGAGAGGGCGGGGTGAAGTGCTTGTTCTGCGAAGCATCCGAACGCAGCAGCTCAGCCAGCTCTTCCTTGGTTTCGGGAATGTTGATGGGTAGGTTTATGCGCAAAAGACGGGTAAAGGCCTCGTTCCAGCGATAGCGTTTATTCTTGCGCAAAGGGCGAGTGAGATAATTGCGATTGAAGCGTAACACCAGGGAAGAAAGCCTGCCCTTGGGGTCCTGCACCACAGACATGATACGCGCCGAGGCATTGACGCCGTGGCTTTGCTTGGTCCGCGTCAGCTGATCAGTCTCGGTCAGGCTGAAATAGAAGGAACACTGGTCATCCTGGTGATAGGCCTTACCAGGCATTTTGGCGTGTTCTTTCACCTTAAAGATGCCTGTACGCCCGTCACGGGTGACAATGTGCCCCGAATAGAGCATATCGCAGATTTCACCCTCATGGGGAAAGCAGCCTCGCAGACGGACGAGGCTTTTTTGTTTGCTAGCCTCGACGAAGGCGTTGTTTTGGTTGACATTCCAGAGGCAGTTGATTGCTTCCATGGCTTACCTAATTGAGGACGGCAAGATAGAGAGTTCTGAACGCGAGGGGCTGATAGTGTGAGGCCTCACAGGACTAGGTCATGGGCTTGCTTATGTTGCAAATGGACCTAAGTCTGTTTCGGTTGCCCTTGAGTGGCTTGCGGTCTGCCCGAATAGCCGGCTGTAAGACCTGATTTTCAGCTTGTCGCTCGTCAAGATCGTTATGGCCGTTCTTCCTGTGTCGCGATGTAATGCCTGACCTGCTCGAGGCTTCTGTCACTGACGGTGACTACGCAGTACGACGGGTTCCACAGATGTCCTCCACAGAGCTCTGCTTTCAGATGCGGAAATTCCAGAAAGACCCATCTCGCTATATTTCCCTTCAGGATCTTGATCATCCTGGGTATCTCGAACTGCGGACTACAGTCGACAAGCAGATGCACATGGTCCGGCATTACTTCCATGCTGTCGATCGTAAAGTCATAATCGCAGGCCAGCTTTCTCAGATGCTGCTCCACGCTATCCTTGACAGTTTCGACGAAAACTTTTTTCCGATATTTCGTACACCAAACGATATGATACTGGATGGAATAGACGTAGCCGCGACCATACGTCAGATCGCTTCGTTTCCTTATGTCACCGAAATTATCCATGAAAAGAAAATACCATGTGTGATACTGGGAATCAACCTGTTTGACTGCTTAGCCCGTGACCAAAGTCACGAGAAGGCCGTGGGCATTTTTTCAAGGTAACGGGCCGCAAAATTTTCCGCTTCCAAGGGGTGGGCGTAGTGGAAGCCTTGGGCGCAATTACAGCCGTTTTCCAGAAGAAAATTGGCCTGATCTTCCGTTTCCACGCCTTCAGCGACGATGCGCATGCCCAGTTCCCTGGCCAGGGCGATGGTGTTTCGTGCCACAATCCGTCCGCGGCTTTTGTCGTTGGCCACGTCCTGGACGAAGATGCGGTCGATCTTCATGGTGGTGAAGGGCAGCGCCCGCAGCGAATTCAGTGAAGAATAGCCAATGCCGAAGTCGTCCATGGAAATGGCAAAGCCGGCCTTGCGCAGGTCGAGCATTTTGCCATGTAGATTGTGTTCATTGGGCAGAAAGGTCGTTTCTGTAATTTCCAGTTCCAGCAGATTGGTGGGCAGATGGTATTTTGCCAAAAGCTGCAGCAGCTGTTGCGTCAGATCTTCGCTTTTAAAATGCAGGCGAGAGACATTGACCGAGATGGGGACGGCCTTGTAGCCCGCATCCAGCCATTTGCGCAGTATCTTGCAGGCCTCTTCCCAGATAAAGGTGTCGAGTTTGAGCACAAAGCCATTGGTCTCAAAGAGAGGCACAAAACGATCGGGCATGATCATGCCGTCTTCGGGGTGCAGCCAACGCGCCAAGGCTTCAGCCCCAATAATCCGCCCTGTGGAGATCTCCACCTTGGGCTGGAGAAAGAGTTTAAACTGATACTGCTGGAGTGCTTCCTCCATCTGTTCCGTGATATAGCGTTCGTCAGCGTGGCGTTTGCGCAGGGGTTCATCGTAAAAAGCCACATTGCGTTCATTATTGCCCCTGACGGTCTTCAGCGCGTGGCAGGCACAGTCGTAGAGCAGATGGGCCTGGGTTTGATGATTGACGACGCAGATACCGAAATAGAGGCCATATTGCCGATGTTTGGCTGCATTGTCGCAGAGACGTGTCAGATTCTGGGCAAAGGAAATGGCCCGTTTGGCGCTCCCCAAGAGACAGACGGCAAAGCCGTCACCATCCACCCGGGCTAAGGCCTCTTTGTCGCAGAGGAGGTGATTGCGCACCATGCGGGCAATCACCTTGAGCAGCCGGTCGCCGGCCGTAAAGCCCTGCGTCTGGTTGATCTTGCGCAAACCGAGAATCGTGAAGCGTAAAATACAGTAAGGGCTTGTGGGATTGGCAGAAAACAGGGTGTCAGCGGCCGCAAAAAAACCGCGGCTGGTAAGTGCCCCTGTCAGAGGATCGTGATAACGGCCTTGTTTGCGCCTTTGGCGGTCTGAGAGGGCGCTGGTTGAAAGGGTCGCAATGACGCGCTCCTCTCCTTTCTCCAGCACACGTGAAAAGGTGCAGTGACAGAACAGATAGTTGCCGTGCAGGCTTTTGAGTCGGAAACTGCCTTCGCAATAGTCAGAATGTCTGTCGAGCCTTTCTAAGCAGTCGGCCACAAGTTGCGCATCGCGTGGATGCACCAGGCCCCCCGCCTGCCAGGCACGCAGGGGATTGCTCTGATCAACGGGACCAAACAGTGCCAAGAGTTCCTGTGAGCAGAAGTGCAGTTCACTACGGCTAAAACCAAAGACCAGAATTTTTGTGCCAATCGCATTTTCACAGGGCGTTTTTCCGCTCATTCAGCTTCTTCTCCCAAGCGCTCAGCCAGATTCTTGCCGCCGTTTCGGCTTGCTTTTTGTCCGCCCAGAAGAGCATGTTTTGCAAGGAAACTCAAGAGCTTCCGTATTTGGCTAGTGGAATCGCTTCTCTGTTGCGCAACGTTCTTCAAGACAAGGTTTGCAAAGAAAACGATGGCAATGGTCTACTTAGCCGCAAAGTACACAGAATGAACACTTTGATCAAGTCTTTTAGGTGCAAAATTGCACAATTTATTCAGAGAGAGCCACGCTGAGCGGATTTTTCAGAGCAGAAATATTTTCTCCTATGGCTTTTGGCGCCAAGTCCAAGCAGATCAGCCAGGAAGCGTCTTTGCCTGGGTATGACAAGGCCCCACGAAGCGTGCAAAGACGTCACGAGGTCAACACGTTTTATCGGAAAGAGCCGCTCAGAGATTAGTCTGAACGGCTCTTTGCCCAATGCGCTACTGCGCCAAAGCATAGCTGCCTTTCCCCTGCTTTTTGACGTCATAGAGGGCTTTATCCGCATTTTTGTACAAGTCTTTGAATGATAGGCCATGTTGGGGATAGAGAGAAATGCCAATGGACAAGGAGAGCTTGCCTGCAAGGGAACTGCCGTCATAGAGATGCTTGGCCTTTTGTCCTATGTCACAAGCCAGTCTTGCCGCTGAAGCGGCATCGCTGACATCGCAGGCAAAGACCATGAATTCGTCGCCGCCCACACGGCCTTTGACGTCCACGCCATGAAAGCTACTGTGGAGAATACTGGCCACGCTTATCAGGACTTTGTCGCCCATGCGATGCCCAAAGGTGTCGTTGACCTGTTTGAAATCGTCGACATCAATCATCAGAAGGGCTCCATGGCCTGCCTGATGGGAACGGGAGTATTTTTCCAGTGCCAGGCCGATCAGCTCTTCAGTGGCGGTTTTGTTCAAAAGACCAGTCAGCGGGTCAAGCGTTAGGCGCCGCTCCATTTCGATTTTCAAAAGTTGTCTTTCGGTGACATTGTTGATGAGGGCGACAATCCCGTTGACCTTTCCGTTCTCATCGTGTGTGGGACGTTTAATCAGTTCAAGATACTCATGCAGGCCATTTTGCGTTTCTTCAATGAGATACGTCTCCCCTTCACCGCTTGTCAGGATTCTTTGATCAGACGCCATCGCTTTGAGGGCATTGGCTTTGTCTTTGCGAACCTCTAAATCCGTTTTGCCGCGTATGGTCCAGTGAGCAGACACTTGTGCCTTGAGATGGTGCCAATACTGCGTACAAAAAACGTATTTTCCCTCCCGATCTTTCAGATAAATGTTGGAGGGCAGCTCGCGCAAGATGGCTTCAATTTCCGAAAAGGTAAAAGATTCCCTGGAACGTGCCGCATTGTGGATGCGTTTGGCGAGCAGACTCGGCGCCAACGGTGGTAAAAGGACGTCACAAAAGCCGGCTTCCAGGCAAGCCTCTGCTTTGGCAATGTCTTCGGCCTGCCAGGAGAAAACAAGCACGGGCAAGGAGCGGTGTCTATCGTCCTTGGCGAGCGCTTTGGCCAGATTGAAATGGTTGTCCTTGGCCACGCTCAATTCTTCTACGATGGCATAGGCAGTTGAAGAAAGAAGAAGCGCAAGGATCTTTTGCTCAGAGTCAACAGACAGGATTTGGAAGTCATGTTCCAAGCATTGACGCATGGACAAAGCACTTTCTGGACTTGCCGCCAATACGAAAAGAGTTTTCATCATCGCACCGCAATGCTGTTACAATGTCAGAATGACCGTGTTAAGCCTTGAAGAGAAGTGTTGCTGTCTGAAAGACCAGGATCTAGGAAGCCCGCTTGGCTAGGTGTTTTTTCGCTCATCAGACGCTCTGCTCTCTTGTTCCGTTCCCTTTGGCAATGCGCACAGCCTGAAAAAAAAGCCCGCTGAAAGAGACTTCAAGCGGGCGGTAAAAAAGGCGGCTGCGAGATCGAACGCCTTAAAAGGCCGGCACAATGCCCTTGGCTGTCAATTCCTTTTCGATATAGTTCCGCACTTCCAGCGACTGTACGGCCTTGAGCAAGGCCTTGGCCTTGGGGCTATTTTCGTCCTCTTCACGCACCACGAGGATATTGGCGTAGGGAGAATCACTGCCTTCCATGACCAAAGCGTCACGGGTCGGGATGAGTCCTGCCTCGTTGGCAAAATTGGTATTGATCACAGCGCACGTCACATCTTCCAGCGCTCTGGGCAACTGCGCGGCTTCGAGTTCATGGAATTTCAGCTTCAGGGGATTGTTGACTATGTCCGCTACCGTGACCAGGGCTCCTGGCTTGATAGCGATGATGCCGTGGGCTTCAAGCAGGCGCAAGGCTCTGGCTTCATTGGTGGGGTCATTGGGTAAGGAAATGCTGTCGCCTTTTTTAAGGTCGGCAAGCTTGTTGATTTTTCTGGAATAGACGCCAAGCGGCTCAATGTGCACCTTGCCGATGGAAACCAGCTTGAGATGCTTTTCTTGATTCATATTTTCCAGATAGGGCTCGTGCTGGAAGAAATTGGCAAAAAGCAGTTTGCTGGCCAAAGCGAGATTGGGCTGCACATAGTCGGTGAATTCCTTGAGCACCAGGGTATAGCCTTCCTTGGCCAGCAATGGTTTGGCTTTGAGCAGAATGTCTTTGTGCGGGAAGGGGGTGACCCCAACCACAATTTCCTCGGCAGCCCAGGCCGGGAGAACAAAAGTCAGCAGAAGCAGCAGGGTGAGGAGAAGACGATGCATAACGACTCCGGCGAGAAAAAAGTTTGGCCCGTTCAGCGCAGGACCTTGTAGAGCAGATTACAGACACCTTGAATGAACAGTACCAGCACGCAGAGAATGATCACGGCATAGACCATGATATCAACCTGAAAGCGGTTATACCCGTAGCGTACGGCCAGATCTCCCAAACCTCCGCCACCAACAGTGCCGGCCATGGCGGAATAGCCCAAAAGCGTGATGGCCACAACCGCCACATTGAGTACGATGGAGGGGAGCGCCTCAGGAATCAGCACGCGGAAAATAATCTGCGTGTTGCTGGCGCCAAAGGATCTGGCGGCCTCGATGACACCGCTGTCCACTTCGAGGAAACAGCTTTCAATGAGCCGAGCCACAAAGGGCGCGGCCGCAACAGTCAACGGCACAATGGCTGCCGTGCTGCCGATGGTTGTCCCCACGATGAAGCGGGTGATGGGGATGATGGCTATGAGCAGAATGATAAAGGGAAAGGAACGCAACAGATTGACGACAAAATCCAGCACCCGGTAGACCCCTTGCTGAGGTCGAAGCCCAAGGGGGTTGGTGACAATCATCCAGATGGCGAGGAGAAAGCCAAAGAACATGGAAAAGAGCGTGGAAAGAACGACCATGTCCACGGTTTCCCAGGTGGCTTGCAGAATTTCGGGAAGTTTGTCGAGAAAGCGCGTCCAGAGCGGATCAACCCAGGCTCCGAGATACGTTATAGTCTCTTGCATGCCGCTCCTCCCTCGTTATCCAGAACCTGCCAGTAGAGATGATGGTCCTCGAGGTAGCCGAGGACCGCGTCCTTGTGTTCATCCGGCACATTGATGATCAGAAAGCCAAAGACGTCGTCCAGATACCGCTCCAGTTTGCCACCGACAATGGCAAAGTCGATATCCAGACTTCTGGCCATGCGCGTGATGATGCTCTGCTGGGAAATGTCGCGTGGAAACATCATTCGGATATTGGTGCCGCCCTCAAGGAGGGTGAATTCATCCGTGACCATTTTGCTCATTTCTTTGGTGGGAGAAAGAAAGAGCGATTCGGTGACCCCCTGGGCCACGGTTTTGCCCCGGTCAAGCATCAGCAGGCTGTGGCAGAGGCGTTTGACCACTTCCATTTGATGGGTGACCATCACAATGGTCAGCTTGAGATCGCGGTTGATGTCCTCGAGCAGATCGAGAATGGACATGGTGGTCTTCGGGTCAAGAGCGGAGGTCGCCTCATCGCAGAGCAGCACACGGGGGTTCAGGGCAAGGGCACGGGCGATGCCCACACGCTGTTTCTGGCCGCCCGAGAGGTTCTGTACACGCTGTTTCGCTCTTTTGGCCAGGCCCACCAGCTCAAGCAGCTCTCCCACACGTTCTTTGATCTTTTCGGCCCCCCAGAGTCGCAAGGGAAAGGCCACATTCTCAAAAACGTTTTTGCGCGCCATGAGATTGAAATTCTGAAAGATCATGCCCATGCTGCTTTGCAGTTTGCGCAGCTTATTGCCGGTAAGAGTGGCGACGTCCACGCCCATGGCTGTCACCGAACCCTGCTGATAGCTTTCCAGGCCATTCATGCAGCGCAAAAGCGTCGATTTGCCGGCTCCGGAATGTCCCACAACCCCGAAGATTTCACCTTCGCGCACATGCAGATTGATATCGTGGAGCACTTCACGGCTTCCGTACCATTTGTGCAGGTGTTCAATATGTATCATGCCACTTCCTTTGTTACACACAAGCGCACGCAGCAGGACCTCGTAAGGGTAGGTGACTAACAGCAAACGATATGATACCGGCTGTATGAGATGTAGCCGAGACCATACGCAAGAGCGCTTCGCTTTCTTATGTCGCCGAAATTATCCGTTAAAAGATGGTACCATATGTGATACTGGGAATCAACCTTTTTGACTGCCGAACGTAGGACTTACGTCACGAGAATGCGGCGGCCATTTTTTCAAGAAGTTGCTCTCCGCTTTTGAGGTCAAGGCGTTGTTCTGAAGTCGCTTTGAGGACTTAGCGGGTCTTTTTGAAATGGACAAGACTTCGCCGTGTCACGCCTTTTGACTTCGCCAGCACGGCACATTGGGTCTGAGCGCCATTGCCCTGGCACTCAAAGTTCCTCACGGCGAATTTTGTGCCATCAGGGCAAAAGGCCTCACGGCTTTGAAAGGTCAGCGTCTTGCCGCGGATGCTTGCCGCAATCTTGCTCGTACAGGTGCCGTGGTCGAAATAGCGGATGGTGCCCTGGCCTTTGGCGTTAAAGCAGACCTGCGCTTTGGTGAGTCTGCCCGGATTTTTGAGATCGCGCCAGATGTTCAGATAGGCGGGCAAATCATTGCTTTGCCAGCAACCGTCTAAAAAACTGAGATCTTTGGCGGCAAGAGCTTTGGGAGGAATGGCAAGGTAGGGGCTTGGGCTTTGCGCAGGTTTTTCCTGCGCCTTTTTTTCGTCTTGTGCGGGCTTTTTTTCTTCACGGCTTGCGGATAACGGCAACATTTCCCAAAGAGCCGTCTGCTTTGGCGGATTGGCGGATTGTTGCAATGCCTTTGGCTTTGCTGCGCTCGTCTGATCCTTCACCGCTTCCTGGGGGTGTGGAACGGCGAGTTTGAGGCGTAAGCCCTCGGGGGTGAGAATGCTGCCATCGGGCAGACGCCGGAAATTTTTGGGCAGTTCTCCGCTTTTGAGGCGTCCTTGCGGCGTGCCGATGCTGCCGTCGGCAAAAAACGTGACCCCGTCAGGCGTTACAAGATCTCCCGTGGCTGTCAGCACGTAGCCATACGGCAGGGCCTCCTTATGGGGCAGAGGCCTTCCTTGATCGTGAATTAGCCAGATCCTGCCGTCTGGTAGTGGCTGAGCCGGCAAAATCTCATGGCGGTTGCTCAGTTCGTATTCTTCGGCGCAGAGGCCGACCTGGGCCGAAAAGACGAGGCAGAAAAAAAGGATGATAGGCATGGAAGCAACCAAGGTGAAGCGATTATCCTGTGTTGGCAAAGCTTGACCTTGCCACAAAGGCTGTGGAGCAAGGTCTCTAAAAAACAACGAGGGAGTGAGGTCTTCTGCACACAGTCTCAGCAGAAGCTTTCGCGCCTTGCAACGGCAAGATCCCAAGTCCGCTCAGACTACGCTTTCCTGGCAGAAATACAATGCTCTCGCTGTTTTGCCAAGAGCCAGAGCATGCAAGGTTTGGGCAAAAAAAATCCTCCGAGGGCTCGGAGGATTTCAGTCATTGTTTGCAGTCTGCTCTTATTTGACGGCGAGCACGGTGTAGCCTGCCTTGGTCACGGTCTCTGTGAGGGTCTGCTCGTCAAGGTTGTCGCCTGTGACAAGCGCTTCTTTCGCCTCGAGCTTGACGCTCACGCTTTCCACGCCGGCAAGGGCGCCGAGAGCTTTTTCCACAGCTTGGGCACAATGGGGGCATTTCATGCCTTCAATGCTGACGACTTTCTGCATGCTTCTCTCCTTAGGCTAGTGTAAAGCCGCTGCCAAGCGCAGGCCCAGGTGGTCTTGGCTTATGCAGACAAAGGCGGCTTTGACTGGATAAACTGAAATCTAATATGCCTTTCTTTTTCGTCAAACAGGGACACAAAAAAGAGGTACAAAAAAAACACGTTCCCTCAGAGGGTGGTACTGAACTTGCCTACTCTATAGCGGAATTGGACAAAGAGCAAGTAGGCTTACGGAGCTAAGAAGCGTAATCAGTGCCAGTCTTGGCAGCGGAGCTGCCTTCGGAAGAGCCAGACGGTGACCAGCAGGGTGGCCAGTTCCCCACAGCTCCATGAGATCCAGACGCCGTCAAGGCCCAGAAAAATCGGCAGAATGAGGATGGCGGCCAGGCCAAAGACGAGGGTGCGCAGGCAGGCAATCAGGGCCGAGGCCAGGCCGTTGTTTAGGGCTGTGAAGAAGGAGGAGCCGTAGATATTGACCCAGGCCAGCAGAAAAACCGGCGCATAGAGCATCAGCGCGCGGCTTGAAAGATCCGTAAGTTCTCTGTCATAGCCTGTGAAGATTTCAGCCAAAGGCCTGGCCGCAAAGAAAGCCAGCAGTGTCAGTATGAGGCCCGTTACGGCATTGATGCAGAGGCTTTTGCGCAGGAGATTGTGCAGTTCCTTGGGTCTTCCGGCTCCCAGATTATAGCTCACCAGAGGGGCGCAGCCTATGGCGTAGCCTAAAAAGAGCGCGATAAAGACATAGGAAATATAGAGCAATACGCCAAAGGCGGCCACGCCGTTTTCATCGGAAATGCGCAAGAGCTGCGCATTGTAGACGGCCATGAGCAGGGGATAGGCCACATTGATCAAGAACTCTGACAGGCCATTGCCGCAGGCGGCAAGCAGTCTCGGCAGATGGACTTGAAAACGGCAGAGGGCCAGAAGGCTGGTGTTTTTGCGGAGAAAATAGCCGATGGGTAAAAGCCCCCCGAGCAATTCGCTGACAGCCGTTGCCAGCGCTGCGCCGACCAGGCCAAAATCCAGAACGGCCACAAGCAGGGCGTCGAGCAGCATATTGCTGAGGCCGGCAATCACTGTGACCCAAAGGCCCAGTTTGGGCTTCTCGCTTGTCACAAAAAAGGGCTGAAAGAAAAACTGCAGCATAAAGGCTGGCAGACTGAGCAATGTGATGCGTCCGTAGAGCAGGCTTGCGGACAAAATCTCGTCCCGCGCACCGAGGAGCTTGGCCACAGGCTCAAGCAAGCACTGGCCCAGGAGCGAGAGGAGCAGTCCCGAAACCGCGGTTACTGCCACAAAGAAGGAAAAGGTGCTTTGGGCTAGGGCCTTCTGTTTTTCCCCCAGCATTTTGCCGACAATGGCCGCGCCCCCGCTGCCCAGCATGAACCCTGCCGCACCGAGCACTCCGAGCAGGGGAAAGATCAGGGTGATGGCCGCTAAGCCGTTTTTGCCCGTGTAATTGGCGACAAAGAAACCGTCGACCACAACGTAGATCGAGGTGAAGAGCATCATCACCACGGAAGGCAGGGTAAAGGCCAGAAGGCGGGAATAGCTGAAATGGTCGGAGAGATGGATGGCCATACGCTTTGGCGATTTCAAGGATGCGCGTGCCGGAGAGCAGTCTTGGGGAAGCGTCTTCGCTTGCTCTGGCGCCCAAAAACGTGACCGCTCGTGCAAAGAGCGGCAACGGCCGTTTAGGCAAAGCCTTCCCAGACGGTGATGCGTTCTTGAAGTTTTTGGGCCAGAAAGGGGGAGGCCGCATGCAGCACATGGAGAATATGCTTGGATTCCTCGGTGTAGTCGGCGATTTTCCAGGCTGTCCAGCGGGGATTGGGATTGCCGCCGATATTGCAGAGGCGGTCAGCGAGTTTGACAATGGCGGCTTCTTTTGGGGCCTGGACAATGCGGGATACGGCTTCTTCTGAAGCGGCCCGGCCGCGAAGGCCGGGTTTTTTGCTCAGCGCCTTGACGCATACGGCCACATGCTGGCCAAAACGCTCTTCAATGGTACTTGGGTTTACGCCGCAATCTTCGACGCTGTCGTGCAAAATGCCAATGATTTCGGAAAGCTGAGGGTCGCCTGTGCCATCCGTGGCTGCCGCCGTGCGGGCATAGGAGGCCACAATGCCCAAATGCGCCAAATAGGATATTTGCCCAAAATCTGCTGTGTAGACCTGCAGCTGATGGGCAATACCGGCAAAAAGCCAGGCTTCCCTGATTGCTTCGGGATAGAGAATATCGCTCACGCTTACCCTTCCTTGTGGAGCCTCACAGGTCTACTGTCTACTCTCTCAGAGCTGTCTTGAATGCGGCGGGCATTTGTTCAAAACGGCAAAGCGCGCTTAGGCTTCGGAACTGGCCAGGGCTAAGACGACATGCGCGACAGCCACGGCGTGCTCGGCATTGATCAGAAAACGGTCTTCGCGGTCCTTGTGGTCACGTTTGTCTTCAAGTTTCGGCATTTTCAGCTGGCTGACCTTGAGGCTGTCGTCGAGCAAAAAGAGACATTCCTCGTCTGGTTCCTGCTCATCACGTGTGGTTTGCTCGTAGAGCTGAGCGAGGATGCCCAGGCGCTTGATCTTCAGTCCTTCTTCCAGGGCTTTCAATCCGGGCTCTTGGCTGCCGCGTGCCGTGACAGTGGCTTTTTCTGCGGCGTTTTCAGGCGTGGTGAGGGTGACGAGATAGTCATAGCTTCCCAAAAGAGCCCTGCGCTCTTCTGGCAGCGAAAGTCTCATGGGCTGGTCGCCGGCATAGATCGCTTCGAAGAGCTTGGGAAGAGCCGGGCAGCAGGGCAGGGCTGTGATTTCAACGGAAAAGACACGGCTTAGGAGCTCACAGGCCAGTTCCACGAGGGGATCGGCTGTGCTGGCAATGAGCAAAAGCCCGCGCTTTTGATCCCAGACAAGATCGGCCAGGGTCGGGACAGGCTCGGATTGGGCTTTGACTTGGGCTGTGATTTCTTCTTTGAGTTCCTTTTTCCTGGCACGAGAGATCTTGCCGGCGTGGGAGTCCTCTTCCTGCTTCAGAGCCTGAGCCAGGCGCATTTTGATGGTGGCCTGAGAGGGTTTGCGCTCGTCTACGCGCAGCGAAAGGGCAAGAAATTGTCCCTGCTCAGGCGCAAAGGTGAAGTCCGTATCCAGCGCATTGCCAAGTCCGACAAAACCGACGATTTTTTCATCGGGACCAGGATTTTGCGGTTGCGCGGAAAAAGCCGCCGTCTCTAGGACCTGATCAAGATTTTCGGCTTTGCCTTGGATGCGGAAAATGCTCATGGCCATGGTGGAACTGAAAAAACCTGGCATACGGCCTCCTTCTATCGATTGCGTGAGCTGTTCCTTATAGCTTGTGCTTTCGCCATTTTGCAAGAGGTTTTGGCTCAGTTCTTACCAGGCGTCTCTGAACCAGTGACAAGAGATGTGTGAAGCGGTAAATGCTCAAAGCCTCCATGATCTTCATGGTCATTCCCCTCGATTTTTTCTGCGGTCTTCGTTGAATCGCCTTGATTTTTCTGCTAGAAAGGCCACAATTTGTGCGACATACTTTAGGCTTTTTTGTCTTTTTGCCAATTTTTTACAATATGATCTCTTTGTCACTGCAAGCCCCTGTCGCCTGTCGTATTGAGAATTTCGTCAAGTGAGGTCACCATGCATCTTGTTACTCTACTGCGCATCCATACTCTCGATCTAGACCAAGACTTCACGGATGCTTTGCGAGAACTCAAACCCCGAGAGGGCTTTATTCACGAAATTTCCGAAGGCTGCGGGCAAAGCCTGCCCGTACAGACCCTCAGAGCTCGCGACCTCGTTTTGGTGGGGGAAAAGGCTCTGGCTCAGCCCGAAAAACTGCCGTCGCAGGCGGCTGTGCTGGTCAAGCGCACAGCGCAGCCTGTCCCGGCCGACGTGCTTGAGCGCTTTTTGGCGATCTGGTGTAGCAGCGGGAAAGAGTGTTTTCTCTTTTCCGCCAACCGCTATCTCGACCAGCTTGAGCAATATCGAAATCTGCACCTCAAAGAAATCTATTTTGAGACGATGCTGGCTCTCACGCCGGCTCTGTCCTGGTTTAAGAATGTGGACGGTCTGCATTTCAGCGTCAGTGCCACCTTTTCCAGGACAGTGAAAAAGTCGCGTGAGGATGTGGAAGGGAAGGGGCATGCCTATATCTGGGGGATGGATGAGAAGGAATACGAAAATAGTCCACTGGCCTGCAAAGAAAGTGATGCCCGGGTCCTCAGCTCAGGCAAGATCGATGTGACCGATGAACTGGTGCAGAGTCAGCGGGGGATCAGGACGTTTTCCACCTGGAAGGGGGCCCTCAGAGACGATGACGGAGCCATTATCGGCACAGCCGGCGTGGCACACGATGTGACCGATATGAACATCTTGTCGGCAGAATTTGAACTGCTTTTGAGCAGCCTGCCTTTTGCCGTGCTCATTGCCGATGAAAATGACCGCATCATCAAAGTCAACAATCGTTTTCGTGAATTTTTTGCTGGGGCCAAGAAGATCGTGGCGGGTGAGACGCGCTACTATCCCGGCAAGGACAGACGCGCCGACTTGCCGTCGATTTTGACGACGGAATTGCGTGACCTTGCGGACACGGCAGCGGACGGGCAGCCTTCGCAGCTTTACATCGATATTCAGCGCAAGGAGATCCTGGACCGCTTGCAGAATCGGGTCGGTTTCATCGTCATTTTCCGTGATGTCACCGATGAACACAATAAGAAGATCCTGCTCGAAAAGCACGCCTATCAGGATGAATTGACCGGGCTCTTCAACCGCCGTTATTTCTACGAAAAGATCGCCAAGGAGTTTGATCAGGGAGGCCTTTTGTATCTGGACCTTGATAAGTTCAAGTTCCTCAATGACCAATGGGGCCATCAAAGCGGCGATGAATGCCTGCAGATTGTCGGCAAGGTGCTGCACGCCATCAGCCGTGATGCCGTGCGCATGGGCGGTGATGAATTTGCCATCTATCTGCCCAAGGCCAGCGCAGAGGATCTGGAAAAGATAGCGGCACAGATCAAGCGGGAGACAAGTGCCCAGCTGCGGGGCCATCTCAATGTGATTAGCCTGAGCATTGGCCTTGCCTTGAGCCAGGGTGTTCCGGAAAACATGGATGAGCTCGTTCACCGAGCTGACAGTGCCATGTATGCCAATAAACGCAATCGGGCGGATCTTGAAGAATACGAACTGCGTCTGGATCAGGCCAGAGAGGACGGTGTGGAGCGGGAAGAGCTGGATGCCCTGAAGCACGACTACGAAAAAGCCCGTGCTCAGGTTACCGACTTTACCTGGTATCAAGCAGGGATGGAAGATCGTCCCGCTTCTCGGGCCTCACGCCGAAGAGGCTTTGATCTGCGCTAACTCCTCGGCAGAGCACGCTCTTACGGAGCTTTTTTGTTACGTTTGGCGTTGCGGTTGCTACGGGCTTCCTGTTCCATTTGCTGGCGTTTTTCCCTGGCTTTTTGGTAGTTCTCCTTAAGGAGCTCGCGCACTTCTTCCACACTTGGTGTGAAATTGTTGCTGGCAAAAAATTCCAGGTAGGTCTTGCCAATGGCATAGGTCATGGGGCCGGCAATGCCTGCGCCGATCAGTCCACCGGCCAGCGTGCCGAGACCAGGGAAAAAATCGAGAAGGCTGGCCAACGCCATGCGGCCGGCAAAGGAGGCCGCAACCGGTGAGAGCAGATGGCAGGCCGTTTGTTTGGTTAAGACTTTGCCGTAGATATCGGCAATCTTGACGATCAGGCCAATCTGCAGGGCAGCTAAGGGAATGCAGTCGGCCAGGGGAATGGGGGTTAAGGCGATAGCGGCGGCGGTCACCGATGCGCCCCAGATCAGCTTGTCGGCGAGGTCGCGCTTATCCACGTCCACCTGCAGAGCTCTGGCTGCCGCATTTTGCACGGCGGCCGGAAGCTTGTTGACGATGGCGTAGGCCAAGGCTGCAAGTCCGAAACGCCCTTCGCTATCCTCAAAACATTCTCCGGCTGAGGTCAAAAGCAGCTGATCCGGCGTAAGCCCCAAGGTCTTTGCCAGAGCCTGGCCCCATTGGCAGATGGCCTGCTCTTTGGGCGTGGAAGGCTGCGTGAGATTGAGGCTGGCCGGTTTCCAATCGCGCACGGGATTGAACATGTCGATGCGGTTGCCCACAACAAGCAGGGGAAACAGCGCGTCAGCTTCACGCACCGCCTGCACAAACTGCCGCTCATACTCCCAGGCTCTGTCTGGTGCGCCCACAACCAGAAGACCGATGTGGCAGAGCGGCACCTGTCTGAAGATAAAGTCAAGACGATCCTGATGTTTGTTGGCTTCGCCAAAGCCCGGCACATCGAGAATGCGCAGCTGTCTCTCTCCCATGGTCCAGGCCTCTTCCTGTTCCGCCTGTGTCGTGGGCTCTGAATGGCCCACACGATTGACCTGGCGTCCAAGCAGGGCATTGATCAGACTGGATTTGCCGGCTCCGGTTTTGCCCAGGACCACAATGCGAGGCGTTTCCCCCAGATATTTTTCCGCTTCGGCAATGATCTGATCCTGTTCATCGCGTTCCGAAGGCATGTTTGACCTCTCTTGAGGAAAGTGTGGGAGGGAAGCCAGCGCCAGAGTCGTAATGGTTTTGCGGCCTAGCCTTTGGCGCAGGTTTTTGGTCTTTCTCAGCCTGCGTGTTTGCTCTAGCGCATGTTTTTGGGCGCAAAAACCGTTCTGACAAAAAATATCACGCAGCACAGCGAAGCGATCTGCACGCAAATCATACTGGCAAGGCAGCTGAGCCAGCCCAGACGTGCGTAGAGCAAACCTGGCAGCCATGAACCAAGAACGCCGCCCATGTAGTAGCAGGAGAGAAAAAGCCCGTTGACCATGCCGCGGTTACAGTCTTTGCATTGGAGGGCGAGCTCGTTGATCAGGCCTGGTGCTACGGAATGCACCACAAATTCCCCAAGGGCAATGAGCCATAAGCCGCCAAAAACCCACCAAGGCGAGGCCGGATAGAGTGTGGTCAGAGACAGCACAAAGAGCAGGGCTCCGGCGATGAGCAGGCGCCCGCGTGTGCCAAAGAGACGTTTTAAGGGATTGAAGGCCAAGGAGGCCACAAGGCCGATGGAATAGCCCAGATACATAAAACCGATCAGCCCTTCGGAATGGCCCTTGCCCAGCTCTTCCATACGCAGCGGAATCAAATTGCCGATGGCGGCAAAGGTGAAGATGCCGCAGGCCTCCACAAAGAGCAGGATGGCGACCCCCTTTTGTCGCAAAACCAGCAAATAGTCGCGGAGCTTGTGGACTTTGGCCGATCCGCCGATCTTTTGGGGAATGCCTCGGGCCAGCAAAAGGCAGAGAAAGAAAAAGCAGCAGATACCGGCCAGAGCGTTGCGCCAGCCAAAGAGTTCTGCGGCATAGCCGCCAAGGATTCGCCCCAAAAGAGCCCCCAGTAACGAACAGGTCACAAAGCCAGCCAAGGCCCGGTTCATGTCAAAATGGCGGAAAACCTCGGCAATCCCCGCCATGGCGCTGGTCAGCAGGATAGGCGTCAGAATTCCCTGCAGGATGCGTACACAAAGCAACTGACTGAAATTTGCGGAACAGTAGATGAGACCGCCGCTTACGGCGAGCAGCGTCGAAGTCAGGTAGACGGCTTTGCGTATGCCAAGCCGACCCAGGAGCAGGCCGACGCATAATGGGGAAATGCTCAGGGAAAGCATAAAGACGCTGACCAGAAGCCCGATATGGCCCCGGTCCACCGAGAGATCCTGGCAGATGATGTTGAACATCGGCTGCGGTCCGTACATCAGGGCATAGGAGCAGGCCGTGAGCAGAAGGAGACAGGTGTAGGTCCGGAAAACCGTTGTGCTGTGCACGTGCGGATGCTTCATGACATACCTTTCTTTGGCAAAGAGCATGGCTCTTGCATTGCTTGGCTTCTCAACAGGCCGTCAAGAGTCCAAAAGAAGCTGTCTTTGGCGCCTAAGACTGTGTAGATTGAAGACGTAAGTAGAGGCAGAGAAATCAGCCTTGAGCGAGGAGACCTTGCTTGTTTGCTAGGCAATTTTCCGCTATGGAGCAGAAAGGCGTTTTTGTGCTGGGTCACGCAGATCACAGGCGAAGGAGGCAAGGATGATTTTTTCTGGCTTTTGGACCCAAAAGCGGAGTTTGTGCCGAGTTTGCCTGACGTTTGCTCTCTGTGCTTTCTGTTTTTTGGTGTTTTTGGCTGGCTCTTCCTCTGTCTGTGCTGCGGATTCGACGCTGATTTTTGTCGAGCGGGGAGCGTTTGATGGAAGCCGAACCTGGTTTACGCTCAGGGCAGCTTCTGATCTCACTGTGTCGTTGCATGCGGTGAGCGGGCTGAACGAAAAAGGAGAGCTGCAACTGGGGAACGCGCGGGAAACGCACAGTTTGCACAAAGGGGAAAGCATGCGTTTTCGCTGTCTTTTGACGGAATCTCTGCCTGAACTTTGTGTGGTGGTGCGTGCGCCCAATCGCACGGCACAATGGTGTCCTGCCGAAAGTGGTCGAGACGGATCTCTTGAGCTTGCTCCATTCTTTGTCGAAGGACACGGTCAATAGCCATGGCCTGGCTTGCGCCTGCTTTGGGAACGTGCGAAGTCACAGCACAGGGCTTTTTGGGCGTTTGGTCTCACTTGCTCTGCGCTCAAGGTTTGAGCCAAAAAAGCGTTGCAATCCGTACTCGCGAGATTATCATTTCGTATGTCAGGGAGTTTTTTCGTCTGATCAGCAGATCTGACGGATTTTTTACCACAGGAAAAACAATGGAGGCAGCGTTTCCGCCTCGGCTCCGACCGAGGTTTTTGCGCTGAAATGGTGATGAAAAAACTGACAGGTATTTTGGCGGTCCTCTGCTTTCTCGTGCTGAGCGTCCAGCTCAGTCAGGCTGATCAGTACTATGTGTACTGCGCTAACGGCAAAATCGAAGTGGATACTCGCAATCCCCAGCAGATGAAGTCGGCACGGGGCTCAGGCACCTATATGATGTCTTCTTTTAGCCACAGAATCGACGCGGAGAAATTCGCCAAGCAGCTCGGCGGTATCGGGGCAAGTTGTCCAAGACGCTAGAGCTTTGCGGATCATTGCAAAAGGCTGCCGTTTGCGCATACGCAATGGGCAGCCTTATTTTTTGGGGAAGAGTGATTGCGCATGGTTTCCGTCACCATTTGCGGAACGCTCCCAGATTGGCCGGAGCGCAGCGCAAAAGTTCGTCCTGGTCAATGGCACAGAAGATATCGACGAGCTCGCTGTCCAGCTGTTTGCCTTTGATCTCTTGCAGCACGGTCACAGCCTGTTCATGGCTTTTGGGATCCTTATACGAGCGGCGCATGGTGATGGCTGAATAGGTGTCGGCTATGGCGATCATCTTGGCAGCAAAGGGAATGAGCTCGCCGGGCACATTGTAATAGCCGTGCCCATCGATGCGTTCATGGTGGTAGAGCACCCATTTTTCAATGGTTTTAAACGACGAGACTGAGGAGAGGATTTCCGTTGAGATCTGCGGGTGTTTTTTCATGATCGCCCATTCGTCGTCGTCGAGTTTGCTTGGTTTATTCAAGATGCTTTCAGGAATGCCCATCTTGCCCACGTCGTGGAAGAGTGCCGCATAGCTTAAATCCGAACGGTTGATACCTGAACGCAGGGTTTGCGGAAGATGCTCATAGAGCAGAAGCGTCAGGTTCTGCACATGCTGACTGTGTCCATTGAGGTTGGGATCACGGGCACCGAGAATGCTGATCAGGGCTTCGGAGATTTCCAGGGTACGCTGTTCACTGGCGCGATTGGCTTCGATCAGTTTTTGTCTTTGAAATTCAATGGTCTCAATGTATTTGGCCTGTCGGGCGTATTCTTCACGCGCTGTTCTTTCTCTGGCCTTGCTGCGTAAATACATAATGGCCAGAGCGGCGGTTAAGATAATCAGAAAGGCCGAAGGCCAGATCCATGGGTGGCGGGTGATGTAATCTTTGAAGGTGGTATTGACGTAGTAGTGATGCACCCATTTTTCCGTGAGATAGGCGAAGAAGCCTTCACGCCAGAGATCTCTGAGAATGGGATTGATCCTGTCGCGCAATTCTCTGTTACTTTCCAAAAGCACCATGGCGCCGTAGACATGGCTGACGGCATAGCTGGGGTGGACATCGGTGAGCTTGAGCTTTCCCAGAAAATAATTGCCCACCTGGATGGGGCAGACCGCAAAATCAAAATCGCCATTTTTCAGGCCGTCAAAGATCTCTTTATACGAAGGCAGGTAGGTGATTTCACGGTTCAGCCCAAGAGCCGGCAAGGAGTGCAGAGAGGCCACACGGCGACCATAGAGCTGGGTGATGGAAGAGACGATTTCGCGGCCATAGATCACGTATTGTTTTTCAACTGTGGGCAGGGTAGAAATAATGCTCTGATCCTGGGCCACATAGTCGGTTTCCATATTCAGGATAACCTGCGCTTCCTGGGAAAAGACCGCTTTTTGCGCATCAGACCAGTTCATGAGCTTGAGATCAAGATTCATTTCCAGTCTGTTAGCCACCTCATTGATCAGTTCAACGTCAAAACCGGCGTATTGGCCTTCAGCATTGACATAGGAGAAGGGATTGTAATCAATGTCGGTGACCACGGTGAGGGTTTCGGCAAAGCAGTTTTTTGGCTGAATACGGACTTTGGGCTCGCGGTGGTTGTTGTAATAAAAATAGGCGAGATAAACGACGACCGCTACGATCAGAATAGCGGCCAAGGCAATATAAATGTTGTCAAAGGACTTTTTGCTTTGATAGCCTTCGTTTGTCTTGGCTTTGGATGTTTGCTGAAGAGACGTACTTTTTTCCGACTCGGCATCCATGAGCAACTCCTAACAAAAAAAGCGGTTGGAAGCTGAGAAGATTTTTTGGCTTCCCTATCCTATTTTGTTTGCTTTGGGAAGGCTTCCTGTTCAGGGCTTCCCCGTTCCAAGCACCCATTTGATCAGCCAGAGCGTGTGGCAGAGTGTCTTTCAGGGAGAGGAAGCCATGGCTGTTCTTGGAGGTTTTCCGAGTCACGCTCCTTTTGCGCCAAGGCCTTGAATTTTTTCTCTGCTACCACAAAAGCGCCGCATCCTTATCACACGGCCTACACCTTGGCAGCAGAGCCTGGCGCACGCTTCAGCTGATCAGAAGATCTGCATAGCCTTGGAGGCAAGTTGCGCCAGGGGCTTTTTGGGATGAGCAATGATCGTAAATGCTTCAGGTCGGACGGATATTCCCGCTTTTTATGCTGAGTGGTTGATGAACCGCATGGAAGCCGGCTGGTTTTACTCACGCAATCCCCGTTATCCCACTCAGGTTTTGCGCTATGATTTTGATCCTGCCCATATTGACGTGCTGTTGCTCTGTTCCAAAAACTGGGGCCCGATGCTCGCCTATCTCCCAACCCTTTTGCGACGCTTTCGGCTGGTTCTGCATGCCACCATCACTGCCTATGGCAGCGATCTTGAACCTCTGGTGCCACCAGTGGATGAGGCCTGCGAGTATCTTTTGGAAGTAGCCTCTCTGGCTGGAAAACGACGAGTCGTCTGGCGCTATGATCCTCTTCTTTTCACAGAGGCCTATGGCCTGAAAGAGCATTTGGCCATCTTTGACCACCTTGCGGCGAAACTGCAGGGCAAGGTTGATCTGTGCATTTTTTCTTTTCTGGAGATGTATCGCAAGGTCAGGCGTAATTTTCCCCAGGCACGTCCGCTTGAGGCTTGGGAACGTGAAGCCCTGGTCAGTGGGCTAGCGAAGATTGCCCAAAAAAGAGAAATACTGCTGCAAAGCTGCGGCACAACGCAAAGTTTCAGTCATCTGGGTGTTCGGGCATCAGGTTGTGCCAGCGCCGAACGGCTCGGAGAGGCCACTGGCTGTGTCATAAAGCCCAACGGGCGCAAAGGCGGGGAGCGGAAAGGTTGCCGCTGCATGGACTGGCGCGATATGGGCGCCTACGATACCTGCCCCCATGGTTGTCTCTACTGCTATGCGAATAGCAATCACGCTCTGGCCAGAAAACGCTGGCAGGCACACGATCCACTTTCGCCCATGCTCTGTGATCAGCTTGGAGCCAATGATCAGGTCTGTCAGGGACGAATGCCATCGTTGCTTTTGCCACGGCAGAATTCCTTGCTTGACCTTTGCTCGTCTGGGAAGGAGGGAAACCTGGAAAAAAAAGCCTGAGCGCTTTTTTGACGCAAAGGATCCCACCTTGTTTGCCAGAAACTCGATTGCAATGGTGCCAGGCTTTTGGCAGGGAGCTTGTGCTTTCCTTCGCTGATTCCCATTGGCTGTCAGCCTGCCAACGCGAAGTTGTCTTCCACACTACACCTTGCCTGCTTTCTTCAAGATGTCGCCTGTTTCCGAAAGCCACTCATGATAGTGATCATAGGGGGTCTTGGTCCACCAGGTTAAAAGCTTGTTTAATGAATCGATGTCCTCTTCGATGCTGGTGCACCTGTACTGTTTGGGATCGCGGTTGACCGTCACGATATGATTATTGTCTTCTGTAAAGTCAATTTGATAAATGCAGAATCCTGTCCAGCTGCGGTGGGCAAAAAGCGTTGATCGCTCCATATACCAAAACCACTTATCTTCCATAGCCTGCGGAATATTGCCGCGCCGGAGCGCGTCCATTTCCTCAGCGCTGAAAGACCTTTTAAGAACGAACGTCTCATGCTGTTCAGGCATTGGCTCTGTTTTCCAGTCACCGCGATGGGCAACACGTGTTTTGTTGTTAGGCTTTTTGCCCATAGTTTTCTCCATGCCGGCAGATGGCGAAGAGTCTTAATTAGTAATAGAGTAAAGTGTTTTATGATGCTCTTTCTTTTTATCTGTAAGATATCAGTGTATATTGAAGAAAAGAATATCGCAACATGTAATTATATAAGCTGCTGCTAGCGAGCGCCTGATGAAGAACGATCTCGTCAATCGAACAGTCCTTGGGCATGGAGCGCTACAGAGTTGCAAAAGTTGACCGGTATTCTTCAAAAAAAAGGGCGTGGAAACGAGAATCGGCCTGTCCGTGGAAATTACGGCCAAAGTGGTGTGTCTCGCCTCAGTCCTCTGCTTCCGATTTTGGGGCTAGTCGCCCCTTGTAAAGACTCGGCCCCGGTAGTGGTGGGATCACAACCGGGGCCTCTTTATTTTCTGTTAATGGCAGCGCGCCAGGAAGTCAAGAGCTTCTGGCATTGTCACACTGATTGTTGAGGTTCGTCGCGGCGCACTGTTTCACGACCTGCCATCCACATCTCTCCACCATTCCGAATACAGTCTTTCATCTTCGAACAACACTGGCTCGCCGATGCGAGGCGTAAGCAAGGCCCATTCTTTCCCCGCCGAGGCGTTGGCAATGCGCTCGAATGGCTCGTCCCATGGATGCCGCGATATGCTGAATTTGCCCACATGTGTCGGCATTAAACGCCGGGCATGGACATCGGACGCCGCTCGTGCAGACTCCTCAGGCTGCATGTGGATATATTTCCATCGATCATTGTACTGTCCCATGTCAATCAATGCGAGATCAATCTTTCCGAATCGCTTTCCAATCTCTGAAAAATGCGGCCCGTACCCGCTGTCGCCGCTGAAAAATATTTGCCATTTGAAAGACTGAAGGACAAATCCAGCCCACAACGTGCGGTTGCTGGAAAACAGACGCCCTGAAAAATGCCGCGCGGGCGTTACATGGACTCTCACGTCATCGAAGCTGAAGCTGTCGCCCCAGTCCCCTTCATGAATGTTCTCTCTGGAGAATCCAAAGCGGGCAAGATGAGAGCCCATCCCAAGACCGCAAACGACATGGGAGATGCGCGGCTCTAGAGCGGTGAGCGTTGGATAATCCATGTGGTCCCAATGGTCATGTGAAAGCACAAGTAAATCGATGTTGGGTATGTCTGATGATTCGTAGATGTCCGTTCCGTCAAAGGCGCGAACGGCAACCGGCAGCGGTGCTGCATATTTGCTCAGCACCGGGTCGATGAGGATGCGCTTGCCTGCCAGATGCAGGTAAAAAGAGGAATGACCTAGCCAAAGGACAAGGTCAGCCTGCCGATTCAGCTCCCCAAGGGCCGTCTTTACGGCAGGCAATGGATGTTCCGGAACGAGCCGATCCTTTTTTGAAAGCAAGAAATCCAGCCATGCTCCGAGTTTGCTCTGACCTTCGACCAGTACAGGAGTGGGCAGTTCATTTTGGAAAAACCCGTTCACATAGTGCTGCGACTTCATGATTCTTTTCAGGTCATCACCTTCCGGCAGCGCGCCGAACCGCTCGCTCTTCAGGAACATCAAACCTCCGGCTCCGGCACCAGCAATGGCGCCGAGGAATGTGCGTCGCGTCCACTTTTTCATACGGACAGTCCCAAAATCTATCGCCTCTAGGGAGAATTCTTAGCATCCTTGACCAAGCTCGCGGCTTTCCTTGAGGATTTCCGGGCGTTTTCCTATGTCGCCTGCCTCTGTCACGCCCGTGCCGCGAACGACGCCGGCTAGACGGCATTTCGGAAAGCATGCCACCCAGCCTTCCAGATCCTTGACTGCGCCGTCCATGGCTGCGGGATTATCTTCTGCGGCGGCTGCCAGAAGGTAGACGTCTCGGAAGGCATAATCCGCCGGAAACAACGGATTGGCCCTGTCCAGCATGGTCTTCAGCTGGCCGGACACGGCATAGTAATAGATGGGCGTGGCAAAGCAGAGCACGTCGGCATGCAGCATTTTCTGCGCGATGAGATCAGCGTCATCATGCTGCACGCAGCGCTTGGTTTTCTGACAGGCCAGACAGCCCTTGCAGAAGTTGATGGTCTTGTCCCGCAGGCTGATTTTCTCCACGGAATGGCCGGCCGCCTTAGCGCCTTCCACAAAGGCGTCAGCCAAGGCGTCAGAATTGCTGTTCTTGCGGGGACTCGAAGAAATGACAAGTACTTTTTTGGACATAGCGATTTCTCCCTAAGGCAGTTACGGTTTGCTAAATATTACGCTAACGGTCCCGCCACGGCATGCTCGCTCAAGGGCCACGGCATCGGTGAAGCGGCCCAGAGGCGTGTAGCGGTAGGATGTGGCGAACGTCTTGTAAAATATGACGATGCAGTCATCGCCGAAAAGCATGACATCTCCGGCCCGGACATGACCCACTGCTTCCGGCCGGGACGGCAGAGACGTTTTCAGATAGTGGTACTTTTCGTTGCCGTGCAGATCTTTCATCTGCAGCGTGAGCGGCAATAAGGCTGCAAAAGCGCGGGCCGAAGCGTTGTTCTCAAGTTTCGCGGTGAAGCTCGTTCCATTGACAGTACTATTACCTTGTAACACTTGAAAATTTACAAACTTCCGCTAGTCTACAAGGGATCTCACGGGAGTTACCCTAACTGGCGGAGGTCGATATGGGACGTCCCACAAAATACAGAGTTACTCTTACCAATGAAGAACGAAATCAACTGAATGAACTTACCCATTCTGGTA